>JAUVGW010000018.1 GCA_030593565.1 Phycisphaerae bacterium | reverse complement strand
ACTCGGCGTTGCGCAATTCGCGGAACTCCCAATCGTCATCATCCAGTACCAGCACCTCGGCCCGACGCAGGACGACCCACAATCCAAACCACGAGCCGCGGGCGTCAGCCCGCGCGGCCAAACCGACACGATGCCCTACCTCGCAGGTGACACCGACGTGGCACGCGCCCGTCATCTCACGCCGGGAAGCATCCCCCTCCCCGTCCTCGCCCCCACAGACCCCGCCTCCGCATGGCATCTCACACACAAGGCCCTAGAAATCGCAGGACAACTCCGCTCCCCCGTCCTGCTATTGACATCCACCGACATCGCCCAATCCATAGGCCCCGTCGCGACACACGACACCCTGTGGCACCGGCGCCCCGCCGGTGACCCCACCGGCGAGACGCCGGTGCCACAGCAAACCATTGACGAATACAACGCCATTACGCGCGCGCCCCAGCGGCTGAAAGCCAAACTCGATCACCTGTTCGAGAAGATGACCGACAACCGGGACCTCCTCGAAATCACCGTTCCAGATTCCGATCCCGACGCCGAAACCCTCCTCCTTTCCTACGGCCTCGCCGATCAGCCCGCCCGCCGCGCCGCCGCCACGGTCCGCGACGCCGGCGCGCGTGTCAGCCACCTGACCATCCACAGCCTGTGGCCCATCCCCGAAAACTCCCTTCGCCGCGCAGTCACAAACTACGTCCGCCGCATCCTCATCCCGGAGCGCAACACCGGCCTCTACGCAGCAGAACTCGCCCGCGTCATCCACAACATCAAAATAGAATCCCTCCCCCGCTACGATGGCCGCGCGATCAACCCGGCCACGATTGCCCACCGCATCACCGCCTGGCCCTGCGGCTAATGCAGTCTCGAAGACAACGTAGCGTCCGACCCCCGTGTCGGACGTTGAAAACCGCTGGTGCCCGCTGGTGCGAGAATCCCTTCTCGCACCCACTCCGGCGGGTATCCCTTCCCGAAGCCCTGCAGGATTGGAATCCTGCAAAGAACTCGTGCGAGATGGGAATCTCGCACGAGCGACGCCGCCCCCTGTGGCACCACCCCTGTGGCACCGGCGTCTCGCCGGTGAAGTGCTCAGTCCTTGTCAGGCGGCAGGCAGGTGAGTCGGCCCTCGGCTGTGGTCACGCAACTGCCGCCAATGCGAACGTGCTTCTCGCCCTGCTCGCCCGATTCGGTCACGACGACGCGGACGAGCCCCGCACGGCCGCCGGCCTTTGCCTGGGCGCAGTGGAAATCGGCCTTGCCCTCCTTCATCGAAACCACGCCGCAGTTGACGAGATGCAACCCGAGTGGTCCGTGGACGGAGCCCGTGACCGGGTCTTCGTCAATGCCGGCAGCCGGCGCGAAGAACCGCGACTGCACGACCGTCGCACGGGACAGCGCGTTGGTCGTCGTGACCAGCACGCCGCGGATGCCGTTCTTGATGCAGTAGCGTTTCAGGTCGGCCATCAGCGGCTCAAGCGTCAGGAGCGTTTGCAGATCGCGGACGGCCAGGATGACGTCGTCGTCCAACGTCCTGACGGCCGGGATGGCCTGATCGATCATGTCCTCGGGGAGACCGAGGTGCTTGGCGATTGCGGGGACGACGACAGGTGTCTGTTTCTGTGCCGTGTGCGGCATGTCCAGCCAGATCGTGTACGGCATGTCCGGCTTCGGGTGCTTCTCCGTGCGGATGGTGAGGATGCCGGCCTTGGTCTCGATCGGGAGGACGGTGCCCGGCTCGGCGAGCGCGTGTGTGAAGCGGCCGGACTCGAACAGGGCATGGGCGCCGCCGAGCGTGGCGTGGCCGCAGAAATCGACCTCGGTGGCGGGCGTGAACCAGCGAAAGCGCACCGCCGCGTCTTTCGTCGTCGGCGGCAGGATGAAGGTTGTCTCGCTGGCGTTGAACTCGGCGGCGATCGCCCGCATCTGCCGGTCGGTCAGGCCGTCGGCCTTAAGGATGACACCGGCCACATTGCCGGAATAGGGTGACAGGGCGAAGGCATCGACGAGTTTGAATTCAAGGCTGTCAGGCATGGTTCACCGTTGTTCGTTCTTTGCGTGTGGCAGGCGATGTCGCCCGTACCTGTAAAGCGTTCAGCCGGGGTGGCATGGGTAACGAGTGGGCCACCCCTCAGGGTGGCCCACTCGTTACCCGTGGGAACACCTCGAGGTTCCTTATCCCACGGGTAAGCTCCTCCGCTCAGCGCGGCTCCGCTAACCCATGCCACCCCGGCTGAACAGGTAGTATCGCCCATCGTGCCACAGCGCCGCAAAGAGCGCTCACCAAGCGAGCGAGCGTACCGCCGTGCATCATAAGGGCGTTGCCTCGGTTTTTGAAAGACGACCGGATGGTTCGGTGGCGCTGGTCTGGTTTGGCGCGGGGTGGTTAGCTGGTGCGGTGCACCAGGTCCAGGCGGTGGCGGCCGCGAGCATCGCCAGCGTCGCGAGATGCAGGCCGTACCATGTGGCCGTGTGGCTAACGAGACCGACGAAACCGCCCAATGGGAACACCGCCAGCGCCCCGAGCGCGCAGCACACGCCCAAGCGTCGGCCACATCGTGGAGCGTACTTCGAGACGCCGTGCCAGACGACGATGTAGGCCGGCAGGGCGATCGCAAGGTAGTAGTCCCGCATCATCGGTGTGAGCCAGAACATGGCCATCAGCCACATCGACGCCTCGGCCGTCCAGCCGGGGCCGCCCGGCGGCGTTCGCCTGCGCCGGAACGTCGCCCAGGCCAGTGCGCCGATCGCCACGATCAAGGTCGCGGCCCAGATCGCCCGGACGACCGGCGCGGAGAAGCTTGCCAAATGAAACCGCGGCACGCCCGAGATGTCGTCACGGCGACGTTCCCACGTCGCCTCGCTCATCGGCCTGGGATCGAGAACCAGCCTTTCGTTCGGTTGGAGGCTCGCCCGGGCTTGTTCGATGACCTCCTTCGGCGGGTCGCCGCATAGGACGACCTGATAGTCGGCTTCCGGGCTCGGTCGCAGCCATCGCGCCAGGACGATCGAGTACGAACAGTTGTTGCCGTGCGCCCGCGTGCGGAGGAGCGGCTGCTCGATCATCCGCTCGTTCGAGTACCACTCGACGCGCTGTCGCCATCCGCGATGCTCGCGGATCGCCCCGCCGGGACCGAAGAAGATGACCGACGGCAGGACATCGAGCAGGATGATCGCCAGTACCATGCCGCCCAACCCGCGCCATTGACGCCGCAGCGCCAGATACGCCACAAACACGAGCGGCGTCACCTTGATACAAGCGGCGGCCCCCAACACGAAGCCACCGAGCCACGGCCGACGGCGCATCAGCAGTGTCAGGCCGACGACGCACAGTGCAAGTATCCAGATGGTGAGTTGGTTGGCCTGCAAGACATGCTGAAAATGGGCCACGAATAGCAGCAGCGGCCAGACGATCGCGCTGCCGCTGCCTGACGGACGACCGTGAAACCACCAGCGCCACAAGACGTATGCGGACACGACTGCCGCCAACACGTTTACCGTGACGAACGCAATCAGGCCGAGCGGCTGCGGCACCCAGACCGTGAACGGCCACAACGCGAAAAACGCGGCGGGCGGATAGCCGAACATCGGCGTCTCGGACGGGATGCGACCGTGTTCCCATACGTACCGCGATTCCGGCAGGAATGACCCCCAGTCCGGATCGGGGTCCGCCTTGGTGCCGCGATAGATGCCGCCGACAATGCCGCTGACAAACACCACGGCGAGCAATGCCCAGCCGGCGCGGCGTACGGCAGGTCTGCTGAAGAAGGTAAGGCGGTCAGGCGTCACGCGTCGTCTCTCGGTCCAAGCGAGGTCGTATCTTACCGGCTACCGTCGGCCCCGTATTTTTCACGGGCGAGCGGGTCGGGGTCGGGCGGCTCAATTCACGGTGTGAACGTAAACACGCGAAAAAACTGTCCGCTTGATTTGATTCTCGGGCGAGCGGGGCCTACTAATTCAATGAAGCTGTCGTGTCCCCTTTCAAGAGCCCCGTGAGCCCTCAGAGGACTCACGGGGTCATTTTTGCGCCGGTCACATCGCGACAGGTCCGGCGTTTGCGAGGCGGTATCAAGGTGCGTGACGCGTTCCCCAGCGGGTCGCGGCTAAACATGATCCGAGAAGACCTTGTCTCCCATCGTTTAGCCGCGACCCACAGGGGAGCGCGTTGACGCTCGACTGGGCGGTTGCCCGGTCGAGCGTCGGATGCTATGGTCCGCGCGGGATCGAATCGGCCCCGTACGCTTGGAGAATCACATGAGCGAGATCATCGAAAGCGGCCCGAGCTTCTTGAAAGACCTGTCATCCCGGGCGCCGACGCCCGGCGGCGGCAGCGCGAGCGCGTACACCGGCGCCATCGGCGCGGCACTGTGCGGCATGGTGGGACGGCTGAACGACAAGAAGGACGGCACGCCCGGCAAGCTGCACGACACGATCGACCAGGCGGACGAATTGCTGGGCCGTCTGAGCCGCCTCGTGAACGAAGACATAGAGGCCTTCAAAGGCTTGATGGTGTGCTGGTGGCTGCCGGACGACGATCCCGAGAAGGACGCGAAGATGCAGGCGGCGACGATCGGAGCGACCGAGACGCCGCTGACGATTATGGCTACGGCCTATGACGTCATGAAGCTAGCCCGTGTGGGGCTGGACAAGTCGAAGAAGAACTGCCTGTCCGATGCCGGCGTTGCGGCGTTCATGGCGCACGCGGCCCTCGAAGGCGCACGGCTGAATGTGATGATCAACTTGCCGGGCATCACAGACGAAGCCACGCAGGCCGAACTGCGGGATCGATCCGACACGTTACGGGCCGATGCGAGATCGCTCCGCGCCGAGATCGACGGCGTGGTGGACGAGAAGTATTCGTAGGCTATAGCGGCTTGCCTGCTTTCGTAGCGGCCGACGCCCCTGTCGGCCGCCGGAAACCGTTGGTCTTCAACGTCCGACACGGGGGTCGGCCGCTACGATTATCTTGAATCTACTCCAGCCGTCAGCCGTCGACCATCAGCCGTTTCATTGAGGATCATCGTTCGGTTCTGCGCCGCTTGTGGCGGTGTGGATTCGCCAAGCTTTCCAAATGTGGCGGCTGGCGAGGAGAAGGGCCGCGCCGATCGCGACGTAGATGAGGCCGATGACCATTCGGGGGAGGGGGCTGCCGCGCAGGAGCCGGCCTGCCGTCATCATGGCGACCACGAGGAACCAAGACCAAACGGAGATGAACCCGCCAAGGCAACGGTCGTCGCCGCGCGTGCGGATGCGGTCGATCATGCTCGCGGCGACTCGACTGAGAACGAATCGCGCCTTGAGAATGCCGATGCCGATAGCGATCGGCAACAGCCAAACGCCCAAATGGGCAGACACGGCCCAGACCGCGCCGAAGACCAGCAGTGGAGTGCCAACGGCGCTCCATAGCGCGGCGGCGAGCAACAGGTGTGTCCTGCCCGAGGCTACCGGTTTGTAGGTTTCAAGCCAGTCACGCATGTCTTGATACCGTTCGTCCCATCTGTGGCATCTTTAGAAATCCCGTAGCGTCCGACCCCCGTGTCGGACGACGAATACCAACTATTCTTGACGGCCGACAGGGGCGTCGACCGCTACGCCTTTTCTTGAGCTGCTCTAGCCGGGCGGTTGGTCGATCCTCGACCAGGGCCCGTCTCAAGACTATAGCAGCAGCATCCCGTTTGGCACTGGGATTGGTGTGAGAATCGCCGACCGGAGGTCTTGAAGGGTCGCTATAGCAGTTTGCCTGCTTTCGTAGCGGCCGACGCCTCTGTCGGCCGGCGGAAACCGTTGGTCTTCAACGTCCGACACGGGGGTCGGACGCTACGGTGGTCCTGAATCTGCTCTAGGCAGTTCTGCTGAAGCGATCGAAGCTGACTTCGAGACGGTCCTTGACGAGTTGCATTGTGTCGGGGCGGTCTGACCGTTCGGGCCGGCAGCAATCCTGGATGAGCTTGAGAACGGTGGCGTCGAGTTCACCGGCCTGTTCGAGCTTGGTGCTTCGCCAGCGATCGATGTTGATGCCGGTCTTGCCGACGCTGGTCGTGTTCAACTCGGTGTCCGCGGACGTTCCGAGGAAGATGCGGTGCATGGTCGCGCCGAGGCCGAAGACGTCGGTACGCTGGTCGAGCGGCTTTCGTTCAACCTGCTCCTTGGCGATGAAGTCCTTTGTGCCCTGGATGCGTTGCTTGCGCGTCATGAGAGGGCAGGCCTGGCCGAAGTCGATGATGGTCGGCCGCCCGTTCTTCGCGCAGAGGATGTTGCGCGGCTTGATGTCGGCGTGGACGAAGCCCCGGTTGTGCAGGTCCTGGAGGCCGTCGGCGACGTGCCAAAAGACCTTGACGAGCAGCGAGACCGACGTGCTTTCCGCGTATTTGTCCATCGGCAGGCCGTCCACGTACGGGAGGATATTATAGGCCTCGATGGCGCGGAGCTTGCGTTTGACGATGCCGTATTCGACTGATTTGCGTAGGACGGGATGCGCGTTTCCGACGCCGACGTCGAATTCGTTTTTCAATTGTCTGACCTGGGACTGCCAATTGGGCGCGCTGACCGAGACGTACTTCTTGCAGTACATCTTTCCGTCCTTGACGTCGCGCATGAGGCAGACCTGCGTGCCGGCGCCTGTGCCGAGCTCGCGGACGAACATCATGTTCTCAAGTCGTTTTGCCATCTTCTCCGTCTGGTCTATACCGCGGCTGGCGGGGTCGGCTCGCGCGGTTTCGAGGCGGCCGGGGCACCCTCACGGTGACGGCCGCCGAGGGGGCGGCACGCCTTCGCCATCTCGTCACACGCCTATCCCTACTCCCAACACGTGGCGTGCCGGGAATCGCATCCCGTTGCGAGAATCACTCGGAGGCGCCTGAAGCACGGGCGTCCGAGCGTCCCTGCTACCCCTTATCGGGCGGGCGCTGGATCTATCTTATAGTGAGCCGACATGCACGGAGGAGGCTGCGCGCTAGTACCTAGTGGGAAGATTGCGGGCTGTCCAGCTCCCTCCATCGCTGCCGTCGGTAGCTCACGTTCATATAACTATACCGGCTCACCAAGGGTCTTTCCAGTAGTGATTCATGGCTTGGCAGTGTTTCGCGCGAGAATCTGCCGGCGGGTTGGCCGCCGAGGTGGGGAATATCGGATCCCCAATGCAGCCGGTTGCTGGGTAGTAATGCCCGACTCGCGCGGCATGAGGACGTTTCAGCGCCCGTCGGTCGTGTGGCACACCGTGTGCAGGAACGAAAGGCACCTCGCCCAGACTGCCGGGCCGTTTGGCCGGGCGGGAGGGTTTTTCCATGCCATCTTCGTTGGATCGACGCCGATCAGGCGTGAGATCGAGGCTTCGCCGGTTGTGGACACAGTTTCGATGGCTCATTCGGAGGCTGCGGGTGGCGGACGACGCTCCCCCCGTCAAACCCCGCGTGCAGCCTGCGATGCCTTCGGTTTGCTATTGGGTGGACTGAGGAAATGTAAGAAACCCTGTGGCGGCCGACGCCCCTGTCGGCCGCCGGAAACCCTTGGTGTTCAACGTCCGACACGGGGGTCGGACGCTACGGGCATCTTGAATCTGCCATAAGGCCGGTGGCGCGCGGTCGGTGACGGAGCCGTTACTGGTCGAACTCGTCGCCTTTGAAGGTGGCCCCGAGATAGGCCTCGCGGACGAGCGGGTTGTTGATGAGTTGGCGGGGCGTTCCCTCGGCGATGACCTTCCCTTCATGGATGATATAGCTCCTGTCCGTGACCTCCAAGGTCTGCCGGACGTTGTGGTCGGTCAGGAGGATGGACAGTCCGAGGTCATCCTTTAGGTGAATGATCTCGCGTTGGAGGTCCTGGACGGCGATGGGATCGACGCCGCTGAAGGGCTCGTCGAGGAGGATGATGGCTGGCTTCGTGACCAGTGCCCGCGCGATCTCGAGTTTGCGCCGCTCGCCACCGGACAAGGTCCTGGCTTCCTGTTTGGCATTTCGGAGGAGGCCGAACTGCTCCATCAGCTCGTGCGCCTGTTTCCGTCGTTCGGCGGCGGATAGGCCGCGGATCAGCTCGAGGATAGCGAGCAGGTTCTTCTCGACGGACAATCGGACGAATACACTGCTTTCCTGCGATAGGTAGCCAAGGCCCTTTCCGGCTCGGCGGTACATCGGCAGGCGGGTGATGTCTTCGCCGCTGAACAGGACGGAGCCGCCGTCCGGTTTTACGATGCCCATGGCCATTCGGAAGCTGGTGGTCTTTCCGGCTCCGTTCCTGCCGAGGAGCCCGACGATATCGCCGCGATCCACCTTGAAATCGACTCTGTCAACGACGACTCGGCCGCTGTAGGCCTTCAGGAGTCCGCGTGCTTCCAGGAGGGGCTTGAGTTGAGACATGGAATGATCCGATCCGGTGGTTCAGAGCCGTGTTGACAACTTGTTACGAACCGCCGCGGGATCACGGGCTTTGACGCCTGTGCCACAACTCGGCGGCGGGAGGGGCAGTATATGGCGGCAAGGGGCATCGTGGTAAAGAAACCTTTAGAAAATCGGGGTTGCCTTCACAACTCTTTACACGGCAGCAAGTTACATTATTGCATGAATTTGGGACCCGGAGGTCTTCATTGTGGCCTGCTGCACCGCCACCATCGCCTGTCCGCAGGTGGGCAAAAACGACATCCTTTCGTGCCCGCGCATGTGAAATGTGGATAACTGACAGGAGGCGGCACCTCGCGCGGGGCGATTGGGCACGGGCGGCAATGGTCGGAACGTGTTGTCTCATCGAATGATGCGCATCCTCCCGACATTGGGAATAATGGCAAGTGTCTTTTTTGACAGACGTAAACCGCTGGGCCAGTAGACGAAGAACGCCCGGCCGATCATCTGATCGCCCGGTACCGTGCCCAACTGATATTCGTTCGCGCCGGCCCGCGCCTGGAGCATTGGGCAGACCTCCCACCACAGCCGCGAGTCTTTGCTTTGAGGGCTGTTATCGCCGCAGCAGAAATAGTCCGGCGGATCGTCGCGGAGCAAGATCGGGTTGGTCACTGTGCCCCAGCCTGGATAACCGCGGTAGAGGTTCTTATCCTCAAGCCTGTTGAACTCATCTGACCGGTAATAGACATCTCGGTGGACGGTAAGGTGGCGGATTTCGAGGGGTATGCCCCGCGCGCCTATCTCGATCTTGACGCGGCCATTGCGATTTTCCGGGTCGCCACTGTGGGTACGGAATTCCTCAAGGGGCGGTTCGTATTGCTGGTCGGTGGTGGCGGCGATTTCGACGCCGTTGATTCGCAGAGCGACCCTGTAGTCGGCGTTCTCGAACTCAACCCTGATAGGCTGATCCGCCTTAAGGGGGGCGATTCTGGCGTTATCGCGGATCGGAATACGGACACCGCCTTTCCCATCGCGATCCAGAAGTACCGAACCATCTGCGAAGATCGTGGCCCTGAACTCCTCCCGGTCCTTGCGGAGGGAGAGCACGATGTGGCCTTTTTCGTTGTTCGTTGGGGAGGGGGCGCTATCTCGAGGGGCGAGGACGAATTCGAGGAGAACATCTCCGACCGCACGGGGTACTTGTGCCCGGGTCGTGGAAACGTTGTTGTAGCCGTAGCTGTCTGCGATGGGCTTGCCGGTGAGTTCCAGCCAGTGTTCCTCGTCGTTATGGGGAAGGAAGGTGATTCGTGGGGCCAGGGCATTCCAGGCTTTCCCTGCGTCACTGTCTGCGGGGACCCATCTTGGCGGATTGAAGCCGATCCCCCTGCTCGGATCGGGCTTGTAGTCGTGGTCGTAGTGGATGATCCAGAGGGAATCCTGGGCGACTCGCGTTTTCCGCTGGATCTTGAGGAGGGCGGCGAGTCGTTGCAGCTGCTCGTCATCGAGCCGGCGGTCGTCGCCCGGAAGCTTCGGCGGCGGTTCTAGAAGGGCCTTTTTGATGTCGGTGGGGACGTTTTCCATTGGGACGGCGTAGATATCGCCATCGATGATTTCGAGGACCTCGCCCGGCAGGCCTATGAGGCGTTTGATGAAGTTGGTGTCGCCGTTCTGGGGGTCCTTGAAGACGACGACATCCCATCGTTTTGGGCCAAGCCATCGGCCGCCGATATCGTAGGGCCATTTGAGGACCAGGATTCGGTCGCCGGAGCTTGCCACGACGGGGTTGGACGAGTTGTTGAGGTTGTGGTTGCCGGCGCCTACATAATCGCAGTTCGGACACGTTACATTGTATTGGCCGTCGAGCGTGCCTTTACGGCGTTCCACGACCTTGCCCAGTTCATCAAGGATGATGGTGGGCTCGCGGATGCCATAGGCGAAAGGATACTGGCAGGCGGCACAGCGGTGTTGGCCGTGCATCCCGTAGAGCCCCGGCGCCATCGAGCCGGTCGGGATGACAAACGCCTCGACGACGAATGCGCGGAAGACAAAAGCCAGAATGAACGCGACGACGATCGAGTCGAACGTGTCGCGAATGGTGTCGGTTTGTGGCGCGGGTGGCCCCTCGCTCGCCGTCGTCCGGGTTGCCTTGGGGCGGTTCTTCGGTTTGGCTTCGGTATCCGCCGAGCCTGAATGATGGCGAGCCATGCTTGGATCTTCCTCGTTGATCGTTATTCGTTAATCGTCGATTGCCGGTCGTTTAATGCTGGAATCCCATGGAATGACGATACAGGAAACGTCGAAACGTCGAAACGCCAAAAAGTCGAAATGCCGAAACGTCGAAATGCGGCAAAACGAACAACGAATACCGAACGATGGGTTCATGGTGAAATCGCGCGTGATACAGGTGGTTGTGAACCCGATATCGGGTCGGGCCGGTCGGCGGTCCGCGTTGGCGGGTTTCTGTCGCCGGGCGACGGACGAGGGGTGGCATGTGCGGGTTCACGAGACGCAAGGGCCTGGAGAGGTGGCGGCGGTTGCCGGCCGGAGCTGCCGGGAGAGCTTGCGGGCGTTGGTGGTGGCTGGGGGGATGGGACGGTGAGCGAGGCCGTCAGGGGGATGGAAGGCGACGGCGTGCCGATTCTGGTGGTGCCGCAAGGGACTGAGAATATCCTGGCGAAGTACCTGGGCATCCGGGCGGAGGCGGATTGGCTGTGGCGGGCGCTCGTGGACGGAAGCGAATCAACGCTGGACGTGCCGGTGATGAACGGTCGGCCGTTCCTGTTGATCGGCGGTATCGGCTTCGATGCCGAGGTGGTGCGGCGGGTGACGTTGACGCGAGGTGGCCATATCACGTATCTGAGCTACTTCTGGCCGCTGTGGCGAACGTTTTGGGGAGACTCGTTTCCGGCTATCTCCGTAGAAGTAGATGGCCAACCGGTACACGAGGGACCTGCGATGGTCTTCGTGGGTAACGTGCCGCGGTATGCCGTGGGCTTCCGCATTTTGGAGAAAGCGGTTCCGGCTGACGGGCTTCTGGATGTGTGCGTCCTCCCGTGCCGTTGGCAGGGTGGGGTATTGCGGCACGCGGCGAACGTGCTGTTGAGGCGGCATCTCGGGAGCCGTGGCGTTGTCTACACGCAAGCTCGGCGTGTCCGGGTTTGGGCGAGACAGCCGGTACCGGTCCAGTTGGACGGCGATGTGGCGGGTTGGCTGCCGGCGGAGTTCGAGATGCCAGGCAAACGAGTACGCTTTCTGGTAGCCAGAAAGTCGAAAGCCGAAAGCCGAAAGCCGAAATAGGAAAGCCGAAATGTGGAAAGCCGAAATGCCGAAAGCCGAAATATCAAGGAGTGAGCCGGGTCGTCCTCGACCCGGTCGACCGGGCGGGGGACCGCCCGGCTCACGCGGAGGGCCACCGGGTCGAGGACGACCCGGCTCGCTGTGTGGGCGAGAATGAGGATCTGATGATGCGATGTGTTCACAGTTGTGTCGCCGCCTGGGTGGTTGCCATATTGGTTGCAGTCAGTGGCTCGTTGGCCCAGCCGAAGTCGGGGCAGTCGGTCGGACAGCCTGTCAGTCGAGGTGGTATGTCGCGGCCGACGTCGGCGCCCGCCGACAGTGATGGTGTGACAGCTTTCAGCCGCCTTGGCGGGGTGTCGACAACGCAACCGGCGGCCGCGATGCCTGACGTCGTTTATGTTGATCAGGCGTTGCTGGTTCAGACGGCCCGCCGGGCCTTTCGTGAACGCGTGGTTCGGGAAGGTGATCGCGGCGTGGGCTACCGCCCTCCCGCATTAAAAGGCCTGACGGGGGTTGTCCATCTAACGCTTCGGTCGGACGGTGCCGAGCTGGCGAGGGCCGAATCGCGTGAGATGGATGTGATGGACGCGGCGGTGGCGGCAGGCGCGCTGCTGGCCCGGTCGGTCGCGGAGAAGAAGCTCGAAGTGGCGGACGGGGGTGACGGGCTGGGTCTGGAATTTGAGTTGCTGGGGCCGCGCGAGTACCTCGCCGTGAGTTACGGTGAAGGAGGAACCTGGTCTGACGAGTTGTTGCATAGCTTCGAGCCGGCGGTCGAGGGGATCGGGGTTGAATTTCGCGGCAAGCGGGCGTGGACAAGGCCCAGCGAGGTTATTTCCTTGAACTATACGCCCGATGTGGCGTTACAGGCGGCGGAATCGGGCATTGACCTGCGCCACGCCCACAAGGTTCGGTTTCCAGGCGACATCCGTTACTTCCGATTTCGGAGCTATCACCTGTGGCAGCAGACCGCACGGGATCTGCCGGTGGCGCTGGTGCGAGGAACGACGGTCGTTCCGCCGGAGCCGATGGGGCCGGCGGAATTGGACGCGGCCATCGAGCGTCTGGGGGCATACCTGCACTATCGACAGAACCGGGACGGGTGGTTTTCGCACGAGTACCAGCCGAGCTCCGATCGCTACGGCGAGGGCAACTCGGCTCTCGTGCAGATGCGGGCGTTGCGGGGCATTGCTGCATACACGGCGTGGTGCGGCCGGCGGGAGATCGCCGAGAAGGCGAGCCGGGGTGTCGACAAGTCGATCCGGTTTCTCCGACCGTTGTCCGTGACGAAGGTGTCGGCAAAAGGGGAACCCGAGGTCGTCGAGGCGGGAATGGTGGCGTGGTTTCCGGGGCACGCGTGCCATTTAGAGAGTTCGGCACACTTGTTGATGGCGATGACGGCATTGCCGTCGTGGGCCACGGCGGTCGGGCTCCCGACGACGACTGCGAGCGCCGGGGGTGTGGCGCCGACCAGCCGGCCGGTGCTGTTGGCCAAGGAGGCGCGCGCGCGGTTGATCGAGGGAATCTTGGTGTCGCAGGATGCTGAAGGTCGGATCGAGATGGCGTTGCGTCCCCGCGAGGAGGGTGATCCTGAGGACATGGCGGCTGCGGGGTGGGCGTTGCTGGCGTTGGCGGGGTCCGATCCGACGTTCGGTGACGTGCGGATTGAGGAGGCGTTGACCAGGGGACTGATATACTACGGGGATATATCTGATGACCTCGGGCCACGGGGAGCGGCGGCGTTGTCGCGTGCATTCTCGTTAGGTTATGCGTGGACGAACGATGCGCGTGCCAGCCGGTTTGTGTTTGGTATGCTCGATCGGTTCGTCCGACTGCAAGTGACCGAGGACGCATGTCCTTGGCCGGAGTTGCACGGGGCGATCAACGTGGGGAAACGCGGTGTCATCGGCGTGGACACGGCATTGTACCTGGCGGCCTTGGCGGACGGCGTGGCGTTGGCGGAGCGTGTCGGAGACGAGCGGCGCGCGAACTCATATCGGGCCGCTGTGCTGGCGGCAGCACGGTTTGTACTGCAACTCGAGGTACGCGAGGTGGGCTGCTACTACGTCCGGAGCTGGCGAGACGTGTTGGGCGGTGTGCGTGAGGCACCGTGGAACAACCGAATCCGCGTGGATCACTGCGCGGAGGCGTTGTTGGCACTGATGCGAGCACGAGAAGCGCTCTACGGGGCGGCGAGCGCTGGTCGTGGTGGTTGACGGTGGTGCTCGTGTCGTGATTTACGCAAATTGCATCTTGTGATACCAAAGTCAGCCGTTGGTTTTGAATCGCCGCCAAACAGCAAGCCATGTTGTGACGTTTGCATGAATCGCTACATTTCTGAGACACTACGCTGGTCACGTCGGCTTGGTTTTCATCATTGAATTGCAGTCAAACGGATCAGGCGTCGTTGGTTGCGGCAATTCGTGCCGGTTTTTTCCCCGGCGAAACAAATTTTTTTGTTGGAGGCCGCGCGCTGCGTCATGGCAGGGTTGGCAGCAGTTTCTTCCCGGCGGATTGAGCGGCGAGGGTGGCAGAAGCGTTGCGTCAAGAGCGCATTTATCGCCGATAACACACGCGATGACATGACCCAGGAGCTGTGCGGGGCGCGAGGTTTGCGTTAGGTCCCGATTCCCGAGTGAGACGGGTGCGGCTCCTCAAGTGCGGGTGACGAACCGCATATTCGACCGGGCAGGATGGCCGGTCTGCTGATCCGGGCGGGATGGCTTCGGATCCGCTGGTGAGGCTCAGGATGAGCGAATCGCCCCAGAACCTTTCGTTGCGCGTCGCGCTGGCCGGGCGTTGGCAGATGCCGCTCCTTGCGGTCGGCCTGCTGCTGTTCTGCGGGGGTCTGATCCGGATCGGGGCGGCCTATCGGCCTGTCACCTATCAGGATGAGCTGGACCGCGTCACGTCGCTACGTGAGCGGGGGGCGCTCATTCGCGCGAACGCCTACCTGCTCGACCTGTTGAGGGACGTGGAACGGCCGAACGATCAACGTGCGGAATTCCACCGACTGCTGGCAACCACGGTTCATCAGGTCGAGCGTCCGTTGCGGTCCCACCGCAAGCAGAACATCCATTCCATCATCACGAACTTCCGATCCGCCCTGCGTTACGGGGCGTCGCCGGGGGCTGACGATTGGATTGCCGTCGCGGACGCCTACTACTGGTCGGGGAACGACGCGGAAGCGGAGGACGCCTACCGGGAAGTCCTGAGGTTTTCGCCGGATCGGGCGGACCAGATTCGGCGGCGTCTGGTCGAGATGCACCTGGATGACGGTCCGGTCCCGTCAGCCCAGACCTTGGCGGATGTGGATGACATTCTCGATGACGCGTCTTCGTCGCCCGTTGTCTATTTGTGGGCGATGGAGCGAAAGGTGGATTGGCTGCTTGCGGAGGGTGAGGCGCCGCAGGCGTTGGCATTGGTGGCGGAGGGCAAGGTCAGGCTGTCGGGGACGCCTGAGAAACCCGCGGTCTTGTATTCGGAAGCGCTGTGTTTATGTAAGCGGGGCGACTGTTATTCCGCGGAAGCCGAGTCGGTGTTGCGGTCATTGCTGAGTGATTGGACGGTGCGCGATCGGCTATGGGGGCGTGCAACCTGGCTATTGGGGCGGCTCCAACAGGCGGACGAGCGTCCACAAGCGGCGTTGGTTTTGTTCGATGACGTGCTGCGGTCGTTTCAAGCGGGGGAACTTCACGATGGGTGCAAGTTGGGGCGTGCCGAGTGTCTGGCGTCGCTCGAACGCTACGCCCGATCACTGGAGACATTTCGCGCGATTCAGGACAGGTTTGTGCCGGGTCATCATCATCCTTACCTGGAGCGCAGCGCTGTTCGGACGACGGTGATTGCCATCGGTGAATCATTGTTTCAGGCCGGGGACCTCGAAATGGGCGTCGAGTACATGCGTCTGGGCTTGTTGATGATGGATGCGTCTGACGAGGCGGCGCGGATTCACGTTGCGTCGCGTATTGCGACGGGGCTTTCGCAGATGGCGAAGGCGGCGGCATCGGATAGGGATAAAGTCGAAAACCGAAAGTCGAAAACCGAAAGTCGAAAGTCGAAAGTCGAAAGTCGAAAGTCGAAATCGGAAATGGGTCGGGCCGATGCGTTGTTTGTGCAGGCGGGTGAGGCGTATTTGTCCTTGGCGGAGGCCCAAAGCCTCGATCCCGACGGTGCGGCGGAGTCGCTCGAATCGGCGGCGGAGAGCTTTGATTCGGCCGGGATGACCGAGCGTGTGATCGAGGTCCTAGCTCGATTGACGCGGACGTATCTCGGCTATTCGCGGCGTGCCACGGCTTTACGCCAACTCGGTCAGGCGTGTCAAGCGGCGCGGCGTTATCCGGAGGCCGTCGCGGCATACGAAGAAGCCATCGAGACGTATCCCCGGCTGCTTGCGGCCCATGCCTCGATGGTACCGATGGCGGAGTGTCTGATCGCGATTGGAGGGGATTCAAGCAAACGCGGCGTCGAGGTTTTGATCGGCATTGTGGATGCCAGCGGCGAGAAGAAGTGGTTTGGACCGGAGGCCAAGGAGTATCGCGACGCCTTGCTTCGCCTGGTGGAATACTACGACCGAGCCACGGAGGACGAGGAGCCCGGGCATTTGGAGAAGGCGATCGTCCGTTTGGAGAACGCGGTTGCCCTGTATCCCGACGACCCGCAAATGGTCCGGCTCAAGTTCCTGTTGGCTGATGCATATCGAGGCAGCGGTTTGGCGTTGCGCGATCAGGACCTGACGGGATTGGCCGAGGATGCGGTTGCAACAATGCATCGCGAGGTCCGTCGCCGGCTGGCCAGGGCGATGGAGATTTACGATCAGATGATTTCGGTACTGGCAGCGTACGACGAGCCGTCGTTGTCGGACTTGGAGCGAACATACCTGCGGATGAGCTACCTGTATCGGTCGGATTGTCTATTTGAACTTGAACGGTACGGGGAGGCGATTGACTCGTACAACGAAACGGTGTGGCGGTACGAGGATTTGCCGGCGGCGATATCGGCGTCGATGCAGATCGTGCACAGCTATCAGCGGCTGGGGGATATCGCGGAGGCGCGGGCGGCACTGGAGCGAATGGGTTGGCTGCTTCGGAAGATACCGGCGGCGGCGTTCGAGACGGAACGGGGCATGTCCTCGAAGGCGTACTGGGAGAGCATGGTGGACCGCTTGCAACGGACGGGCGTTTACTGATCAGGAAGCCGAAAGCCGAAATGCGAAAGCCGAAATGCGAAAGCCGAAAACCGAAAGCTGAAAGTCGAAATGTGAAACTTGAAGAATTGAGCATCGATTCGGGGCGGTTGGTCGAATTGCTTCGGCAACAGAACGTGCTGTATCGGCGATTGCGTTTGTTGGCGAATCGCCAGAAGGCGATGGTGGCTGCGGATGATGCCAAGCCGCTGCTGAGTCTGTTGGCGGAGCGTCAGAAGCTCGTGGACGGCTTGATCGGTCTGAACGGACAGTTGTCGCCGTTTCGAAAGAACTGGACGGAAGTATACAACAGTCTTGATGAGCCGATGCGCAAGGACGTGGCGCAGCTCCTGGAGGAGGCAAACGCGGCATTGGGCTTGATTCTACACAGCGATCAGCAGGATACCGCCAAGCTGGAGGCGAAGCGTCAGGACGTGGCGGGGCGGCTGGAGGCCCTGGAAACGGGCAGCGCGGCGAGCGCGGCGTACTCGTCGGCGGGGATGGAGGCTTCAACAGGCGTGACGGACGAACAGGCATGAGCCGAAATGTGAAAGTCGAAAGTCGAAAGTCGAAAGTTGAAAGTCGAAAGCCGAAAGCCGAAATGTGAAAGCCGAAAGTCGAAAGCCGAAATGTGAAAGATGAAAGCCAAATGGCGTTGACGCCCCGGGAGCGGGAGATGGGCGCAATCATTTCGTCGTACAACGAAGTGACCGAACGGTTGAAGCATGCGCATGAACGTCTGCACGACGAAGTGGCGGGTTTGCGCGAGGAGTTGAGACTGAAGAACGCGGAACTGCGGCGTCGCGAGCGGTTGGCGGCGTTGGGCGAGATGGCGGCGGGACTGGCACACGAAATCCGCAACCCGTTGGGCGGCATTGCGCTGTCGGCGTCGTTGATCGAGAAGGAGGTGGACGGCAAAGGGCCCGCTCGGGCGGCGGCCGTACGTATCTCGCAGGGGGTTCGCCTGTTGGAGCGATTGGTTTCGGAGATCCTCGATTTCGCACAGGAGTATCGGCTGGAGTGTCGAGACTGCCGGTTGGGTGAGATTCTCGGTGCCGTGGAGGACGGCGCCCGATCCTGGGCGACGGAACATGGGGCGACGGTGGCGATTGAGCCGTCCGCGTTTGATTTGGCGGTGTACTGTGATCCGCTACGGATGCGGCAGGCGTTGCTCAACCTCGTGATCAACGGGATTCAGGCGGCGGGCGACGGGGGCCGCGTTTGGCTGAAGGCGACGGCGGAAGAGGACGCGAATGGCCGGGCCGACGGGCGTGATTACTCGGGGGGCGTCTTGATCGAAGTGATGGACGACGGCCCGGGTATTGCGGGGGATCTAATCGATCGCATCTTCAATCCGTTCTTTACGACGCGTGCGACGGGGACGGGATTGGGCTTGCCGATCGTGCATCGGATTGTCGAGGCCCACGGCGGGACGGTGTCGGCTCGCAATCGGGAGGAGGGTGGAGCGGTATTCGTGGTTCGTTTGCCGCCGGGGCAGGCGGACTAGTGTAGTGATTTATGCAGACTGCATCTTATGAAGACCAAAGCCGACGGTTGGTTTTGAAGGGCCGCCAAACGGCAAGCCATGTTGTGAGATCTGCATGTTTGATTAGGAATCGCGGAGTTTCGGGACCGGCTGATGATGTCGGCGGGACGATGCCAAGGACGGAGCGATTGAAATGGCGCGCGTATGTGTGATCGATGACAAAGACGTGATGCGGGATTCGCTGACGGATATTCTGCGGGGGCACGGGCACGAGGTGGCGTCGTATGCGGAGCCGCGTCATGCGCTGGCAGAGATTCCCGGATCGCGCGTGGATGCGATCGTGTCGGACTTGAAGATGCCGGGGATGGACGGCATCGAGTTGCTGCGCGCTTTGCGGTCGCGGGGCGTGGAGACGCCGTTCGTGTTGATGACGGCGTATGCGAGTGTTCCGACGGCTGTGGAAGCGATGAAGTCGGGCGCGCTGGACTATATCCAGAAGCCGTTCGACGCGGATCAGATTTCGATTGTTGTGGATCGTGCCGTCACGATGGGTCGATTGCGCGGCGAGAACGAGGCGCTGCGGATGACGCTGCGCGACCTGGAGGGTGAGGCTGAACTGATCGGGACCGGTCGGGCGATGCGTCAAGTGCGGAACGAGATCGAGCGCGTGGCGAGGAGTCAGGCGACGGTGTTGATCCAGGGTGAAAGCGGCACGGGGAAGGAATTGGTGGCTCGCGCGATTCACCGGGCATCGCCTCGCGCTGCGGGGCCGATGCTGTGCGTCAACTGTGCGGCGTTGTCATCGACGCTATTGGAGAGCGAGCTGTTTGGTCATGAGCGGGGCGCCTTTACTGGGGCGGACAAACTGCGAAAAGGCAGATTCGAGTTGGCGAACGGTGGGACGCTGCTGCTCGATGAGGTCAGCGAGGTGCCGTTGTCGGTTCAGGCGAAGCTGCTGCGCGTGTTGCAGGAGCGCGAGTTCGAGCGGGTCGGCAGCAGTTCGACGATGCACGCGGACGTTCGCGTGATCGCGACGACGAATCGGGATTTGTCGGACTGGGTAGCCCGGCGGCGGTTTCGCGAGGACCTGTTTTTCCGTGTGAGTGTGTTGCCGGTGGTGCTGCCTGCGCTGCGGGATCGGCGGGAGGACATACCCGAGTTGGCGGAGTACTTCCTGCGGCGGATCGCGCGGCGTGAGGGCCGTGAGGACAGGCGCGTCACACAACGGGCGCTGAACGTTTTGGAGAGTTACCATTGGCCGGGCAACGTGCGCGAGTTGCAGAACGTCTGCGAACGGGCGGTGGTGTTGTGTCAGGATGAACAGATCGACGCCGGCCTTATCGAGCCGTGGTTGTCAACGGATGTGCGTGCCGAGAATCTGTCGCGTTCGATGCGGCCCGGGCACATGATGGAGGACATGGAGCGCGGGCTGATCGAACAAACGCTGGTGCGATTCGGCGGCCATCGGATGAAGACGGCTAAGTCGCTCGGTATCGGCGTTCGCACGTTGGGGATGAAGCTGAAGAAGTGGCGCGAGGAAGCGGCGATGCAGCTTCAGCAGAGTCCGCAGCGTCGTGCCGGTTGACGTGAGTGGGTGCGAGAAGGGATTCTCGCACCAGCGGCGTAGCAGGAATCTTGTGCCGCATCTTGTTTCGGTGCGCGGCAGTGGGAACGCAGGATTTGCGCGTGTCGGCAGGAATTGCCGGTCAGTGTCGATAGGTCAGATAAGAAGCGGCTCGTCGGGGTCGAGATCGGCCGGGATGACGTGGCATGGGTTTTGCTACTTGAGCGGTGCGGCCTGGTGGGCGGCGGTGCAGTAACGGAGTGATGCGCTATGTTTGTGTCGGACATCATGAGCGGCGGCGCGACTCCGATGCTGGAGAAGACGCTGGCGTTTACGGAATCGCGGAACCGGGTGCTGGCGACGAACATCGCCAACATTACGACGCCGGGGTACCGAACGAAGCAACTGGACGTCTCGGCGTTCCAGGCGGCGCTGCGGGATGCGTCGGCCCGCCGAGCCGAACATGGTGGTGCGTTTGAGCTACCGGATACGGATCAGTTTCGCACGGACAGTGCCGGGTTACTTCGCGTGACGCCTGGTGAGACGCCGTCTGAGAACGTGCTGTTTCAGGACGGGACGAACGCCCGGATCGAGCGGCAAATGGCGATGCTGGCTGAGAACACGATGATGCACCAAGCTTGCGCGGAGTTGTTGAAGGGCCGGTTTGACGGCCTGTCGAAGGCGATACGTGGGCGACTGTAGCGAGGAAACGTTGAAACGGCGAAACGTCGAAACGACGAAGCGTGGCGGCTGACGAGACTGAGAAGGCGGATTCATCATGTTTGGTGCGTTGGATATCAGTACCTCGGGTTTGATCGCACAGCGTGTTCAACTCGACACGATCTCGGGCAACATCGCCAACGCGCAGACGACGCGACAGACGGACGGTCGGGAGGGGCCGTACCTGCGGCGCGTGGCGCTGTTGTCGCCGGGCGACGGCCGCGGTGGTGCGGGCGTTCACGTTCATGGCGTGGTCGAAGATACGCAGAGCCAACCGCGTTTAGTGAGCGATCCGGGTCATCCCGACGCGAATGCGGATGGGATCGTGGCGTATCCGAACGTGGATATGTCGACGGAGATGATAAACGGTCTGGTGGCGGTTCGCGCGTATGAGGCCAATGTGACGGCGATCGAGGCCACGAAGTCGATCGTGGCGAGCACGTTGCGAATACTGGCGTAGAGGTTGCCGTCGCACGTGTCCTGGTCCAGTGATACACCGGCGGGACGCCGGTGCCCCAGCATCCGGAGGATGCGGCAATGATGAGGAGAATCGGTCATGGCTGATCCCACGATAGGCAGCGGCGGCCTGACGCCGTTGCGGCCGGTGCAGGGTCCGACCTCCCCGGCGCCAGCGAACGGCACGGCGGCGCCGGTTGGCAAGGACTTCAAGTCGCACCTTCTGGAGAGTCTCGAGAAGGTCAACCAACTGCAGTTGGAGGCAGACGAAGGCGTGCAGAAGCTGTTGACGGGTGAGACGGATAATGTTGCGGAGGTGTTCACGGCGACGCGCAAGGCGGGGATCGCGTTCGACATGCTAATGGAGATTCGCAACAAGCTGATGGAAGCGTACACGGAGTTGCGGCAGATGAGGGTTTAGGATTCAAGGGTCTAGGGTTCGAGGGTTCTGGGGTTGAAGGTCTGATGATGGCGGGATGTGCCAGGAACGACGAGTGGGGCGGAAGCACGGTTGGGTGGGTCGGTGTGAGTGGCCGCATGGATGGATGAGTCACGGATTAGGTCGTAATGGATTGCGATGGAATTCCTGAACGCACAAGTCAAGTACATCGGTGAGCAGTTGCGGACCATGTCGCTGTCACAGCGGGTGGCGATCGGTCTGCTGCTCGTGGTGTTATTGGGTGGGATGTGGGGGATGATCCAGTGGGGCCGGCAGGCTGAATGGACGGCGTTGCTGGATCAGTCGTTGCGGCCGGAGGATATGCAGCGGATCGAATCGCAACTGCTTCCGATCGGGATCGACACGCGGGTCGATGGCGACCGGCTGTTGATCCGCGGCGGCGAAGACGAACGTCGGCGTGTGCAGGCGCTCTTGGCACAGCAGAACGCGCTACCGAAGGATTTCAGCCTGGGTTACGAGGCATTGGTGAAGGAGGACAACGTCTGGGAGCCGAATCAGGTGAAGCGTTGGAAGCAGAACCGTGGGCTGGAGGCGGAGCTTTCAGCCGTTGTGAGCCAGTTTCAGGGAATCCGCGAAGCACGCGTTTTGATCGTCGTTCCGGAACGGCGGCGGTTGGGACGGACGGCGTCGTCGTCGAGCGCGAGCGTGGACGTGAAGCCGGACGGCGGCGGGACGTTGGGCAAGCACAGGATCGCGGCGATAGCGAATTTCATTGCGGGGGCGGTTCCGGGTTTGGCCGCGACGAACGTGACGATCACAGATGGGAATCGGTCCTATCGGGCACCAGATCCATCGGAGGGATTGGCGGGTAATCTGCTGGAGTCGCAGCGTGAACACGAGGAGCACACCCGCAGGAAGATCTATGACCAGTTGGCGTACATCAGCGGCGTGGTTGTGAACGTGAACGCGAAGCTGCGGCCGGCGGAGGAACTGCGGGAAGAAGTGACCTACGGCAAGCCGGATGTCAGCAAGGAGGAGAGCAAGACACAGGAGACCAAAGGGACCAGTAGCGCTGGAGAGCCGTCGGTGCGTCCCAATACGCGGGCGGGATTGGGAGAGGGCACGCCTAGTCGGTCCAGCACGACCGAGGAGAGCACGACCGAGTACGACGCGGCTCGCGATACCAAGAAGAGGCGAAGCAGCGAACCGCGCGGCACGTTGGAGAAGATGACGGCATCCATCAGTATTCCGAGTAGTTACCTGGTTCGCATCCTGAAGGCTCAGCAGCCGGATCTCGAGGATCCGAAGCCGAGCGACATTCAAACGGTTGCTGACAAGGAGTTGCCCAGGATTCAAGATCAGGTCACGCCGCTTGTGTCGTCGGAAGGGAAAGAAAGTCCTGAGCAGAAGCTCGTGGTTGTGGACTGGTTCTTCGACTTGCCGGCAGAGCCGGCGACTGCGGCGGCCGCGGCGCCGCTCGACTATCTGGCGCTGGTCAAGGGCTGGGGTCCGCAGGCGGGGCTCGGGCTGTTGGCGATGTTCAGTTTGTTCATGGTGTTTCGGATCGTGAAGCGGGCACAGGTTTCCATCGCGGAGGCTGGCGTGAAGGCGGTTCCGAGCGGAATAGCGGCGTCGGATACGCCGCTGGAGGTATTGGCGGGTGGACCGGAGGCGGTGGGTGAGGCGTTGGAGATGGAGGGCGTAATGGTGGGACACGAGGTTGACGAGAGCGTGGTGCGCACGCAGCAGATCATCAAGCAGGTTGATCAGATGGTCCAGGATGATCCAGCGTCGGTGGCGGGTGTGGTAGAACAGTGGTTGAAGGAAGAGAAGTAGGAGCGGCTTGCGATGGTGACATCGAGCTTGAACCCTGCGGACGCGCAATCGGAGGAGATGTCCGGTTCCAAGAAGGTGGCGATCCTGCTGGTCAGCCTAGACAAGGAGAGTGCCGCGGCGATCCTGAAAGAATTGGACGAGGAGAAAGTAGAATCCGTCACGCGGGAGATCGCGCACCTCGACACGGTGTCGGAAGAAATGCGGCAGCAGGTGTTGAAGGAGTTTCACTCGTTGGCCTTGGCACGGGCGTATGCCGATGCGGGTGGACTGCCGTACGCGCGGGTGCTGCTTGCCCAATCGCTCCCACAGGCTGACGCCGACCGCATCATGACTCAGATCGAGAGTCAGTATTATTCGCGTCCGTTCACGTTCCTGCAGAAGACCGAGGCCGAGAACCTGCTGACGTTTATTCAGGAGGAACATCCGCAGACGATCGCGTTGATCATGTCACACCTGGCGCCGGACAAGGCAAGCGAGATTTTGGTGGGGCTGCCGGAAGAGAAGCGTGTGGAAGTCGTGAGTCGGATCTCGCGGATGGAGCAGACGAGCCCGGAGGTAATCAAGGAGGTGGAACGGGCGTTGGAGCAAAGGCTGAGCGGTGTGATGGCTGATTTGCAGCGTGTTGGGGGCGTCGAGGCCGTGGCGGAGATATTGAACCTCGTGGATCGCACGACGGAGAAGGGGATTCTCGAAGTACTCGGCGACGATGATCCGGAATTAGTCGAGCATATTCGACGGTTGATGTTCGTCTTCGAGGACATCCTGTTGGTGAACGACAAGGGGATTCAGGCTGTGTTGAAGGAGGTGGAAACGAGCGACGTGGTGCTGGCACTTCGGACGGCGACGGACGACTTGAAGGAGAAGGTGTTCTCGAACATGTCGGATCGGGCGGTTGCGATGATCCAGGAGGAGATGGAGTACATGGGTCCCGTTCGACTTAGTGACGTGGAGATGGCACAGCAGAAGATCGTAGATGTCGTTCGGCGTTTGGAGGATTCAGGCGAGATCATCATTGCCGGTCGCGGCGGCGAGAAGGAGCTGATCGTTTGAAAGCCGAAAGCCGAAAACCGAAAGCCGAAAAGCGGGACGTTGATACATTGAGAGGCGCTAGGGATTTATGAGTGGGGCTGTGATCAAGGCGGGTGACTCGCGGCTGTTGGCGGGGGGGCTGAGCAGTCTTGATCTACGCGATATCTCGCGACATGCAGAGGGGATTCTGGAAGCGGCGCGCGGTGAGGCAGAGGGGATCGTCACCGAGTCACGCCGGCAGGCGGAGGAAGAGCGCGAGGGCATTCGCGAGGCGGCGCGGTGTCAAGGTCGCGACGAGGGGCATGCGGAGGGATTGGCGGAGGGGCGAGCCGCAGGTCTGGCGGAGGTCAGACAGCAGTTTGCCGAGGAGCAGGCGCCGTTGGTTTCGGCGTTGGAGGCGATGTTGGAAGATTTTGAGAATCGGCGGGAGCAATTGTACTTGGCCGCGCGGCGCGACGTCGTGGTCTTGGCGATCGCGATTGCGCGGCGGATATGCGGGAAGCTGGATACGATGGCGTCTTTCACATCGGACGGGGCCGTCGAAGCGTGCCGCGAAGCGTTGGAGTTGGCGGGCGAGGCGACGAGGGTCGAGGTCCGCGTGCATCCAGCGGATCTGCAGGCGGTCAAGCGTTTGACAGAGTCGTTGGCTGCGGCTGTTGAGTCCTCGCGTCATGTTCGTGTTCTGGAGGATGCGTCCGTCGGTCGGGGTGGCGTTGAACTGGAGACGGTTGCTAGCAAGGTGGATGCACGGGTGGCGTCGCGTGTCGAACGGATTGCGGACGAATTGGTGACTGATTGGCGCGGGCGGTTGGAGGCGTTGTCGTTAAGGGACCAGGGGATGGGGGATAGGGGATAGGGGAGGCAGGTGCGAAGGCGATGACGCGGCTTCGTCGGGAGCGAAGGATGCGCTGTGCCACAAAACGTGCAGCAGTCTGGTAGGACCGGGCCGGGGACGGCCCGGCTCACAGGGGCCGGGGACGGCCCGGCTCGCTGAGTGGTTGATGTTGAGATATGAGCATTCTGGCTGAACAGATCGAGACGGTGCGGACGGCGTCGACGATGGGCGTGACGGGCCGTGTGTTGTCTTCGGCGGGGATGACGGTGCAGGCTGTGGGGCTGCCGGTGCCCGTGGGGTCGCTGTGCGAGATCGCGGTCGGTTCCGATCGTGTGATACTGGCGGAGGTGATCGGCTTCAGGCGTGACGTGACGTTGTTGATGCCGTTGTATGGCGGACCGGGTTTGACGAAGGATCAGCGTGTCCGGCATGTGACGAGTTCGCAGAAGGTGCCGGTCGGCCCGGCGTTGCTGGGGCGGGTGGTGGATGGGATGGGCGTGGCATGTGACGGTGGTGAGCCGATTTCGGCGGACATGTACTATCCGCTGCACTGTCCGGCGCCGGATGCGGTTTCGCGGCCGCGGATCGACACGCCGATTTCCGTTGGCATCCGGTCGGTGAACTCGTTGTTGACGGTGGGTCGGGGTCAGCGATTGGGGGTTTTCGCCGGGACGGGCGTCGGGAAAAGCGTGTTGATGGGGATGATGGCGCGGTATACCGGGGCGGATGTCGCGGTAGTGGCGCTCGTGGGCGAACGTGGTCGCGAGGTGTCGGAGTTTCTTGCGAAGGACTTGGGGGAGGAGGGTTTGAAGCGGTCGGTGGTGGTGGTGAGCACGTCGGACCAGTCGCCGCCGTTGCGGGTTCGCGCGTGCTATGTGGCGACGGCGATCGCGGAGTATTTTCGGGATCAGGGCGCGGATGTGCTGTTGTTGATGGACTCGGTGACGCGGATGGCGATGGCGGGTCGTCAGATCGGGCTTGCGGCGGGAGAGCCGCCCGCGACCAAGGGCTATCCGCCGAGCGTTTTTGCGTCGCTGCCGAAGTTGCTGGAGCGTAGCGGCCGGACGTCATCAGGATCGGTGACGGGATTGTATACAGTGTTGGTGGAGGGGGACGACATCAACGAGCCGATATCGGATGCCGTTCGTGGGACGTTGGATGGGCACATCTGGCTGTCGAGGCGGTTGGCCAATCGGGCGCAGTACCCCGCGGTTGACGTGTTGGAGAGCATCAGCCGCGTGATGCCAAACGTGGTGGACGCCGAGCAGTTGGCGGCGGCAGAGCGCGTTAAGCGGTTGTTGTCGGTTTGGTCGGAGATCGAGGATCTGGTGAACATCGGCGCTTATGCGTCGGGGACGAATCCGGAGTTCGACTTGGCGATTCAGATGCGGCCCGCCATTGAGACGTTCATGCGACAGAAGATCGTGGAGGGAGTGGATTACGCGGCGTCGCGCGGGGCGCTGTTGGCGTTGTCGGAGGAGATCGAAAAGGCTGATGCGGCGATAGGCGAGAAGGCGAAATGCCGTAACGCGGCACCGTCGCCGCCCGAGGCGACTGGGAGGCGGGCTGCTGGGGCCTTCCGTGGCGTTCCGTAGGCGACGAGGTAGTGCATCGCCAAGGTCGTCATAACGGGTGGCGCGTGCAGAGCAGAATGGAACACTGCTGGAAGCAGTGGCACACAGCCTGCTGGCGAACACTGGCGGACAAGCCGCCAGTGGCACCCTTGGCGCCTCGTCGCACCCCGTCGGCGGTGCGTTAGTGTGAGTGCGGACGTTGGATCGACTGTAGATGGCAAAGCGATACACATTTCGACTTGAACCGTTGCTGCGGCTGCGGCAGCAGCGTGAGGACGAGCGGAAGCGCGTGGTTGCGTCGCGTTTGCGGGAGATCGCGACGTTGCGCCGTCGTCAGGAGTTGTTCGAGTTACAGATCGAGCGACAGACGGAATCGATGCGCGGATCGCTGACGACGGAGAGTACCAACGTGGACGCGTTGCGGATGTGTCGTCATTGGCTGGTTGGGCTGCGTCGCGGCGTGCTGGAGACGGCGGCCCAGGTTTCGGCGCAGCGTGCGATCCTGGCGCAGGAGCGAGCAACGTTGGCCGAGGCCCGAAAGGAAACGAAGATACTCGATCGTTTGAAGGCGCGGCAGCGAGAGGCGTACATGGTGAAGCTGGCCCGGGCGGAGCAGGCGGAGCTTGATGACATGAACGTGACACGATTTGCGCATGCCGCGACGGTGGACTGGGAATAGGTAATAGGAAAGCCGAAAACCGAAAACCGAAAGCCGAAAGCCGAAAGCCGAAAGCCGAAATAGGAAATAGGAAATAGGAAAGCCAAAATGTGGATGGCAAGGATGAATACTCGGCGGTGTCGCGCCGGTAAGGGATGACAAGCGTGCTGAAGCGGCTGGCAAAGGCCATTTCGATAATGTCGGTGCTCAACATCGCTGCGTTGTTGGGCTTGGGGGGGTATGCGTGGAGTCAGGGGTGGTTGACGAAGGACCGGATTCTGGGTGCTGCCGCGGTGTTGCGTGGCGATGGAGAGGGCACGGACGACGGGGCGTCGGATGCGATGATCGACGACGAGGCGCCGAAGTTGGCGAGGGATCAGATCGAGCACAACGTGGCATTGCAGGAACGATCCCGGATCGAGCTGGTCCGTCGTGAGGCGGAGGTGCAACAGAACTGGCGGTTTCTCGAGGGGCAACTATTGCAGCTTCTCCGCGAGCAGGAGGCGTTTGCGGAGAAGAGGAAGCGGGCGGAGGAGGAGGAAGACAGGCAGGCAATCGAGGCTGATAACAGCGGGATGCAGAAGGAAATGGAGCTGTTGGCGGGGATCAAGGCTAAGGAGGCCAAGGCCCTGCTGCGGCAAAAGGACGACGCGGAGGTCGTTCGGATACTGAAGTCGATGGAATCGCGGAAGGCGCGGAAGATCGTGAGCGCCTGCAAGACGGACGAGGAGCGCCTGTGGATCGGGCGCATATTAGGGAAACTACATGAGCGCGATGCAACACAGGCGGAGGCCCTGGGCGCTGGCTCGTAACGGAATCGGAGAGCCAATTCCATGGGTCCTGGCCTATTTGCGGCCGAGTGCGCCGGCACATCCGGCGTTGGGTTCGATGGCTATTTAGCCGGGGGACCGGGCCGGGGACGGTCCGGCTCGCTGGTTGGGAGCGTCGTCGGCGGATTCGACGGCTATTTGGAGGATGCGCGCTGGTCCAGGGAGACAGCGCGCGAGGATCGATCCGAGCCGTCGGACCGGCCGGACGATCAGCCTGTCGATGATGATATCGAGTCGGGGGGTTCCGAGCATTTGGATGG
>JAUVGW010000092.1 GCA_030593565.1 Phycisphaerae bacterium | reverse complement strand
CAGGCACGAAACCGATCAGAGCCGCCTTCTGTGAAGGCGGTGCCCTCCAAACGCCACGGCACACCGCCTTCACAGAAGGCGGCTCTGATCGGGCTTCTCAAACAGGCTCGTAAACCCAGTGGCATCTGGGCGGGGGGCTTCGGTACGATTCTTGCGATTGCCCTGCCTGGACCCGTGGGCGAGGAGGGTAGGGATTGACGATTGGCGATTGGGGAGCGACGATCAGGGATTGTCAGCTACTTCTGAATAGTGAGTGGGACCGGGTGAGCGAATGAAGATCGTGGTGGCAATTGGGGGCAACGCGTTGGTGACGCCGGATGGTCCCGGGGACATCCACGAACAGTTCGCGCTGAGCCGGTTGATGGCGAAGCCGTTGGCGGATTTGGTGCAGCGTGGATGGCAGGTGACGATTACGCACGGGAACGGCCCGCAGGTCGGCTCAATCATGCGACGCGTCGAGCTCGCGTCGAGCGAAGTATATCGGATCGATCTGGGACTGGCGGTTGCGAACACGCAGGCCGGGATGGGCTACATGCTATCGCAGACGCTACGTAATGAGCTGCACAACCGAGGTGTCGAGCGGACGTGCACCGCGATTGTCACGAGCGTGGTAGTGGACCGCAGCGACCCCGCCTTCGTGAATCCGACGAAGCCCATTGGGCCGTTCCTAACGAAGGAGGCGGCGGAGCGACATTCGGAACAGGACGGATGGGAGATCATCGAGGACGCGGGGCGCGGCCATCGGCGCGTTGTGCCGTCGCCCGTACCGGTGCGAATCGTGCAATTGCCGATTATCAAGTGGCTGATCGAGGCGGGCGAGTTATTGGTGGCGGGCGGCGGCGGCGGCATCCCGATCATCGAGAACGAGAAAGGCGAGTATCACGGTGTCGAGGCGGTCATCGACAAGGACCTGACAGCGGCGATCATCGCTTCGGAGGTCGGCGCGGATGTGTTGGCGATCATCACGGGTGTGCCGTGCGTGTACGCCAATTTCGGCCGGGATGACCAGGAGGCGCTGCGGCGCGTGGACGTCGGGAAACTGGAAGCGATGATCGCCGATGCTCAATTCGCGGCCGGCTCGATGCTGCCGAAAATTCAGGCGGCCGTGCAATTCCTGCGGGCTCGCAACGAGCCGACGGCGCGGGCAGTCATCACGGACTGGTCGGACCTGCCCGCAGCCCTCGACGGCGCGACGGGTACGACGATCACATTGTGATGCGCCTGCGGCGCGAGAAAAGACCACGGCCAAGCTCCGCTTGACCGTGCCACCCCAGACCGACAACCAGTGAGACCGTAGGATGGGCAGGATTGCCCATCCCACAACTGCCTGTTCTCGTAGCGGCCGACGCCCCTGTCGGCCGTCGGAAACCGTTGGTCTTCAACGTCCGACATGGGGGTCGGACGCTACGTTTTCTCTGAATCGGGTCTGGACTGCCACTGCCGCTTTTCTTCTTCCCCTGTCAGTTCCCGGGTCCTGCGCGGAGGCGGCGTGCCAGAAGGATGCTGCCGACGATGTCGCAGGCCGCGGCGATCAGAACGAGGACGAGGCAGATGGGCGCGATGCCGGCGAAGCCTTCATTTCGGAAGAGCGCGATGAACCCGTCGTAGGCCCATCCGTTGATGGTGAACAGGCCCAATTTCTGCATGAACGGAGGCATGATGAATCTCGGAACCATACTCCCGCCGACGGCACTCATCGCGAGGATCACGGTTGTGCCGATGCCGTCAAGCTGCTCGCCGGTGCGGCAAAGCGAGGCCATGAGCATCCCGAAGCTCGTGGTCGCCAGACAGGTGGCGAACGTCAACACGAACAGGCCGCCGGTGATGTTCCAGATCGTCACGCCGAAGACGAGCCAGGCAAAGATGTACAGGACATAGCATTGAACAAGTGCCATGATCACGGCACTGATCTGCTGGCCGAGCAGGATGTGGGCGGGCAGAATCGGTGCGGCAAGGAGCCGGCGGATTTCACCGCTGCTGAGTTCATCGAGCAGACCCCGCGCGGCGCCCGTGCAGGAGAACAGCAGGAACATTGGGACGATGCCGGCCAGAAACGTGTGTTTCGCCGCGATCTGCACGCGATCGATGGCGACGCCCTGCTTGTGAATCTTGATGAGCGTATTCTGTCCGCCGGCGGAATCGGCGTCGGTCGGCCCGTCGCGCGAGCCGGGCAGGCTCCGGGTCGGCCGGATGTTCTCGAACAGGCTGCGCCCGGCGGCCATTTGGAGAAGGCCGGCGACAACGTCCGCCTCCATGGCCTGTGTCTCGTCATGATGCAACTCCACGCCGTGGTGGTGCCGTCCAGAAAGCGTATTGGGGGCCTTGGAATAGCCTTCGGGAATGACCAGCGCAACGCGGAACTTGCCTTTCTTACGAATGAAATGGCGAGCGGATTCGACAGTCAGCGGTTTGCCGTCGGGCGTTTCATCCTCCGTCCGGATCACCACGACGTTTCCTTTCGACAGCGCGTCAATCAACTGATGTGACTGCGGCGTATCATCCAGGTCCACGACGGCAACGCGGAACGGCCGCACCGTGCCGGCAGGCCCAGCGAAGATGAACGTGAACACGGTGTACAAGACGATCCCCGGCAACAGCATCACTGCCAGGATGGCGCGCATGCGAGACAGGATTCGCAGATGCTTGCCGGCGAGGCACAGGATGATCCGTATCGATCGCATGGGGGTCAGTCGCGCAGGGCGCGGCCGGTCAACTCCAGGAAGACGGTTTCAAGATTGGGTTCATGAATGCTGATCGTCGTCGGTTCGATGCCGGCTTTGTCGGCCGCCCGGACCACGTCCAACAGTTTGTGGTCGGTATCGGCGATATTGAGGTGGGCGGTCGCGCCGTCCATCATCCATGGCACGCCGCCGAGGGCGGCGGCGAGATCGGCCGTCGTCTGTGCGGAAAGCCCCTCCGCCTCGATCACCAGATCGCGTTTCGCCTTGATGCCGGCGACGAGTTCGGCAAGCGTCCCGCTGGCGAGGATGCGGCCGTGGTCGATGATGGCTGTCCGCCGGCACAAACGCTGGGCCTCCTCCATGTAGTGCGTCGTGTACAGAATCGACCTGCCCCCTTCGGCGAGGCGCTCGACGATCTCGAAGATGTACGCCCGCGCCTGGGGGTCGACGCCGGCGGTGGGTTCGTCCATCAGCATCAGGTCGGGCTCGTGAAGAAGCGAGCCGGCGATGTTCAACCGCCGCTTCATGCCGCCGGAAAACGTCTTGACCAGGTCCCCCGCCCGATCAGCCAGGCCGACAGCATCCAACGTCTCGGCGACGCGTCGCCTCAGCGCGGTGCCGGAGAGGTCGTACAGTCGGCCGACGAGCATCAGGTTCTCGCGTGCGGTGAGCTTCTCGGCAAGGCTGATCTCCTGCGGGACATAGCCCAGCTTCCGCTTGTACGCGGCCGAACTGGATCGCGCGATGCCGTCAAGTCGAACCTCGCCGCGGTCGGGCACGAGCAGCGTGGCGATGATGTTGATGGTGGTAGACTTCCCCGCCCCGTTCGGCCCCAACAGGCCGAAGATCTCGCCGGCCTCGATCGAAAAGCTAACGCCGTCCACGGCACGAAGATCGCCGTAGGATTTGTGCAAGTCACAAACGTTCAGGACGGGCAAGACAGCACTCCGAAGCTGAGCGGTCGACAAACACGACGCAAAAGACTCACAGGGCCGCCGAACGGCAAGCCATGTTGTGACGTCTGCATAAGCCGCTACATTTTTGAGACACTACACTAGGCAGGTCCGGTCCCGAACACAAGCCACGGCACACGGCCGACCCCTTGGCGTTTCGGCATTTCGGTTTTCGGCTTTTGCGATTTCGGCTTTCCCCTTACTTATGCAGCAGGCTCATCACCTCGGCCCGTGTGCGGGCGCTCGTGCGGCAGTAGCCGCGGACGGCTGATGTGACCATCACGCTGCCGGGCTTCTTCACGCCGCGGCAGGTCATGCAACTGTGCACCGCCTCCATCACGACCGCCACGCCCTTGGCCTGAGCCTTCTCCATCAGGATGTCGGCGATCTGCGTCGTCAGCCGTTCCTGAACCTGCGGCCGCTGTGCGAACGTGTCCACCACTCGGGCCAGCTTCGACAGGCCGACGACCTGGCCGTCCGGCAGATAGGCGATGTGGACCTTGCCCTCGAACGGCAACAGGTGGTGCTCGCACATCGAGTAGAACGGCACGTCGCGAAGGACGACCAACTCGTCGTAGTTCTCCGTGAACGCGGCTCGCAGGTGATCCGCCGGGTCCGAGCGCATCCCCGCGAACATCTCCGCATACATCCGGGCAACGCGGTCCGGCGTGTCCTTCAGTCCCTCGCGGTTCGGGTCTTCGCCGATTGCGAGAAGGATTTCACGCACCGCCGAGGCGATGCGCGGCTGATCGATTTGATGGCCGGTTGCTGCTTTGTCGTCTGTCATGGCACTGACCACTGTGATTGTCGTTCGTTAATCGTTGTTCGCCTCGATAGCCCCCGAGCTAGCGAGCCGACTCGTCTCGAGCCGGTCTTCCCGCCGGGGGCTCATGAACGCAGTCGGCTCAGATCCGCCGCTGTCTGAACATCCAGCCCCAGGATAAGCGATCGCCGCCCGGCTTTCGAGGCCCGTCGATGTGGCCGGTGCCACGCCCCGGGGCAATCGCAAGAATGGATCTCGCGCATGAGCTGCGAGTCTGTTGAAGCGGGTTTGACAGACACGAAACCGATCAGAGCCGCCTTCTGTGAAGGCGGTGCCCTCCAAACGCCACGGCACACCGCCTTCACAGAAGGCGGCTCTGATCGAGCTTCTCAAACAGGTTCGTAAACCCAGTGGCATCTGGGCGGGGGGCTTCCGTACGATTCTTGCGATTGCCCTGTGCCACGCCCCCGTGCCACTTCGTCGGATCGACGATTCGGCGTGGGAATTGAGGCGAAACATCCGCCGGGCGGAGACGTTGCAACACTGGTAGCGTCGGCAGTGCGGTGCTAAAGTACGCGCCGCCTCCCCTGCGGCCGATCGGTCGTGACGGTGGCTGTGTGTCGGACCGGCGTAATTTGGGAGGATCGGCATGGCGATTCAGTTCGTTTGCGGCGCGTGCGGACAACCGATCGAGGTGGACGACGAGGCGGCCGGCCAGGCCGTGACGTGTCCCTATTGCTATAAGGTGACGACGACCCCGACAGCGAACGAGCTCGCGTCCGGCAAGCCGACGGGAGGCTCCGCGGACGAGACCGCGCCGGCCGGTCCCTCAGACGCGGCAGCCGGCGGCGTGTCCTCGGCCGCATTGGGCGAGCAGGTCGAGCCGATGCCGCAAGCAGGCGAGCCGGATCAGACACCGAAGCGCAGCGTGCTGGGCTGGATCGCGTTGGCGTCGATCGTTCTTTCAATTATCTGCGTGACGTACGCGATCCTGACGGCGATATCCATGACGCAAGACCTGCACGGGCAGCAGCCCAAGACGCCTGAGCAAATGGCGGAGTTGCAGAGGATCGTGCAGCAGCGGATGGCGTCCAAGCCGAGCTTGACGGTCATCGGATTGGCTGGCATCTGCGTCCTTCCGCTGGTGGCGGTCGTCTTAGCGGTGATCGCGCTCTTCAAACGCAGCCGGCCCCGTTGGCCCGCGATCACGACGCTCGTGTTGGTCGGTTTGTTGGTGGTCGCGGCTTGCGGGGGGATGATCTTCCAGGCGGTTGCTGCGGGGGGCGCGGCGAGCGGGTAGTGCCACACCAATGGCACGCATGTCGAGTGCGCGGCGTGTGCGGCGCCGTTGGGCGGCTCCCCGGCACATATTTTAGACAGACATCTACTTTACATTTCGGCCCGGCGGTGAAGTTGCGGGGCGACCGAGTAAGCGTCCGGTAATGAAATGCCGTCGTCACCGGCGCCTGTGATATAACGGCCGCGACAAACGCAACGTAATGTGCGGCATTGCGTTACCGAAACAAAGCGATTTAACGGACTAACCGGCGCGATGGCGATAACATGGCGCGCGCGTTATTCGGTCACCCCTCGCACCTTTGTTGACGTTGACTTGGCATCGTGATGCGAGTAACTTCGAGATTATGAAGCGCCGTCGGAGTTGTGCTTCTGAACGATTCACGGTCGGACCGTCGAAGAGAGCGAGGACGATATGGACGCCCACGGCGTAACGAAGAACGCCCCATTCCGGGCTGCGGCGAACGGTGGGCGATTGTTTCCGCTGGAAGACGCGAATCGGGCGTTGCCCCTGGTGCGGCGGATCGCCGCGGATATCGTTCGACAGCAGAAGAAGGTGTGCGACATCGAGGAAAAATGCCTCGTTCCCGGCGCGGGTCAGGCGGGTGGCGAGGACCTCGTCGCGCTGCGGCGCAGGTACGACGTGGAATTGAACAAACTGCACGAACTGACAGACGAGCTGAACGCGATCGGGTGCGAGGTGAAAGATGTGCACCGCGGCATCGTGGATTTCCGCACCGTCTACCGTGGCCGCGAGGTCGAGTTCTGCTGGCGCCCGGGGGATGAAAAAATCGAGTTCTGGCACGAACTCAATGACGGCTTCCATGACCGTCGGATGATCGACGCCGACTTCACGGCCGAGGTCGCCGACGCCGAGTCTTCCCTATAACGATTTTTCTCCATTGACACGCTGAACGGAGCCGTGTGACAACCCTGTTCGACGGGGGCGGCACGGTCAAGCGAAGCTCGGCCGTGGCTGGCGCGTCAGCCGGCCGCCGGGTCAGGCTCACCCTCGGCGTATGGTAGGAACTTCACTCCGATGCGATACTGATCCGTCGGGAAGGGAGCGCAGGAGCGTATGATGCCTTTGCTCCGCGGTGTGCCCGGCAGGGAGTGAAACAAGATCGTGATTACGGTGCCGGGTTCGATGGGTTGGGGCGTGACACAGGCGAGTCCTCCGGCGGAGAGGTCGAGCGTCTTGATACGGACTTGGCCGCCGTCGTGCTCGATCGTGAGGGCGAACTCGGTCGGCTTGCGTTCGGCCTGGCGTTCGTCAAAGACACGACTGGGACGGCCTTCGCGTTTGTGCAACTGTGTGAGGGTTTGACCGCCGAGGACGACGCGTGGGTTTATATCATCGGCGGGACTGACGTTGTTGAGGGTATCGGACGGGTGTGAGTCATCAAGGACGGCAAAGAACCGTTCATTGCAGAACGTGCATCGCCAACTGCTAGCGGTTTCGCCCGGTCGGGGCCTTCTCAAAGGTAGACTCATGCCGCAGTGAGTGCACTTGTCGATTTTGTCGCTGGTGGCGGCGCGCATCGTTCGAATTCCAAGGCTGCTTCCCTCCGTCGCAGGTGTCGGGCCCGCTTCCGGGGAACATCATCTACGTCGGTCGATGGCCGGTCGTGTGTTAGTTGTCCCGGCTCAGCGCGACAGCGAGGAGGCATTCACATCACTGGAAATGATGCAAGCGGTGTGATTATCGGGGGCCTGGTGTGGATGCGGGATGTTCAATTGGCCATTCAAGCGTCAATAAACGTCGCGAGGCGGCGTCTTTTCGATTTTCGATGTTTCGGCGTTTCGACTTTCGTCCTTAATCCACCAACTTTGATTCCGGTACGTCCGCCGCCTTTTCCGGCAGGCGGAACTGCTCGGGCCGCTCCTTCAGGACCTTGCGAAGCCAGGTGTCGGTGTAGCCCTGTTCGCCGGCGCTGCCCGGCTTCTCCTGTACATAGCCGTCGTTGTACTTGGTGATCAGGTGTTTGCCGAGTTCGCGCCAACGTTTGACGGTCATCTCCGCGTGTGAGACGGAGTAGTCCGTCAGGTAGCGAGTCATCAGCTCCGGGTCCGACGAGGCGAGTTCGAAAGCAGTTTTTTCCACCAAGGGCTGAAGGGCCAGGAAGTTGCCTTCAATATCGCGCTGGACGACCTGGATGTCCTTGATCATGTGGTTGTAGCGGACGTTCGCGAAGTTGGCGACAAAATTAAACGTCCACCAGGCGGAATCCCAGTCGAATTGCTTCAGCGAGCCGACTGTGTAGGATTCCGGGATCGCGCTGATGCCGCAGTACAGCGGTACATAGCAGGTCGTGTACGTATCGTCCACGCCGTACCACAACACGCCGCCGACCGGATCGGGCAACCACGATCGCGACTGGGAGACGAAGCTGAAGCCGGTCTGTTGCGTCGAAATCGGTCGCTCCCAGGCATACTCGACGCCGTCGACCTTCCACGTGATGGGTCGCCACCGGTTCGGCGTGCCGTGCGGGCCGGCATCGATGCCGCGGGTCATGTCGAATGCGGTGCCTTCGTAGTGGTCACGCATCAGCGCGAACACGTCACCCACGGACAGCTTCTTGTCGGGCTTGATCCACAGTGGATACGGCTCGGCGCCCTCGACCCCGCGGTGGTAGTCGGGGGACAACTTCAACGACGGCGCCGCCCTGCGGAACAGGCTCCAGACGCGCATAGCGGCATAGCGCTGGTTTCTCGGCGTCGGGGGGCAGTAGGCGTCGCGGTATCGAAACGGCTCGCCGGATGCCGGGTTGTAGTAGCCTTTCTCGATTGCGAAGGAGATCACGTTTTCTGAATACAGACAATTGTCCGGGTCGTCGAGCGGGAACTCGCCGATGCGGGCCTTGTTGGCGTGGCAGGAGATGTAGCCGTCGGGAATCCGCCGCGCGACCCATTGCGCGCCCTTCTCGCCCTTGCCCGGGCCGATGATCTCCAGAATCCAGGCTTCCTCCGTGTCGGCGATCGAGATGGTTTCGCCGGGCGAGCGATAGCCGAACTCCTCGACGAGGCCGGTCATGACAATGATCGCCTCGCGCGCGGTCTTTGCCCGTTGCAGGGCGAGCCGCATCAGGTCCCAGTAGTGAAGCAGCCCGTCGGGGTTGTACAGCTCCTCGCGGCCGCTGAACGTCGTCTCGCTAAGGGCCAGTTGGTGCTCGTTGATCAACCCGACGACGGCGTAGGTGTGGGGAACCTGCTTCATCGCGCCATGGACCTTGCCGGACCAGTCCTTGACTTCGATCGTCTCGTCGGGCTCGTGATCGGCGGCGGGAATGTACCGCAGGCGCGGGTGGAACTCGCCGTCGCAGGTATAAGTAATGACGACGGACCGGTCGGCGGAGGCGCCCTTGGTGACGAGCAGGTTCGTGCACGCCCAGGCAGCCGAGCCGGACGCCGAAATGGATATCCAGGTGCAAAAAAAGCAAACGAGCGAGCGTCGATTCATGGGATGATTCCTCACGTTAGGAGCCGCGCATAAATAAGTTGCACATTTCATATGGGTGGTACGGGCATCTTGCCCGTACGTCCACGGGCGGGACGCCCGTACCACCCTACGACAATCGTTCAGTTTATTCACGCGCTCGCCCTTAGGTATCGCGCAGGAATAATATGACTAATCGCGTCGCTTGGCTGGCCTGCTGGCTTGCCGTTTGGCGGATCAGCCGTTCACGTCATTCCTGTGTAGCTCCTTAGCTTGATCGAGCCAGTGGTTTGCCTGCCGGACTTGGTCGGAGTCCGTGAGCTTGACGGCGCATTCCTGGAGGTAGGGCTGGGCGGCCTTGTGTTGCTGGAGGTACTTGGCGAACAGGATGCCCAGGACGAGCTTGATCTGCAGGGCGTCGGCGTCGGTGGGATAGGCCTTGAGGAACTTCTCGTACGCGGCGGCGGCCTGCGGATAGTGGTTCAGAGACATGAGCTGATTCGCGATCAGAAGCATGTTCGCCCGCGGCAGGCACTGGTTGGGGTCCTTGGTGACAAGCGCTTCGTATCGCTGGGCGGCGGTGGTGTAGTCGTTCTTCGATACGAGTTCGCTGATCTCTCCGCGGAGGAGCGTGATCTCGTCAACGGGGACGGCGAGCGGGACCTCGACGGGTCGCCCGGTCGCGGTGGAGACAGGCCGCGCCACACGGCCGTAGGTGGCCCGGGCCTCGGCATTGGCGTCGGTCAACGTCGCCTTGAACCGCTGGCGACGATAGTACTGTCGCGCCAACGCGACGATGTCGAAATGGTCGCGCGGCAGGATGCGGAGTATGAGCAACAGTGAACAAATGACGATTCCGAACAGATATCCGGTGATGTGCGCCGAGTAGGCTACGACCGTGGCGCCGCCGCCACCGATGTTCGGGGCGAGGATGTTGTCCCAAAGGATGATTTTCAGGCCGATCAGAAGCAGTGCCTTGATGCGGATGGTCCCAATGAGGATGAAGAGCCAATAGAAGACGGTGATCTCGGTTCGTGGATACAGGACGAGATAGGCTGTCGTGACGCCGGCGATAGCGCCGCTGGCGCCGATGAGCATCGCGTGTCCGGGATTGGTAGCGGCAAAGCCGATGGCGGCGAAGACGCCCGCGGCGAGATAGAACAGCAGGTAAGGGATGTGGCCCATCTTCGCGTTGACGCTGTTGCCAAAAACCCAAAGGAAGATCATGTTTCCAAAGAGGTGCCACACGTCGTCGTGAAGGAACTGATAGCCGATGAACTGCTGCCATTCCCAATTGGGCAGCATGAGCGCGAATTGGGCAGCGAGCCAGTTGCCCAGCTCCGAACGGGAGATCGCGCTCAGGACGTTCGTGAAAAGATACACCACGACATTGATCGCGATAATCGCGTGGTTGACACGCGGGATCCGTCGCAGTGGGGCGTTCGTTTTGATCGGAATCAGCAAGGCGCGTCTCTCGTGGGGTTGCAGGCGGTCGCGGCTGGATCCGACACGCGTCGGGAGGGGAGCCGGCCGCCCAGCGATTCTAGTGGATGGCGCCCCGAGCGACCAATGCCGGCAACGAGAGCCAAGGCGTCGCCCAACGATCCCAGGCGTCGTTTATCGGGCGTTGACGCTCCCTGATATTGGCCGCCACTCAACATCCGAAATAGCCCACGTATTCGTGAGGCTCCGTGACAGTATCGCCGGGCTGCGACATCAAATGTAGCGTCGGCCCCCCGTGGCCGACGGGAAGTACTGAGGGATTCCTCCACACCTACGTCGGCCACGGGGGGGCCACGCTTCATCTCGCGGCATTGAAGCGTTCCCCCGCTACGGTCAGGGGCCGTATTCAGGAGGATCCATGACGCAATCGGCGGCGGGGTGCCACTGGCAGCTTGCCTGCCAGTGTCCGTGTAGGGCGCCATCTGTTGAGGCACTGGCGGACAAGCCGCCAGTGGCACCCGTTGGACCCTTCGGAGCAATGCCGCCTAAACTGTCATGGGCCGTCTTCGGAATTCCCGGCCGGGCGGCGCTTGCCAAGGGCCACCACTTCGCCCATACTAGAAAGGTTATGCACCAGTTGGCTGGCGGCAGCCTGAGACCAAGGAGAGACAGAAAGTCATGTACGCCATTGTCGAAGACGGCGGAAAGCAATACCGCGTAGAAAAAGGCGATACGATTTACCTTGAGCGGCGCGAGTTGCCCGAAGGCACGAAGACGATCGAGTTCGACCGTGTGCTGATGTTGGGTAACGGCGCGGAGAGCAAGATCGGTACGCCATGGATTGAGGGGGCAAAGGTCTCGGCGTCGGTGTCGGCCGAGGTCAAGGGGCCCAAGATCCGTATCTTCAAATTCAAGCGCCGCAAGGGCTATGAGTTGCGGAAGGGCCATCGCCAGAAACATCTTAAGGTCACGGTCGACGCGATCAGCGGTTGACACGGGCATCGTTTTGGCTCGCCACTGCGCGCGGCATGCCTTGGGTCGTTCCACGTGAAGCCCCGGCGTTTCGGCCCGATACGGGAGGGTTTCCGGCGCCACCTTTCGGGGCTGGGGAATCAGATGATGATGGATAACGCTCGAGGTTCCGCGTTGCTGTTTGCCATCTTCGCGACGCTCGTCCTTACAACCATGGCGGCCGGACCCGGCGACGAGGATGACGGCCCGCTCCACAGGATTCAATACGAGTTCTCGCCGGGTACCGTGAACTACTACGTGATCGAGAACGAATACCGCGAGAAGACGACGATCACGAGCCAGTTTTCGCTGAGTCTCAGCACGGTGGTGAAGGACCGCCGGTCGATCATCCAACGGACACTTTCTCCGACGACGCGGGCGGCATCTCGTCCTGTGACGTCGGGGCCGGCGCGTTTGTCGTGGACGTGTGACCGGTACGAAATCCACGAGACGTCGCGGAGCATCGGGCCGAAAATCGAGACAAAGTACGATTCACTCCGCGACTCGTATCCACCGGCCGGTTTTCGAGAATTGGGAAAGTTGCCCGGGAGCGTCGTGACGTTCACTGTGAGCCCGACGGACGGTCGCGCGCAGAAGATAAACCTGGTACCAGGCAAGGTCGCCGGTCCGGTGACGCGCAAGAAGCTGAGCCGCACGGCGAAGAAATGCAGCCTGACAGTGAAGAACACGGAGAATCTGCTCCATTTGCTGGGCCCGTATTATCTTCCGGACGGTCCAAAGCGCATCGGTGACCAGTGGACGAGAACGCAGACCGATACGTTCGACACGTTCGGGACGGCGATCACGACGTTGACCTGCACGTTGGAAGGTGTTCGCGAGTTGGATGGGCGCCGGATCGCCACGATCGATCTGCTCGGCGATGTTCGGTTGCAGCAGAAATCGACGCCGAGCGGCAAACGGACGACATCCGGCGCTACATCGAAGCCTGTCGGTCGCCGGAAGAAGCCGTCCAAGGAACGGGAATTCGATTTGGAGAAGGTCGTGTGCGCGGGAAGTGTGGAATTTGATGTCACGCGCGGGCGTCTCGTTCGGATGACGCTACGTCGTGAGCTGGCGGGTGCCGCGAAGTTGAAATCGAACAAATCCGACAAGAAGACCACCGCGGGTGTATCTGCCACGACGTCTCACGTTTTTCGTCTGGTCGTGACAGACACGCCGCCGCCCAAGCCGGTGATTGTCGGTGGGCCGAAGCCGCCGCCGATCGCGCCCGAGGATATTGTTGCGGCGAAGAAGAGCCCACCGCGCTCGCGTTCCCGTGGGAAGTCGCGTCCCGGTGCGACATCGCGTCCGGGCCGGCGCCGCGCAACATCGGGCCGCGGCGTTACCAGCCGGCCGGCCGACGGCAAACGGGCAACCAACCAGGCAATCCCGCCGAGACCGGCTCGCGGGAAAGCCGCTCAGGATCGCGGGCGTCGGCGGTCCGGTGCCACAAAGGGGACGATCACGCAACCACGGAGGCCGGCATCCCGCCACAGGACCGGCGTCAAGGGCGCGACCGCGCGTCCTCCGAACCGCGGGGCAACGAGTCGCCCGTCCGTTCGAAGAACACCCGCAGGACGGCCTCGACCCACGACGAGGCCTTCGAGGCACCGGGCCGGTGTTCGACCGCGGGGAGGAGCGACATCACGTCCAGCGACGCAGCCGAAGTAATCCCGCCGGAGGTCGATTCCATAACGCGCCACCGGCGTGGCACGTGTGCAACGAGGCGGCATGTGTGGCCGTGACTGTCAGCGGCGGCGCAGTTTACTCGTGGACGTTCTGAGTGAGTACAGTGACCCCGTCTCGATGTCCGTCTCCTATTCTCGTTGAAGGTCCTTCCACGGGATCGCCGCCGGAACGTCGCAGCCGGATTCTCGAAGGCCCTGTTCGGCAGGTGGTTTTCTGGCTGGCCCTGCCGATCCTGGGCGAGCAACTCCTGAACGCATGTGTGACCTGGAACGACGCGATTCTCGCCGGGCGGTTGTCGCCCGCCGCGATGGGCGCCGTCGGTCTGGCCGGCTATGTCGGCTGGCTGATGACGATGCTGTTCGGCCTGGTGTCCATCGGTGCGACGGCGATCGTGGCTCGATCCATCGGTGCGGCACAGGAGGATGCGGCACGTCGAACGACCAACCAGTCGTTTGTCCTGGCGGTGATCATGGGGCTGGCGGCGACGTCGTTCGTGTACCTTGTGGCGCCGTTGCTCGCAGACTTGCAGAACATGCGGGGCGAGACGGCGTCGATCGCGATCTGGTACATGCGTATCGACGGTTTCGGCTTCGCCGGGGCGGCGATTTCCTTCGCCTTGGCGGCATGTCTGCGGGGTGCGGGCGACACGCGAACGCCGATGTACATTCTCGGCGCGGTCAACGTGTTCAACTTGGGTGCCAGTTGGATCCTGACGTTCGGCCTGGAATCACTGTCGATCCCGTTTTCGGGCATCGGCGTAAACGGCATCGCGATGGGGACCGCGTTGGCCCGGTGGTTCGGGGCGGCCTGGGTGCTGATGATCCTGGTGCGCGGGCGGCAGGGGCTTCGACTGGAGAGGCGGCTGCTGCGCCCGGACTTCAGACTCGTGTTCCGAATTCTTCGGATCGGCGTCCCGGCTGCGATCGACGGCGCGCTCATCTTCACCGGGCATTTCATCTACATGATGATCGTGAACCGCGTGCGGACCGACATGCCGCAGGACGTCCTGTATGCCGCGCACATCGTCGGCGTTCGGATCGAGTCGCTGAGCTACTTGCCGCCGATGGCCTGGGCGCTGGCGGCGGCGACGTTCGTCGGCCAGAACCTCGGCGCGGGCCAGCCCCGACGGGCCCGGCGAGCGGCCCATGAAGCCGTGTTGCAGGCAACCGTGCTGCTGGTCGGGAGCGGATTGCTGTATTTCTTCTGCGCCGAATCGCTGTACAGATTGCTGTCCAACGATCCGCGGGTATGGGCGTGCGGCGTGCCGGTGGTTCGGTGGATGGCGCCGTTTCAGTTGGCCATGGCGCCCATCATCGTGTACATCGGCGCGCTTCGCGGGGCGGGCGATACGCGAACGCCGATGTTGATCAACTCAGCGGGGCTCGGCCTTGTGCGTATTCCCGTCAGCGCGCTGCTGGGCATCCACTTCGGGCTCGGCCTGATCGGCGCATGGACGGGAATGTACGTGGACCTCACGATCCGGGCGATCGTCACGGCCTGGTGGTTCCACACGGGGCGGTGGGAGCGTCTGAAAGTGTGACGGTAATGTCTGAAAGCGTGATGGCGAGATTCCAAGCCTGCGGCGTCAACGCGGTGCCATGGATTAGCGGAGCAGTGCTGTAAACATCTCGGCCCCGGAGGGGCCAAGGCGAGTAGCCACGGGTGGAGCGTAGCGGAACCCGTGGTCCGGGTTGGCCCGCATCCCATCCCGCCCCGCAGGGGCGGAGGCGGAGTGAGTGACAGTTTGGGCGGCCAGCGCTCTGTTTAGCCGCGACCCGCAGGGGAGCGCGCTCCCCTGCGGGTCGCGGCTAAACGATGGGATCGGTTGCCTGTGGCACCGGCGTCTCGCCGGTGGGATCACGGGCGGGACGCCGGTGCCACATAGGCGTGAGGGCGACGCTACTGCCCGCGAGCGGCGACGACCGTGGAGAAAGCTTCATCCAGACAGGCGACCAGAAACTCGGCGTCCGCCGTCGTCAGGCACATCGGCGGCTTGATGCGGAGCACGTTTCCATAGAATCCGCCTTTACCGAGGAGCAGGCCGCGTTTCTTTGTTTCCTCCAGGATGCGCGCGGTCTCGGTGTTGGCCGGTTCCTTCGACTGGCGGTCGCGCACGAGTTCGATGCCGAGCATCAAACCCATGCCGCGCACCTCGCCGATCAACGCGTGTTTTTCCTGTAGGCGGTCGAAACCGTCTCGCAACACCCGGCCTACGGTCAATGCGTTTGCCTGAATGCCGTCCGCCTCAATCACGTCGAGTGTGGCCAGTCCGTATGTCGCCTGGACGGGATTCCCCCCGAACGTGTTGAAGTGCAGCTTGCCGACAAGGGCCTTGGCGACGTCGGGCGTGGTCGTCACCGCGCCGAGGGCCGTGCCGTTGCCGATGCCCTTGGCCATCGTCACCATGTCGGGCACGACGTCGTAGTTCTCAAAACCCCAGTATTTTGTTCCGGTCCGGCCGAAGCCCGTCTGCACCTCGTCGGCGATGCAGAGCCCGCCGGCCTTGCGCACTTCTTCGTAGGCAACCTGGAAATACTCCTTCGGGGGCGTGACGGCCCCGCCGACGCCCATGATCGGCTCGGCGATGAAGCACGCCACCTTCCCCGGCGTCGTGAAGCTGATCACATCGCGCAGATCACGCGCGCATTTCATGTCACAAGCAGGATACGTCAAGCCGAGCGGGCAACGGTAGCAATACCCCGGCATCGCGTGATGGACGCCGAACGCGTGGGGCACGCTGTACTTCCAGGTGGAGTGACCCGTCAGCGCCATGGCGTTGGGCGAACCGCCGTGATAGCCGTGTCGAAGCGAGATGACGTCGAAACAACCTGTGTGCTGGCGCGCGGTCAGAATCGCCAAATCGTTCGCCTCGCTACCGCTGTTGGTGAAGTAGGTGACCTTCAGTTCGCCGGGAAATTTTGACGCGAGCTTCTTCGCATATTGCCCGACCGTTGGATGAACGTAGATCGTCGTCGTGTGTTGCAGCTGGCCGACCTGTACGCGCACACGCTCGACAACCTGCGGATGGCAGTGGCCCACCGAGACCGTCACGATGCCCGCGATCGCGTCGAGATATCGCCGGCCCGTCTCGTCCCACAGGTATTGCATGTGGCCCTCGACGATCATCAACGGGTCTTCGTAGTACGTCACCAACGCTGGCGTCAGATACTCCTGACGCAGGGCCAACACTTCATCCTTGCTCGGGCCGGCGTAAGGCTGCGGGACGTGCGAACAAGCAGGCAATGACGATGTCTTCGGTGTCGTGGACATAGGGTTTCCCTCTCAATACTACGCCCATTCTCCGCGCTATGATCGCCGGCGTCAAAGATGGCGAGCCGGGTCGTCCTCGACCCGGTCCGGCTCGAGACGAGCCGGCTCGCGCGGGTGCCACTGGCAGCTTGTCTGCCAGTGCGGAGTCGATGGCCACACTGCGAGCCGGGTCGTCCTCGACCCGGTCCGGCTCGAGACGAGCCGGCTCGCTGGACACATGGCGTTGTGCCGTCCATCCCGGGCGCGATCATGTCGTTGAATCATAGCCGTCATTGCGACTACAATGGGGTCAACGCTGTCGGCGACGCAGCGCTTCTCGCTGGGGAAAGGCATCAACCGGCATGAAACGGCTCCACACCCTCGCGGCTACGTTCGTGGTGTTCGCTGCGCCGATG
>JAUVGW010000292.1 GCA_030593565.1 Phycisphaerae bacterium | reverse complement strand
TGCGATAAGCTCGGCATTGGACGGCACAAACTTGTCGGGCTCCTTCCAGCGGATGCGATTCGCTTTCAGTCCCGCCACCTTGCCATCCGCGCCGGTAATCTCGAGCGGCATCGACCGTGTGTGGAAGCGAACGCCCGCCTGCCTGGCCTCGTTCATCTCCACGTGATAGGCCGGCATTTCGCGCGGTGCTTCCAGGCAGACCACGTCGATCTCCGACGCACCGAGCGAATGCAGCGCGGCGGCAACGTCCATGGCCACGCTGCCCCCGCCGATGATGATCACGTTGTCGGTGATCAGCGGTTCATCCCCCTCACCCCGCCGCCAAGATGCGAACTGGCTCAGCAACGGCATCCATGTCGTCACGCCCTCGAGGCCTTCGCCGGGCACGCCGGGCGTCAAGGCGGTTTGCAGGCCCGTCGAGACGTACACGGCCAGATGGCCTTCGGCAAACAGATCATCGAGCGATGACCCGTCACCAAACTCGACGCCTGTCTTGATTTCGACGCCCAGCCCCTGAACATACGCGATTTCACCGGCGACCAGCGCTTCGGGCAGGCGATGCCCGTGGATGCCATACGTACAGACGCCGCCGGGCCGTTCGCGCTTCTCAAACACGGTGGGCGAATGGCCAAGCCGTGCCAACTCCGCCGCCGCTGCCAAACCGCACGGCCCGGAACCGATCACCGCGACCTTCGCACCTATGGCAGGCCCCCGCCGGTCTTTCCGGCCGCTTTCCAGCTCCTTCGCCGCCGCGTAGTGCTGCAACTGTCCAATCGCGATCGGCGTGCTCAGCTCCGTGCTCGTGCATGCACCGACGCACAGCTCATCGACCGGACACACCAGCCCGCACACGCCCGCCAGTACATTGCGATCGCGGATCAGGTTGATCGCCCGGCGCGGCGAATCAAACCGAATCGCCCGAATAAAATGCTTGACCGGCACACCCGCCGGACACGCCGCGACGCACGGTGGATCGTCACACATCAGACACCGCGCCGCCTCCATCTTCGCCTGCGCATCCGTCAGGACGGAAACAGCCTCGCACGCCACATCGCTCATTACCGCATCCCTCGTTCACGTCCCCGCCTGCGCACCGGGACATCCAAGCATCGGTATCGGCCTTCACAGAATCGCCAAGCATAATGAAACACCGAGACGGGTTCAACGAAACGCAGCCGTGACGCGTTGATGCAAATGCAGGACACGCTCATAGTTTCCCTTATCCGAGGCTCATTAAACACGCTTCCATCGCGGATTTGTCATTCACCGATCTCGGCGATACCCTAATACCCACGGAATGCCCCGATCCTTCGCGCGGCAGCGCGGCACTGGACCTAAGGCATCGCGCAGGAATAACATGACTGATTGTGCCACTTGGCTGGCCTGCTGGCTTGCCGTTTGGCGGATCAACCGTTTACGCTATTCCTGTGCGACCCCCAAGCACCCAATGGAGCACGCGTGGCGCCGGCAACGAAGACATGGATGTCTCGACTGATCAAGTTCGGCGTCTGTGCCGGCGCTCTCTGGTATCTCTGCGGCATGGTCACGCTCGATGACCGGGTCCGAATCGCCGAAACACCGACACAGGTGAAGGTATACATCCTCGTCGGTGAAACGGCCGACACACTGACCATCCGCGATGTCGACGGGGGCGCCCCGAGCGTCGTTCCCATATCCTCGCTCGCCAAGCAAGATCAACTCGATAAAGGCCAACGCTCCATCGAACGCGGGCTCAGGTCCATCATTCGACAGGCCGACTGGACCTGGGCAGGCTGGTCGCTCCTTGCCATGGGGCCGACCGTCTTCATCATGGCCTGGCGACTCAGGTTCTTGCTCGCAATGCAGAAAATCGCGATCTCCCTCCGCGATGCCACGCTACTGACCTTCGCCGGCAACTTCTTCAACTTCGCCATGCCGGGCACGACGGGCGGCGACATCTACAAGGCCTATCACGTCGCCAAGCAAACGAAGAAACGCGCCGAGGGCATCACGATCGTCCTGCTCGATCGTGTCATTGGTCTGATCAGCTTCCTGCTGCTGGCGACCGGCACCATTGCCGTGCTCGCCGCCATGAACAAGCCCATGATCGGCGCATACGGAAAATGGGTCGGCGGCTTCATGGCCGCCTTCATGATCGCCTGCGCGATGTTCTTCTCGCAGCGCGTTCGCCGCTGGATTCGATACGACAGGCTCCTTCAGAAACTGCCGTTGGCTGACAAGCTCCGGCGAATCGACGAGACCGCCCTCAGCTTCCGCTACCACCCGAAGGAAACACTCGCCTCCCTCCTCGTCACCATCGTCAACCACTTCCTCATCGTGACCTCACTTTACTTCCTCGCCCGGAGCCTCGGCATCGAGTCGCATGTTTCGCTGACCGCCGCCGATCTCTATCTCGCCTGCCTGCTCGCTACCACCGTCGGCTTTCTCTTTGCAGCCATCCCCATCAGCGTCCAGGGCATCGGCCTGTTGGAAGCCGTCTTTTACAAGGTGATGGTCGAGGGCGGCTGGTCCAACGCATCGCAGATGCTCGCGCTGACGTTCGGCATCAGACTTGTCCAGATCGTCTGGTCGCTGCCGGGCATCGCCGTACCCTGGCTCGGTTTCGCCAGACCCCGCGAACTCGATGTTGAAGACAGTCCCCACCAAGACGAGACAGAAAACACCCCATAAGCCCGCCGGCCGCGGGGGCCGACGCTACGGCAGATTCACGTGTGGTTGAGCATTAAAACAGATCATCCAGTTCGTCGTCGCCCCCACCGGGCATCTCGCCATACTGTGTCAAATGCTGTTGGATCAATTCGCTTTCACGCTTTGTGTACATCCGGTCTTCTTCCCACTGGAAAAACCGTGCATCGCCCGGCGACGCCAGTTTCTCCAGAAGCCCCGCGCGAATATCCTCCGCCCCCTTGATGGCGACGGGCTTCTTGTCTGCATCCGCCAAGATAAACACGCCCTCGACCGCCGGGGCCGATTCCACATTGTCGCTGTCGAACGCCAGCCATTTCTCGGGTGGAAGCTCCACTCGCGAGATCAATAACCGTAGGTCGCACTGAAGACAGCGCCTGGCTTCCGCAGCCGCGCTGTCGCGCGCGTATGTTTCATCTATCAACCGAAAATCAGCGCACCGGTCTTCCGGAGCCGCACACGGAAACGGCACGCGATCGCGCGGCGCGAATCCATCCTCCCGGCCGATATATGCGTCAGGCGGTGCGTAATCGCCCAGCTCAATCGACAGATCGCCATCGCCACCCAGATACCGGTCAATCCGTTCGGCCGCCGCGCGCCCGGACGCAACGGCACCCACGGCCGAGCCACCGCCGACCATTCTGCTGATGTCTCCCGCTTGGAAGACGCTTTCCTCCTCGGCCGGGACGCCCTCCGGCGCGGCCTGACCGATCGCCAGGATGACCGTATCTGCCTGCGCGGTCGTCCGATCCCCGTCATCGAACGCCGGCGCGAATCGCCGCTGCTCGTCAAACACCGAGACACAACGACGGAACACCACGCCTGTCGCGTTCCCGGCATCACCCACGATCTCCGCCGGCCCCCAGCCGGGATTCACCTCGATGCCTTCGACCTCGGCCTTCTCGATCTCCTGCGCGTGCGCCGGCATCTCCTCTCGGCTCTCCAGGCAGAACATGCTCACCGCAGGCCGCCCGCCGCCCGCCCGGGACGCCAAACGCAGCGCCGTCATCGCCACATCCATCGCAACGTTTCCACCGCCAACGACGACGATCCGCTTTCCAAGATCAAACGACTCGCCCGCCTTCGCGCGCGACAGGAAGTCCAGCCCCCAAAACACACCGCCCAAATCGCTTCCCGACACCGGTATCTTCTTGCTCTCCGGCAAGCCAACGGCGACGAGCACGGCATCGAAGCCGTCCCCCCTCAAACGCGTCGTCATCTCCCCCACATCCGCTTCGCAGCCTGTCGTGATCTCTACGCCGAGCTTTCGGATAACCGCCACATCCTTGTCCAGGACCGACTGCGGCAATCGATACGCCGGAATCGACTGCGCCGGCATCCCGCCGGGAGCCGCCGCCGCTTCAAAGACCGTAACGCCGTACCCTTTGAATCGCAGGAAATACGCCGCTGACAAACCCGCCGGCCCCGCCCCGACAACCGCGACCTTCCTACCGTTTTCGGCGAACGTCGCCGACGCCGACAGCAGCTCTCCGTCGCCATTCTCCATCGCAAACCGCTTCAGCGCGCAGATCGCAATCGGTTCGTCGACCTCACCACGACGACACTCGCGCTCGCAATCGTGAAAACAAATGTGGCCCAGCACGTTCGCCAGCGGAAGCTTCTCCCACACCAGCGCCGCCGCTCCGCGCAAGTCCCCCGACGCAATCCGCCGGATGTACCCCGGCACATCCACATCCGCCGGGCACGTGCCGACGCACGGCACCAGCCATTTCTCCCGGTCTCCCGTATGGCTGACGTTGTCCGTCAGGCAGCCCGTCGGACACACCTCCACGCACGCCCCGCAGAACTTGCACTGCGATTCGATCAACGTCGGCGCAACACTGCCCACAACCAGGCCGCCATCGCGATGAACGATGCCCAACGCCTCGACACCGCGCACCTGATTGCACGCGCGAACGCACCGCGAGCAATCGATGCACAGATTGAAATCACGGGAAAACAGCGGCTCGTCGGTCAGCACGGCCAGTCCCGCCGGCCGATATCGTTGCGTCTCCTGCTTGACGCCCACATACTCGGCGACCCTGCGGAGCTCACAATCATGGAACTGATTGCAGCACCGTTCATCCTTCGGGACGTTCGATGAACAGTCCTCCAGGCTGCACCCCTCGCGCTGCGCACAGGTCAGGCAGGCATGCGGATGCCGATTCATGATTTTCATCAGGCGCACGCGGCGCTCTTCCTTCACCGCATCACTGTCCGTCGTGATCGACATGCCGGCCGCTACGGGCGTACAACATGCCCTCACCGGCGCCGTCTGACCATCGACTTCAACGACGCACAGGCCGCAGCCTTCCAGATCACGCCGCGTATCTTCAGATACCGGCTCATTCTCGTGGCACACATCACCCCGACAGACACGCTCAGCCAACGGCAAATCCCGGAATGGCGGCAAATCCGGATGATGACACAACGCGGGAACGTACACATCGTGCCCGACGGCCGCGGCAAGAATCGTGGCCCCCTCCTCCACGTCCACCGCGCGACCGTTAATACTGATCTCGATCATGGCGTCCCCGGCCATCTACAAAATCCCCAGCAACTCACGAAACACCCCCCAAGCCCACGGAAAGCAATCCGTGGGCCCCCACCGTCCACCACCGCACCTACCATGAATGCTCAATCGCCATCGGCTTGCACGCCGCAACGCACGGCAGCGGCGGGCGATCATGGTCGGGTTTACACTGGGCGCACGTGTACTTGAGCTTCCTGCGCTCCTGATCCGTAACCATCGCTACCGGCTCGTCACAAAGCGGATCATTCGGATCTTCTCCAACGGCAAACACACCGTTAGGACACGCCGGCACACAATCTCCACAGCCGTCACACTTGTCGGTATCGATCGCGATGAAGAAATCGCCCGAGCCATCCTTGTAACCGTAGTTCGCTATCATGATGCACGCTCCCGAAAGCCAGTCACCTTGGCGACGATCACACACCTTAGGCATCGCGCAGGAATAACATCGCCGATTGTGCCGCTTGGCCGTATGCCACTGCTTCAAGCAGTGCTTCTCTGTCTGCTGGCTTGCCGTTTGGCGGATCAGTCGTTTACGCTATTCCTGCACGACTCCTTACTTCCGGCGCTTCTTCTCGAGCGCCATGCCGAACAACGCCCCGCCCAACGCGCCGGCGATTTGCGAATCGTATGTCGTCGTCAGCGCCTCCAGCCCCAGTTCCTTCTCGATCCGCTTGACCACACCCGAGTTCTTGCCGATCCCGCCTGTAATGGCGAAATCCTTCTCCACCTCGATCCGCTCCAACAGCGTCACCACACGGTGCGCCATCGCCGAACAGTAGGCTGCCAACACCTTGGTCTTCGGCCAGCCCTCACGCAACAACGCCGACGCCTCCGACTTCGCGAAAACCACACACGTGCTCGAAACGGGCTCCGGTTCTTTCTCCACGGACAGCGACATCTCGCCCACATCCTCAATGGGAACAGACAACAAGTCGGCAAAAACCTCCATCCCCCGACCCGTTCCAGCCGCGCACTTGTCATTCATCAGGAAGGCCTCGACCTTACCCCTCTCGTCGCAGCGGATCGCCTTGCAGTCCTGTCCGCCCATGTCCAAGATCGTGCGCACGCTCGACCCGTACATGAAATTACCGCCGCGGGCATGACAGGCAATCTCGGTAATGGCCTTGTCCGCAAACGGGACATTCACCCTGCCATAGCCCGTGCCGACCGAGAAATGAATGTCGTCCAACGTCATCCCCGTGCCTTCCATGGCCCAGATGATCGCCTTATTCGCGCTCTCGGGGCTGTCAAAACCCGTCCGCTGGTTGCTGAACGCAAACAACTCGCCGTCCAGCATGATCACTGCCTGTGAACTGACGGACCCGATGTCCACGCCGGCACTGACGATATCAGCAGCCTTCCAGTCCTTGGCCTCGTCGTGCCAACGGTATTCCTTCCAACGCCAGAATTCCTTCTTGTCACTCACCGTTCACGTCTCCCGATCAAAATCCCGCCCCAAGATCCACTTTCGACTTTCGACTTTCGACTTTCGACTTTCGGCTTTAGACTTTCGACTTACGGCTTTCGGCTTTCGGCTTTTGGCATTCTTCTCATTCAGCAGCCTCCAAC
>JAUVGW010000015.1 GCA_030593565.1 Phycisphaerae bacterium | reverse complement strand
GAATGCCTACCTGAAATCGTCGCTGCCGTTTCCCTCGACATGGGAATGGGCATCACACTCGTCGGCATGGGCCTTCATCCCATCACCGGCGGCTCGCCCGACGAAGCCCACGAGTACCGTGTGACGTTGGTCTGGCAATGCCGAGAACAGCTCGAAGCCGATTATCGATTCGGTCTGACGCTGGACGAAGGCCGTGCCCGTTGGGGGCCGTTCTACTTCGCCCGCGGGGCCTACCCGACGAACGTGTGGAAACCAAATCGACTGTATCGCGACGATGTCGTCATCGCCATTCGCGCGGACGATCCCGCGGACCTCCGAGTATTGAGACCGATCCTCCTGAAATAGTGTGGAGCAGAGCAGGCAGGTAAGCCGAATTCTGCGCCGCGCGCGGCACAGGCGTCTCGCCTGTGAGCTATCACCTGTCGTACACGTACGATCAGGTCGGCAACCGGCGGATCAAGACGAACTGGCTTTCCGGGGTGAGTACGGTGTATCATTATGATGTGGACGTTCCGGCGATATACCAGACGTGGAACAATCGTCTGATGTTCTAGAGCAGTTTAAGAAATGGTGTAGCGGCCGACGCCCCTGTCGGCCGTCAAGAGTGGCTGGCAATCGTCGTCCGACACGGGAGTCGGACGCTACAGGGTTTCTTAAAATGCTATAGGAGGTCTTCGACGGCCCAACGCTGGTCGAGCGCGTGGACTCCGAGTACGACGCGTGGGATGCGGCCGCGCAGAGCCACCCGTCGTTCGTCGTGCGGAAGCGCGAGGACGAGACGCTCTATCACGGCGTGTCGCTGGAGTACAACAAGCAGGGCGAAATCTGGTTCGCCTCGCGGCAAACCTGGGAGAAGGCATGGGACGAGGAGTTGGAGGATTGGATATGCGTCAACAAGCAACTCCTCGGCATCAGCGAGTACCGCGGCAACGGCCGCTCGCCTGTGTCTTTGCCGCCGTTGTCGTCTTGCTGCTCGCAACACCCGCGCAGGCCTACATCGGGCCCGGGGCGGGTTTTGCCATCGCCTCATCATTGGCCGTTATCTTCTGGACCATGCTGCTGGCTGTCCTGGCGCTGCTGACGTGGCCCATTCGGTGGGTCATTCGCGCGATTAGGGGCCACAGAGCCTTCGCCCGAAGCCGTGTCAAGCGGGTTGTCGTCCTTGGCCTCGACGGCATGGAACCCACGCTTGTCGAGAAGTACCTGGCCGAAGGACGATTGCCCAACCTGGCCAGGCTCGCCGCGCAGGGCGTTTATCAACGCCTCGGGACAACGCTGCCGCCGCTGACGCCCGTCGCCTGGTCCACGTTTTTGACCGGCTGCAACCCGGGCAAGCACAACATCTTCGACTTTCTGAGCGTCGATCGCCGGAACTACCTGCCGATCCTGTCGAGCGTGCATATCGGCGGGACCACCAAGACCCTGAAAATCGGCAAGTATCTGATCCCACGGGGCAAACCCGATATCCGCCTGTTGCGAAAGGGCCGTCCGTTTTGGAAAGACCTGGGCGACCACGGCATCTTCAGCAGCATCATCCGAATGCCCATCACCTTCCCGCCGGAGCGGTTTCGCGGCGTGTCGCTCGGCGCGATGTGCATCCCGGACATCCGCGGCACGCAAGGCACCTTCAGCTACTACACCACGCGGTCCGCGGAAGAAAACATCTATGCCGGCGGCGAGCAGGTCCGCGTCGAGCGCAAGAACGGCACCGTCGAGTCAAACCTGATCGGGCCGACGAACAGCTTCCTCGCCGAAAGCAAGCCGATGACGGCCCCGTTTGCAATCGCGCTCAACGGTCGCGAGGACACCGCGCAACTCCGCCTGTGTGGCGACCGATATACACTAAAGCAAGGCGAGTACACCCCGTGGATCAACTTCCACTTCAAGGCCGCGCCGGCCGTCAAGGTTCACGCGATTTGTCAATTCCTGTTGATCGCGACGGAACCGGAATTCGAGTTATACGTCACGCCGCTGCAACTCGATCCCGAGAAGCCGGCGATGCCGATCTCGCACCCGAAGGTGTTCTCGACCTACCTCGCCAAGTCGCAGGGGCCGTTCGCCACGATGGGCCTCGCCGAGGACACGTGGGCGCACAACGAGAAGATCCTGCAAGACCCCCATTTCCTGCATCAATGCCTGGAAGCGGACGAAGAGCGCGAGGTCATGTTCTTCGACGCGCTGGACAAGACCAAGCGCGGACTCGTCGCCTGCGTCTTTGACGGGACCGATCGCATCCAGCATATGTTCTGGCGATACCTCGACCCGGACCATCCCGCCCGCGACGGCTTCGGCGACGAGCGACTGGCCAATGCCATTCCCGAGTTGTTCGAGCGCATGGACGCCCTGGTTGGCAGGACCATGGCAAAATGCAACGACCCCGACACGCTCTTGTGGGTCATCAGCGACCACGGGTGCAAGTCGTTCCGCTGCGGTGTCGACCTGAACCGATGGCTGATCGAAAACGGTTACATGACGTTGAAGGAGCCCGCCAAGGGGAAAAAATATCTGGCCACGGTCGATTGGTCCCGGACGCGCGTGTATGCCTTGGGACTGGCCGGCCTGTACCTCAATATCGAGGGACGCGAGCGACACGGCATCGTCAAACCCGGCGTGGAAGCCGACGCCCTGCGCGAGGAACTGTGCGGGAAGCTCGGCGGCTTGAAAGACGATCAACACAATGCCGTTGCCGTCAATAGGGCCTTCAACACGGCAACAAGCTACACGGGGCCCTATAAAGACAACGCCCCGGATGTCGTCGTCGGCTACAATGAAGGATACCGGGTTGCCTGGGAGGCGGCTGTGGGGGATATCACGGACGACGTCTTTCACGACAACACCAAGGCCTGGAGCGGAGACCACTGCATCGACCCGAACATCGCGCCGGGCGTGATGTTCTGCAACCGCAAGATCGAGGCCGACAGCCCGCGCATCATGGATCTTGCGCCGACCATCCTGGAGCTGTTTGGCGTCAAGGTGCCGAAACATATGGATGGACGGCCGCTGAAAGTCGACTTGGAAGACGCGGGAGAACGAGCGCATCCGGCATGACGAACAGACACACCATGACAGTCTGGCGCCGGCGTATCTGCATCGCCGCAACGGTCGCGGGGCTCGCGTGCGCGGGTGGTTGCGACCGCGGGGGTGACGCCAACCGCGCCGCCGGTCCGACAAAGGTGATGATCCTCGGCTGCGACGGCATGGAACCCCTGCTCGTCGATCGCATGTTGGAGCAGGGCCGCCTGCCCAACTTTGCCAAGCTGCGCGACCAGGGCGGCTATCGCCGCCTCACCACGAGCATCCCGCCGCAGAGCCCCGTCGCATGGTCGAACTTCATCACGGGCGCCGGACCCGGCGTCCACGGCATCTTCGATTTCATCCACCGCGATCCGGAAAGACAGGCCTACCCCTACTGGTCCGGCAACCTGATGGTCGCGGTCGATGAGAAGCCACCGATAAAGTACGGTGAATACCAGCTTCCGAGGGTCGAGACCAAGAACGAGCTGCTCCGTCGCGGTACACCATTTTGGGACTACCTCGACGAACGCGGCATCCCCGTACACATGTACCGCCTGCCGGCAAACTACCCGCCGAGCAAATCGGAACACGGCCACGCGTGTTGTCTGGCCGGCATGGGCGTGCCCGACGCGATGGGCAATCAGGGCACCTACCAGCATTTCGCGAGCACGCGCCGCCGAGACCGTAAGGACGGCGAGGGCTACAAGCTGCGCGTGCGCCACGACAAATCCGGCGCACGCATCGCCAGGCTGTACGGCCCCCCGAATGACCACCTGGTCAAGACGAAGGACGTCTTCATCAACATTGAGATCTATCCCGATCCTGACCGCGACGTCGCCAAGATCGTCTACGTCAACGAGAACCCGCTCGGGGATGAGACGGTCGAGCTGATCCTCAATGCCGGCGAATGGAGCGACTGGAAGGAAGTCCGGTTTCTCAAGACGCCCGTCGGGCCGACGCTGGACACGATGGTGAGATTCCTGTTGCAGGAGGTACATCCGCGAATCAGGTTGTACGTCAGCCCGCTCAATTTCATTCCGACGGCCCCTGTGGCCGTGTTCAGCGAGCCGCCGGACTTCGTCGAGGAAATCGGCGAGGAGATCGGCCCGTTCTACACGCAGGGTTTCGCGGAAGAATTCAACGCCTTGAAGCACGAGATCTTCAGCGATGAAGAATACCGGATTCAGGCTTGGCAGGTGATGGACGAACGGTTCAAGCTGCTCGATTACGCGCTGGACCGTTTCGACGAAGGGCTGATGTTCTTCTACTTCTCGAGCACGGACCTGATTGCCCACATGTTCTGGTGGGACTCCGACGAAAAACACCCGACGCGCAGTCCCGAGGATGCGAAGAAATACAACGCCGTCGTGGAGGATGTGTACGTCAGGATGGACGATGCGCTCGGCCGATGCATGGAGCGCCTAGGCGACGACACGACCTTCATCGTCATGTCCGATCACGGATTCTGCAACTTCCGACGCGGCCTTGCCGTCAACACCTGGCTTCGGAAAGAAGGATACCTCGTCGCCGATCAGGGTCTGCTCGTCGACACGGATTGGTCCAGGACGAAGGCCTACAGTCTGGGCGTGAACGGTCACATCTACCTGAATCAGCGCGGGCGAGAGAAAGAAGGCATCGTCGATGAGACCGACCGCGATGCCCTGCTCGATGAGATGTCCGCGAAGTTGATGCAAATCGTTGACCCGGACACCGGCCGGCCTGTCCTCCGGCGTGTCTATCGTGGCGATCAATGCTATTCGGGGCCGGAGGTTAAGAACGCGCCGGATTTGATTCTCGGCTACGAGCGCGGCTACAGGGCCAGTTGGAACACGTGCCTGGGGGATTTCGACAGAATCCGAAACGAAGAAACAAGGCAGTACGAAGATGCGGTGCTGGTCGACAACGACAACGCCTGGTCCGCGGATCATTGCATTGCGCATGATCTGGTGCCCGGCATCCTGTTCAGCAATCGGAAGATCATGGCGGAGCACCCAGCGCTCATCGATGTCGGCCCCAGCGCACTGGCCTTGTTCAGCATCGAAACGCCGGCGGAGATGGCCGGCCACGATTTCTTTGGGCAACAGAATCAGCCCCCCGCCACGAGGGGCGAGGCCGACAAATGAGGTGATTCGGTATGTTTGGTGCGAATGTCAAGCTCGACAAGCAACTGTTGGAACGTGTGAAGAAGTATGCCGATGCCGCCGGCTACAGCAGCACGGAGGAGTTCATCACACACGCCCTCGAGAAGGAACTTGCCCGATTGGATGAAGCCAAAGGCGACGGGCAGGAAACCGACCCGGCCGTCCTCGAACGGCTTCGCGGACTGGGGTACATCGAGTGAGAGCCGGTCTGCGACAAGTAGCGTTGACCACACGCGGCCGACGTATCAGCAAGCGAACGCTCCCACACGGTCGACTGCACGCTGGTGCGAGAATCCTTTCTCGCACCCACTCCGACGGGAATCCGTTCCCGTGGCCTCGCAGGATAGGAATCCTGCGGAGAGTGCGTGCGAGATAGGAATCACGCACGAGCGATCCGAGACTCGGATCAAACATCGGCGCGGATCGCGGCCCGAGAATACGGAAGTCTCGCCTTGGATGTCGTAACGAAGATCATGGTATGGCTGGGGGACGCGGCATTCGCCGTGTTGTCCTTTTGTTCGCCGGCCGTTGCGCTGTGGATCATCTCCGCGCTGACCGGCGTGCTCATGCTCCTGATCTGGCGCTACACCTCGAATCAGAAGGCCATTGCCGGCGTGCGGGCCACCATCACCGCCAACCTCCTCGCGACACGACTGTTCAAAGACAACCTGTCCGTGACGTTCGCCGCGCAACGGCGGATCATCTGGCAGGCGATTCGCCTTCTCGGTCTGTCGTTTCAGCCGATGATCATCATGTTGGCCCCATTCGTCCTGGTCATGGTTCAGATCGGATTACGGTACGAGTATCGACCCTGCGAGCCGGGCCGGCCTGTCCGCGTCATGGCCACCGTCAAGGAAAGCGCGGTGGGCAGCGATGCAAGATGGAACTACATCGCCCAGCACCTCGAACTCCCCCCCGGCGTCACGATGGACCGGAACGATCCCTGCCGCGCGAAGCCGTTGCGGACGATCGATTGGCGATTGACGCCCGCCGAGGCCGGTGATTTCACGTTGACGTTCGGTCGGGATGCCGATGTCGTCGAAATGCCACTCCGCGTCGGCGACGGCTTCAAGCGAATCAGCAAGCTGCGCGGCGGCGCCTTCTTCGACCGTCTGCTCTATTCCGCCGAGGCCTCGATTCCCGAATCATCCGTGTTTGAGGAAATCCATATTTTCTACGAGACCCGATCAACGCCGATCTGCGGCATCGATGTTCATTGGCTAATCACGCTGTTGGTTTTGTCAATTGTCTTCGCGCTGTTGTTCAAGCCGTTCATGAAGGTCCACATCTAACCGGGTTCTGCTAGAGCGTTTTAGAAACCTTGTAGCGTCCGACCCCCGTGTCGGACGACGAATACCGACCACCCTTGATGGCCGACAGGGGCGTCGGCCGCTACCCCCTTTCTTTAACTGCTATAATGCTCGGCCAGTCGTGCATGATTATGCCGAAAAAGTGGTCATGGACCCCGCGCGGCCTTCTTGGCGGACTCCGCCTTGACGGCCGATGTCGTAAGATCTATGTTGATAAATCGTTATGAAACCCGGGCCCGTAGCTCAATCGGTTAGAGCGAGGGACTCATAATCTCTAGGTTCCCGGTTCGAGTCCGGGCGGGCCCATTCAGGGGTTGTGACAGCACTTGCACGCGCACGTCTATTCGTGTCTGCGCCCCTGTTTAAGGGGGTTTCGTTCGGTTCGGGGGGGGCACTTGTCATGTCGTGTCCATCGCCTACGGACGCTGACTGCTGCGCTTTTTGCTGCGCCTCACCCGAGACCAATCCCACCGCCCGCTGGAAGTCGGCATTCAGGTCGATCGACGTGGCGTAGTGTCGAGCCGCAACCTCCGGCGAATTGCCGAGCCAGCCGCAGACCGTCGCGAGGTCGTATTCCCGCATCAACTCGCTCTCACGGCTTGCCCGCAGATTGTGGAACAGACGTGGCCACGGCTTCAGCCCGGCCCGTGCGATGATCCGCTCGAATTGCGTCCGCAGGTTCGCACTACCGAGCCGGTGACGGGCAATGACATACTCGGAGCCCGCCTCAGCTTCGGCGAACAGGCTCAGCAGCGGTTCGCGCAACTCGGGAAACAGCGGGATGATGCGTGATGCGAAGTTCTCATTGTGGGCGAGCTTCGGACAAGTAACGCGAATCGTGCCGCGTTCCCAGTTGATATCGCCCCATCGCAAGGCGAACGTCTCGCTGGGCGTCCGAAAGCCGCCGTAGCGTGCCAGGGCAATGATCACGCGCCATTCGGCATCCGGCGCTTCCGCAATCACCGCCCGGATAGCATCGTGGGGGATGTATTGTTTCCGGCTTTCGTTCGCTTGGTGCCCGCCCCTCACGCCCTCAAAGGGGTTCTCTGCGGCGAACTTCCACCGTACCGCCTTGCGCCAGATCGTTCGCGCCGCCACGACGCGCCGTCCGACGGTGGCCGGCGACAGCCCTTGTGATTCGACGAGCCAAGCCCTCCATGCGTCAGCATCCGCAGACGTGATCTCTCGCAACAAGCGCGTTTTGCAGAAGTGCTCTTCAAGGTTCCGGCGCGTGTGGCCGTAGAACGTCGCCGTACTCGGCTTCACGGTCATCGTCTCGAAGTATCGAGCCAAGTGCGCTCCAAGCGTGGTTTGTGCAAGCCCCACGCCATCCGCCAAGCCAACGGCTCGCAGCTTGGCCAAGACGGCGTCATCGAGCCCACCGAGCCACTTCGCCGTTTCGGCGTCGTGCGGCCTGTTGGCGAGCCGGTCGGCAATGATGGCCTCGACGCGGGCCTTGAAGCTCCGCGCTGTCTTGGCGTTCACCCGACCGAGCCGGATCACCCGGCGTTTCTCGTTCGGCGTCATTGCGAATTCGATACGCCGGAGCCCGTTTCCGTATGTCACGAGCGAAGCCATCGTGTTTCCCTTTGCCTGTATTCCCAACCGTCCTGCCACCTTGCGAACCGCTCGCCTTTGCGGGTGAGCAACTCGGCTCCCGCCGGCAGCGGCTTGGTGTAGGTTTTTCGATACACTGCCATGATTAACTACTCCTGTTCCGCCCTGTTCCGCGGCAGTGAGAACCCGACGAAACCGGCTCCGAACGCCATCGACACAACGCCTGTCTGATATATCTTACAGGTCGGCATCGGCAAGAATCGCTCGTCCCCCCACTGATAACGCTCACCATAGCGGCCACTCAACCAAGCCCGGATACGATACTGCTGTTTGATGCTCTGCTGTTGTTCGTCCGCATACCTCGTCGTCCCCCACCCTCCGACGAGCAGCGCGAACCCAATTGCAAAACCTGCCCGACGCAGCAGCCATCGCTTTCTCATCGCTTGTCCTTTCGGTAAACCTGAATCCCAAAATACGCGGCAAGCTCGTCGGCGGAATCCAGCCGAATCGTCTGCTCGCCCCGCGCAAACCTCATCAGCGATTGCCGCGTGACGCCGGTTGCGCGTTCCAGCGCCTTGAAGCTCTCGCCGCTCTCAGCAATAGCGCGACGTAGTGCATCAGTCATCGAAGTCGGTTCTCGTTTCAGCCGTTTTGCCATAGGTGTAATAAAGAATACACCATGCGCGGCGGCTGTCAAGTTCTTTCTTCAGGCGTCCCGCCCGCTTAAAGGGCGCGGACGCATTGTGTACTTCTGTACAGTCGGAAGCCTGCTTCCGCCGTGTTTGCACGATTTTGCTGCCGTACACCGGAAGCCTGCTTCCGCCGTCATCGGTCATCCTTTCGCCGCGCTCGGATACGGTAAATGGTCGGTCCGGCGTTCATGGAGCCACGATGTACGACCGTCAGCACACCGGCTTCTTCCAGCTTGCGGAGTGCCGTGAACGTCGCGCGCTCCGACTTTCCGATACGACGCGCCAGTTCCGCTTGCGAAAGCTGCACCCGCCCGTCCGAATTGGCCATGCGGAAAAGCTGATACCATACCGCACCGGCCAGCAGCGGCAGCGTCCGCGCCGTCACGTCGGCGAAGGTGTTCAGCATCGCCCACCGCCCGGCCGATTTCTTCGGTGCCGCGGCCCTTCCCTTCGCGCCGCCGGCTTCTGCTCCATCAGCTTCGGGCGTCACAACTCGGCCGATGTAAGATTCCGATTCGTCCGGCTTCATTCAGCGCCGTCCTTGTGCCCTTTGCCGTGTTTGAGTGGGATTGCCTCGACGGAGCCGGCGCAGAGATACCCCAGCCCGCCGAACAGCGTGGCCGATTGCTGCATCAGAGGCCGGCCGTGCCGGTTCTTCCACAGTTGTAGCCATAGCGCCGGATCGCCCCCTGCCTTCTCCGCGTCACGCGCAATGCCGACGTACTGGCCGGCCAGACTGGCGAACCGTGCCGAGCCACGGACCGCGCTGACATCGGCCGTCCGGGTCATCAGCCCAGCTTTGCTGGTTTCGTTTATAAGCACGCCGGCCGCGTTCACTTCGCGCAGTGCTGCTCCGATTATGTGCAATACGGCGTCGGTCTGTTCCGTGGCCGAGCTGCCCGCGGCCCCGCCCAGATTGACCAGCCCCCAATGGTCCAGCACAAACACATCCGGTCGGTGTTCCTGGAGCAAACCGACGATGTCCACGGCATCCGTCGCGTTGTCCACGAATCGCAACCGTTCGCCCAGCTCGTTGGCGAGTGACATAGCTGTTTCACGTACAAGCTGACGGCACTTGGGTTTCAGCTCCCCGCGCAGCAGCGGCCCCAGCGGTACACATTGCGTGATTTCGTTTGCCGCGCCGATGCGGACCGCGTGCCCGGCCACAAGCCGAGCCGCCCGCACCGGCGTAGCGGTTTCGAGATTAACGACAAGCGCAGTTGTCTCGGCGTTCCGCCGCAACACGCCAAGAGCGAGGCGGTCCACAAGCAGCGACTTTCCGCAGCCAGGTGAGCCGACGAGCCCCAGGTATTCGCCACGCACGAGCCCGCCGGTTGTCTCGTCCAACAGCTCCAGCCCACAAGGCAAGGTTTCGATGATCGGCTCGCCGCGTTCGGCGCGTTCGGCAACGTCCACCAATGCTGCGGTCAGCGTAACGCCCGTCGGCCGCGCGGGTTCATCGGTGATAAGCGTTTCGGCGATTTCGGCAGCGCTGGTCATGGGTGAACCCTCCAGCGCCGTTGTGCGCTTCGCGCCGTCGCCAGTGCTTCCCGGCGCGGCAATCCGCACCGCTCGGCAGCATCGACAAGCAGCCGCTCGGCCTCGCCTTGTGGCACACCAGAGCGGATCAAGTCGCCCCAGCCGTAATACACGGCTCGATTTCGCCCACCTTCTGTCATCGTGCCGGCGAGTAGCGCTTCGGTCCGAGGGTCCAGTCGAGCCCGCCCGCGATCAAAACGGCCCCAGTTCCGGCCGGTGTGAGCCGGTGAACGCTTCGCGCGTCGCTCCAAAGCCCGGCGAGCGTCGAACATGAACCGTTGCCATGCTCGGGTAGCCGAGCAGGTAGTCGGCCCGCTTCTGCTTGCGCCGTCGGACCTTCTTGCCCACAACGACGATCCGGCCATCGGTGAACGTCTTCTGCTCGCTGATCCGGTCGTCGTCCCAGCCCGCCGCGTACAGCTTCGGCAGGACGAACCGTCGACATGTGTCGGCCTCATTGGGCATACTGTGGCCCCGCCATGGCGGCAGCGTGGCGACGTGTCCGTGCCCTCGTTGCCTGCCTGGGTGAGCACCGCGGCCCGACCCTACGACCGTTGTCTGCCGAGGCGATCACCCAAAACCGCCATGCTTGATAGCGTATCAGAAATGTCGGAAGGGGTCCAGGGATGTCTGTCAGGGCTTCCGGTCATGGGTGCTGCCGGCTGCGAGGCTTGGCGCAGACGGGGGCGTAACAAGCCACAATAAGCGCTTGGACCAGAAATCAGCCCCCGATGGACGAGAATCGCGAGATTTGACGCATTCGTATGCATATGTATGATTTTGCATATGTTTTCGCTTGCTTCCCCCTGGGTTCTGGTGTATTCTTCACGTGGGGAGCAGTAATGACTATGGTCTTGCAGATACAGGCATGGTGAACACGATGACGAATTGGAGCATCGATCAGACGCGGATCCTGACGCGGATTGAGATCGCGGCCGTCCTCGCAGACCTGAAGCGGCGCGGGCGGCGGGCAGTGAACAGTCGGCAGAACCTCGTCATCTTTCGATTGGCCACATGCTGTGGGCTGCGCGTGTCCGAGATCGTCGGTATTCGGTTGCGTGATGCCCACCTCGGTGTGGCACGACCCTACATCCACATCCGCAAGGCCATCGCCAAGGGCAAGAAGCCGCGTCGGGTCCCGCTCTGGTGGGACGGCGGCACACTGGTGGATATCGAGGCATGGAAAGCTGAACGCAAGGAACAAGAGGCAAAGCCTGGAGATTTCCTGATTTGTTCTCAGGCTGATGGCAGCTTCGGCGCCCAACTCGACCGCCGCAACGCCCGGATGCGGTTCATCGCCGCCTGTCGGGCCTTGGGCCCGGATAGAACGCAGGATCTGACCATCCACGATGGCCGCCACAGCTTCGTGTCCCATTCCCTTCGAGCTGGACGCAGCTTAGCCGAGGTCCGCGATGCGGCGGGGCACGCCAACGTGTCAACCACGAGCCTCTACACGCACGTCGCGGTCGAAGACGACGGCGAGATCGGCGACATCTTCGGTCTCGACCCCGTCGGCAGGCAGTGCATGAGCTTCTGATCAGAGAGGAAGAGAGGACGAATCTCTTCGGCGGCCGTGGCGACGACATGATGGTAGTCGCACAGTAAGAATCCTGCTTGCCTGGCGTCAGGCCAACGACGCATCTGGCACCCATGACAAGCCGGACAAGCGCGATTGCGGCAGCCGCGGCATGCCCAGACGACTGACCGTAATCGCGGCATTGGTATTGATGGCCGCCCATCTGGACGGTCATTCAGGTGGCGATGTCGGCGGATTTCTCTTTCTGGGAGGGCATCATCAGATGCCCGAACCGGGCGACACGACGGTCCTGGAACTAACGGACCGCTTCTGGACCAAGAAAGCGCCGCCGAGGCGCCTATAGATTCTGCTGAGGAGGCGAGATCCAGATGGAACGGCCGAAATGCGGGGTCAATTGGGGGGAATTATTGACTCCGGATTGCCCTGCGCGCTACCCAAAGGCGACCGCCGAGGAGTCAGACCACCTATCGGTCCAGATGGAGCCGCCAGAAGGTGGCTCGGCTACGCTCACCAGCCAAGTTCTCTTGGTTCTTCCCCAAAAACGGGGGAGCGATGGACAGCATCAACAGTCTGCCGGCCATCCCAAAGGGCGTAAACCATTAGAAATGAACCACTTATGACCACCTCGCCGTTCTCCTGCTCCTCCAGCCCTGTCAGCGGCCGACGCCCGTGATTCCGTATCGATTGCATGCAGCCTTGAGGGCAGTGAAACCCCTTCAGGCAAGCTCGGACAGGACCTTCTACGATCCGATCGCCCTTGGATTCTGTCCCCTTAATCGGGAGAAGAACCGTTTTCTGGTGTCATGCCAGATTGCTCTGGACACCTGGATTGCCAACGATCATACTCCGAGTCGGTTGGACTGGAACAGACAGAGCGGCGTTGGCTCCACAGGGATCCTCGACGACCGCGCCTGTCGATGGCGCGAACCACTCGCAGAGGAAGCCAGAATGAGCAACGGGAATTCGAGCGGCGACGGAGGCCCCGGCACGTTCTATGCCGAGGCCCTTCGGGAGCTCCGAAAGCACTGGCAGCGTGGACGAAAGGTCCACAACGTCAGCGGCTTGCGAGACGCCTTCAGCGGCGTGTTCAAGGTGATCGAGGGCAATGTAGGTGACAAATGTAAACCTGACGGTCCTTTCGGGCAAATCATGTTGCTGGATGAACGTAGGCGGCGCAAGGATGGCCACGAAACCGGAGACTGTGTTCGCACCGGGAATGACGCTGCGCTAACCGACGGCTGGCAGGCTAACGAGGCACGTGTGTCGTTCTGCCTCACCACTGGGCCCGAGGGCACGATAGCGAAGAGGCTCGCGACTGAACTCGGCGTCCTCAGGGGCGTGTATTCCTTCAAGCGTGAGAACCTCCTTCGGCAGGCCACCGAGAAGGGCGGCATCTGGTTTGCGGTAAGGCAGCGGAAGGATACGCCTCTCTCTCCATCGACAGGAAGAGCAATTCCGCCAACGGAGTACAGCGCCGTTCGCGTCGAGGAATACCTCAGCTGGAAACCTGAGGAGATGTTGAACTTCGTAGAGGGCAGGAGAACCGGCGAGAAACGCGATAAAGCAATACTTGAGATCGACCATATACCTCAACGCGGTATGTTTGATCAGTTGCTGGTCGCCTCGGAGGAGTTGATCGATGTCGGAATGGCGAAGGGCTTCTGCACTGTGTGCGCGATCTTCGATCTCGGTTTTGGTATCGAATCTTCTACGGGACTCACCGACGAGTCCGAGGGCGGCCTTGGTGCCCTTAACAAACGCGTGGAGGCCGCGTCTCGTTTTCACATGCTCGTCAGCACGGCAGCGTCTGCTTTGACCAGCTTCGTGTTCTCCGAAGCTTCGACAAAGCCTTTGGAGAAGCTGCGGGCCGAATCCCTGATCGAAAGCGCGGAGGATTTCCGCCTTCAGTGGAAGAAGAGTGACGCTGAGTCGAAAGAAAGCCGCGACGACGCGCTCAAGCGACTGTTCAAAGAGATATGGATGATCGAAGACGGGTTCACAAAGAGAGCGATCCTACGTTCCCTCTGGGAGAGCGAGGACACCGCGATCAGGGCGAAAATCAACAAATCCCTCGACTGGAATGGAGAAAACCGCAACGACTATGTTGGACGGATCGAACATGTAACCGCGTTTCGCGGACTCGACGCCCAACACGCGTCGAAGTTGATCTCGGACACAATTGCGGCGTGCGCGAGTGCCACTCCCCCACGAACCCCATACTCCATCCTCGCCGACCTAGCATTCACCATCAACCAAAAAGGCGTCACGCTGGATGTACTCGAGGCTTTCGAGAAGCATCTGCCCGAATCTCAGCCTGATCCGGAATATTCGGGGCTGGAGCTATGGCAGGCCGCTCTTGCGTTGCACCTACTCCACGCGGACTCCCCGGAGATTCAGCAGAAGTGTGAAGGCGTAATGGCGACAGCGTTGTCAACCTTCGGGGGCTCGACCGACTGCGCTGACATCGCGCGGAGATTGACCGTCAGCGCCAACCTAGTCTCTTCCGTGATCCACGAAGCAACCCAGGCGGGCCTCCGCGAAGAGAAGTCCCCGAACCATCTCCCTCCGTTCAACAACCCAGAAGAGAGGCACAACCTCAAATTGCTGCCAAGACCCTGTCGAAGCGGAAGAGGGGAGGCCACGCGAGTGACTGCCGTCTTCTCGCAGAAGGGCGGAGTCGGGAAAACCACCGCTGCCCTCAACATTGGAATGGCCTTGGCCGAGATGCTACCACAAAGCGACAAGCGCCCCTGTTGTCTACTGGAGCTAGATTTCGGCGGGCCTACGTTGGTGCACAGCGCGAGGGGCGAGAGAAGAGCGAGTGTACAAGGAGAATCCAACCGGCTGCTCGATTTCCGCTTGAATTCGCGAGATCTGCCGGAGGAGATCAACGGAATGCTGACGTCTGAGGATGTAGCGAGAGGGGGGACGGCCGGGGAAACCTGGGCGCGCAAGCTAGAAATCCTCCCGGCTAGGTCAGAGCTGCTTCAACTCCTGAGGAAACGACATGCCGATGACGTCTATTCTGCACGGCAGTTGACGCGGCGCCTGAAAAAGATCCTGCAGGCGCTGCATGAGTTGTTCGACCATGTCATCATCGATACCGCAGCGGAGTTTCGCCTCCTGACGGACGCGGCCGCTGGCCTGGCAAAAACGCATGCAGTGGCGGCAGTGCTCGTGGCAACGCCCGCCGTCCAGACGTTCTCGACACTGGGAGACACCGCCCGCGCGTTTGTGGCGCATGGAGGCAAGACTTCCTTCCTTTTCAATCAGGTCTTCCAACTCGAATCGCGGGCGTTCCAGAACCCCACTGCATTTGTGGACCACCTCAGCACCTTGAATCCGAGCAACTGGGCCGCCGCATTCCCGTACTCGCGGTCGACCGCGTTGCTGCATCAACTTCATCGACACGAAGATGCTCCGGTCTTCATGATACCATGGCTCCCGGAGTTACACGGCACATGCAGCGTTGACCACGGGAGCTGCGAGAAGCTCGCGTTTTGGAAGGAAATCGCTGAGTGGATCTGTTCCGTTGAGAACACAGAAGAGTGAGGTCGCACATGGAATCATTCGACGATACGTCCTACTTCGAAAACGCAGCGGATCCCTTGAAGGTGAACTGGGACGATCTTGTGGACGTACTCGATGCGGAGATACTCGTCCTCCGCGACGCCGTGATCATGGCCACCGGCGGCCCTCTGTCGATGGATTGCACGTTCACGCCCTTCACCAATGAAGCAGCGGAGGCACTCGTCACGCAAGCGGTGGGGGGCGAACCGGTGACGGCAAGAAGTCATTGGTATCCCGCGGAGACAGCCCCCGACGCTTTGATAATGGCCTATGCCGACTTACACTTGAAAGCGCAGGTGGGGGACCTGATCGATGCGATGCGCGCTTCCGCGCTGAGCCAGATCGCCTTGTTTCCCGCTGAGGCCTTTACTGCTATCTCGCAACAACTCGACCGAGAGAACTACGGGAATAATCCCTACCGGGACCACATATCGCACGTCGTTTTAGTATTCTGCGCCGGTTCGTTTCTGCTGAAGCAAAGGATCGAGGACTATGTTCTTCACAGTGTAGTAGAACAGACCAAGCTCAGCGATACGTGGAAGGCGATGGAGGACATATGCAAAGTTGGCGTTGGACGCGTGGACCCACAGCTTGGCGATAAGCTTAACGACGTGGACTTCATCCGCAAAGTCGTTCTTGTCGCCTGGCTGGTTGCCGCGTTTTGCCATGACATGTGCTACGTTGAGGAGATAGAGGCGCGCGTCGAGAAAAGAGCGTTGCGGCAGCAGTTCTTCAAATGCTCCTCGGAAGATTCCTCGATGACGAAGCTCACCACGCAGCGGTTCCAGACCGCCCTCGATAGACTGGCCGGCCCGGATGAGGACTTGTGGAGAAAGCTACGGGACCTGCTGGGTCTTTCGTCTGGCGAGGAGCCGCGTGAGCTGGCTGTTCCCGAGTCGGGCTACAATCACGGAAAGGCGGCTGCAGCCATGCTCCTTTCGTACTTCACGTGTGACGAGGCGCTTGAGGGCTTGCGGCAGCAACCGGAGGACGACCTGGATGGTCCGCCTGGCGTTGAGCTACCGGCACTGATACTGGCTTGCCAGGCGATCCACGACCATGATCTCTTCGGAAAAGGAGTGGAGCTGCCGCTGGAGGAAATGGAGGCCAGAGCCACGAAGTATTGGAAGCAGAACCCCATGGGCGTTCTTCTCACGATATCGGACCTGATGGCCGAAGGTCTGCGGGTGGGGTGGGAAGTCTGGCATCAAGGCCGGAAATCTGAGCAGGAAGACGACTCCGAGGGGCACCGGCGTCTAATGGGATTGGAGAGCTTCATCGGTTTTCCTGAGATGCACGTGCGAGAGGAATCGGATGATATTCTCGTCGAGTACGTGACAAAGGGACGAGACTCGTGTCCCGGCTGGCCGGAAGCCGTTAAGGAAGCCGATAAGGAGGAGAAGGCGACCTCCGGCTGTCACCTTTGTGGTGGCCGATTTGAAAAGCCAAGCGGCAAGGACGGTGTCGTTCGTTGGGACGCCTTCAAGGCAGTTCACGGAGGGCTAGGCATACCCCTGGAGCCCGAAGGACTGGTCGAACAGGAGAAGAGCGACTGGCAGGAAGAGCAGATCCAACTCTTCTGCTTCAAGCCCGACCCAAATGCGGAGGACGCCGCCAACGAGCTCGCTGCAACGAAGTTCCTCCAGGTGCGGAAGGAAGAGCCTGTTCGCTCCCGGAAGGAACTCTGGCTGACCGCGCTCTGGCGCGAGGCATCGGGAGCCTCCGGATCGAAAGTGTGGCTGGGCTTGACGCTGCTGCCATCCGAGAACGATGCTGGGCCCGATACGCCAGATGCGACAACGACAGCCGCTGTGGCTTAAAGGGTAGCCTCACATGAGGATCATCCTGATCAACCCGAAGGTCGCTGGTCTCCGAGACATCGGGGGACTACGCGCCGAAGCGGAACCTATGGGGCTGTGCTTCATCGCCGCGTGTCTGGAGCGAGCAGGCCACGAGGCGCGTGTCGTTCACGTCGTCGACGGTTCCGACCACACGCTTGAGCGCGCGTTCGCCACCTTCGAGCCAGACCTAGTGGGGATCTCGTCCTACACGCACAACTTCTCGGAGTCGCTGCGCGTCGCGGGACTCGCGAAGGCTCATTGTGGCGACGTGCCCGTCATGCTCGGTGGCCCCCACGTCTCGGCTCTGCCCGAGCAGGCGCTGGTCGATGAGAGGGCGGATTTCGGCGTTGTGGGCGAAGGAGAAGAGACTGTCCTCGAACTCGTGCGGTCCTTGGAGCGTGGCGAAGGGCAGGATGGTATCGCCGGGTTGGTCCACAGGGCGGCGGGAGATGTCATCTACAATGGTCCGAGGGCCCGCATCCAGGACCTGGGGGCGCTGCCGATACCCAGTCGATGCGACCTGCCGATGGACCGGTACCGCCAAGCAGCTCCGGTCTGGATCCCGCCGTCGCAGCAGCGGTGCGCCTCGGTTAACACGGCCCGAGGCTGCCGCTTTGGATGCACCTTCTGTGCGACGCCGACGACCTGGGGCAAGGTGATCGGGAGGCCGACGGACCACGTGCTGCTGGAGTTGGAGCATCTGGTCGAGGATTACGGGATCAACTACGTGTGGTTCTCGGACGAGGACTTCTTCTACGATCCCTCTCGCGTCTTCGAGATCCTGGAGGGCGCGCACGAGCGAGGGCTCGGCCTCATCTTCCGATCTTTCATTAGCGTTCGCGACGTCATCCACTGTGGCATGCGCATGATGAAGGATCTCCATGACCTCGGTCTCCGAGGTGTTCTGATGGGGATCGAATCGACGAGCGACGACGTCCTCCGCCGTGTGCGGAAACCCCATCGCGGCAAGGACCTAGCACAAGCCCTGCACTTCCTCGACGAGGCGGGCATCCATGTGCGCGGCTCGTACATGATCGGATACCCTTGGGAAACCGAGGATGAGCTGATCCCCAACCTTGAATGCCTGCTGGGCCTGCCTGCCGTTGAGGATCTCTACATCACCTACGTGACACCGTTCCCCGGGACCGTCTTCTGGGAGGAGTGCAAGAAGGAGAACCTGCTGCTCGCGGAAGACTACGACCTGTGGGACACGGGCGGCACTGTCCTGCGGACGCCGATCCCCGCGAGTCGTCTGGCTGAGATCCGGCACGACTACCTCGCGCGTTTCTACAGCGACCAGCGGGTAGTGCAACGGATGACGGAGCGAATTCGCCGCTTTCCGTGCCTAGCCGCCTCCTACCGAGAGGTCTTCCCGAAGCAGTTTGCTCAGCAGACGAGAGAGACATTAGTTCATGTTCATTAGCTCACTTGGCGTCATCGATTGGGTCCTCGTCGTGCTCTACCTCGTCGCGACGGTCTTTCTCGGGGTTTGGGGTGTGCGCAGGCGGGGGGGAGAGAGCTTCCTTCTCGCCGACCGGGATCTCGGGATGCTCGCCGGAGTCGCCACGATCTCCGCCTCGAAGATCGGGTCAGGGCTTCTGCTGGCCTACGTCGGCTACGTCTACCTATGGGGCATCGGGGCAGTGTGGTTCATCGTCGGTCTCGCGGTAGGGTACGCCGTGTTCCTGTTTTTTGCCTCGAAGCTGAAAAGACGCGCCGACGAGAAGGGCTACTACACGCTGTCAGACTACTTCCTCGACCGCTTCGGAAGGAAAGCCCGGACCGCGTCGGCAGCTCTGGTTCTTATCGGCTACTATCTGGTCCTACTGATCCAGCTCATCGGCGGCGCCAAGATCCTGGCGGAGTTGTCCGGGTGGGGCTACGAGATCTCCTTGGTCGTCATCGCGGCGGTCATCACGACCTACGTCGTGGCAGGTGGGTTCCGCTCCGTCGTTCGCACAGATGTTATTCAGTACTTCTCGCTGATGATCATCCTTGTCGTGCTCGCCGTCGTGCTCGGCACGAGCTTCGAGTACGAGGAGCAGATGTGGAACGTCTTCGCCGCGGGCGGAAAGGACATCGTCTCGTTCTTCTTGATGGGATGCCTGTTTCCGTTCTTCCTCGCTGAGCTCTGGCAGCGCGTGTACGCGTGCAAGAACCAGAAGGTCGTCCGAAACAGCTTGCTGGCATCGAGCGGGCTCTACGTAGCTCTCGGAATTCTCCTGACGGCGCTCGCGCTGGTCATTCACGCGCAGATTCCAGACGCAGACCCCGACATGGCGCTCGTGGTCGGGCTCCAGAAGCTGCTCCCCGTGGGGCTGGTCGGCCTCGCCATGATCGCCTTCTTTGCTGCGATCGTCTCGTCCGCCGACACCTATCTCTTCACGGTGACGTCGGTGCTCCTGCAGGACCTGCTGGACGTGGGCCGGGTGGGTAGCGTCGACGAGGAGCGGCTGAAGAACCGGTTCCGCTGGGCGCTGGCGGTCAACATGCTGGCCTGTACGGTGGTGGCGTTGTTCATCCCGGTCCTCGTTAAGGCCACCATCCTGTACGTCGCCTTCGGCGTGGTCGTGGCCGTCGGCGTCCTAGCCTCTTGGTTCCGGAAGGGCCTCTCGGAACACGCGCTGATCGGTGGCTTCGTGGTTGGCGTGCTGGCGCTCATCGTCGTCGCGATCACGAAGGGTGTCGAACCTGCCCTGGCCATGGCATCCCTCGGTGGTTCGATCGTCGGGCAACTTCTGGGCGGGATTGTCGGGATGGTTATGCGTCAAAGAAAGGTAGGAGAGAGGTAGTGTACCACGACCTCCTCACCGAGCGGACATCCGGGTTCGACGTGGCCGTGGCGCAAGGCCAGATTCGGGCCGCGCTCGGATCCGCATCGCGTGTTAAGGGCAACGCGATCGTCCAGCAATGGCGCGGATCGCGTGAGCTGAGCCTTGGGGAGCTGGCGGATTTGCTGCTGGCGGATGACGAGGACGCGCTGCTGGATGCAGCCGTCGAGACGACGAGCACGTACTTCGGCGCAACGCGCAGCCTCTTCGCGCCCATCTACCTATCCGACGCCTGTCAAAATGACTGTGGCTACTGCTCATTCAGGCGAGGCAACCGAGCCCTGCGTCGCAGCTCCTTGGAACCACGGGAGATCGTGGAGAGCGCGCGAGTCCTGGCCGGTCGAGGTGTGAGAACGGTGATGGTGCTGAGCGGATCGGTGGCGTCGGAGGGACATCTGGAGTATCTCTCTACGGCCGTGAATGCGGTCGGGGAAGTCGAGGGGATTCGCCACGTCGAAGTAGGGGTGGGATCGCTTCCCGTGACGTGGTATCGAGCACTCCGACAGGCCGGCGCTCGAGCCCACGTCCTGTTCCAGGAGACGTACGATCGCGATGTGTACTGTGACGACGCTGTGCATCCGCTGGGAACCGAGAAGCGAGACTTTGACGGACGGCTCGCGGCGCATGAACGAGCTGCGGAGGCTGGTTTTGGAGTCCTTGGGCTGGGCGCTCTCTTCGGATTGGGGGACCATCGGACGGAGACACTGAGTCTGATTATGCACGCGAGATGGCTGAATTCTCGGTACCCGGAGGTCGTCACACGCGTGTCGGTGCCGCGGCTCCGCCCCGCTGCAGGTGCGACAATTCGGGACCAGCCCTCTCCGGTGAGTGAGGCCGACTTCATCCGGATCGTCTGCGTATTGAGGATGGGCCTACCGGATTGCGAGATTGTGCTGACAGCCCGAGAGCGGGCAGCAGTTCGAGACCGGCTGTTCTCGATCGCCACGACGATCGGAGCACAGGGTAGCACCAGCGTAAGTGGTTATCTGCGCCGGCCCTCCTTCGAGGAACAGCAATTCACGCTGGCTGATCGCAGGACGGTAGCGGCGATCCGGGTGGAACTCCAGCGGCGGGGGTTTGTGGTCTGGTAGTGGCCAAGTAAAAGGGACCCACCTGAAGGGGTGTTACCTTCCTGTCTTCTTCTCCTCTTCACAACCAGCAGCGGCCTGTGAAGTGTGTGAACGGTCCGGCAACTGCTCGACAGCTTGAAGGTGTCAGAAGGAGATTAGACCAAGGCCCGACGCGGCAGGCAGGGCACGAAGACAGGAATACGAGGGGTTATGGAGGATACCCACGATCGGCTCGCTGTTTGCCGGCATCGGCTGGATTGACTTCGGCTTGGAGAAAGCCGGTTTCAAGCGCTGCCGGCAAGCCGAAATCGACGAGTTCTGCAACAGGGTTCAGGGCGACATTGGTCGCGGGATCAGGCGCCAACGGCATTCACAGTAGACAAAACACTGGGAATCCGACTGAGCCACTCTGACCAGGAGGCGGGGTCGGCCTCGGCCAAGATCGACTCCGCTGTGGGAATTGAGGCGTGCCGGATCGCCTGAATGAGGCGAGTCAGTTCCCGGCGGATCGCGATGATCTCGGCGCTGCGTTCGCCGTGCTTATTGGCGTTCATCCGGGAACGAGCCTTACCCTCGGCCGTCCTCGGTCCCGTGCTCCACTGCCATGGCTTCACGCGATTCGCCGACGCCTGCAGTGAAGCCAGACCACTCGGGCTTAGCCGATAGGGCCGCCTGGGTCTTGGTTTGTTCATGGCCTGATCCTTGTTCGTTCGTTGCGTTTCTCTTCTCGGATTTCGAGTTCTCGGCATTCTGGACGACCTGTTGACCGGCTGCGTTGAGTTGAGAGACCGGCATGAACACGCCAGGGCGAGAAGGTCGGCGATAGTCAGCCAAGGCCAGCATATGACGGCGATAGGTGTTCGCCGCCTTGTCACAGGCGTCGTGTACGACCTGGACCTGCTTGATCTCGGTCTGCATGATCGCCAGTTCCGAGAGCTTGGCGAGACGGGCATGGGTCCACAGCGCCTGAATGACGAGCATTTCTTCGAGCGGGTCCCTCGGCTTGAGACGCTTGAGGAGGTCCTCGACATGGGGTACAGCCGTGTCCGCCCCGAACTGCTCTCCGAGAAGCCCCTCGACCTGCTGGCCGTACACCATCCCCCCGAGAAAGAAGCCGTGGGCAGCCTTCACAGCTTCCGGCTCCCCCGCTCCGGCTCTCTTCGTGGTCACTTGACCGTCTGAACCTCTCACGAGGTCGTATGCCTGGGTGCGGTTTGACTTCCGTTTCGCGGGGGTGGTCGATGGCTCATCACTACTCATCACGATCTCCTCATCGGCGGCGCACGATCGCGCCAGCCCTGTCTGTCTGCGAGCGGTCACGCGGACGACCGGGGCGTGACCACAACTCCGCCTCATGCCCGTTGTTCCGAGTCGCTGTTGCTCCCGCCTCCGTTCCTGTCCTCACCGCGGAGGAGCCGCCGCACCGCCTCAGCCCGCTCGGCATCCGTCAGCGGCAGCCTGTCAAGCATGGCAACCGCTTCGGCGAATGGCACGCCGACCGGCCCGGCGTCGGGCGCGTCGTGCTTAGGTTTGCCGATATCTTCCGACGTGGTTTCGGGGGGTGAATCGGCCCGATTTGCTGCGCTTTTTGCTGCGCCTTGGCTCGAAACCTGTCGTTTTTGCTGGGGTTTTACGTGGGTGTTCGAGTCCGGGCGGGCCCATCATCGTTTTCACACCCATCAGGCGGGAAAACCGCTTGTTTGCAGGGGTTTTCAGCAGGTTTACCATCTGGTTGTGCATTCAAATGCATCTCGGTGCAAGAGCCTGCTGCAGCGTTTCCGGGCTCAGATGCAACGAATTCTCCAGCGTATCCTGCAGCGCGCCGCAGGCCGGTGCCTTCGGAAAGCCCGGCAGCCCGATCGAAGAAGTGCTCGGGAATCTGAAGGTAGTACTTCTCCGAGACCTTCATTCTGTGCCTCATCCAGGCAGACACGGCGTGCTGGGGAAGGATCTCAGTCCGCTGGGTCCACAACCTGGACGAAACGTTTGGAAGGGGGGAGAGGCCGGAAACTCAACTGGTTGTCCCTATCATGGCTGTCGGGCTGTTTTCGCCGTGGACACCCATCCACTCAAGAAAGAAAAGATGGGGACCCTACCCCGTTGTTTTCCCGCCTTGGCTATACAATGGAACCCTGTCAGGCCTGGCTCGGAATGAAGATGTTCCCCGCGCTTCGCGGTGAGCAGGACGGGGTACCCACGCAGAAATCGAATCCGATCCGCAGTCGTCGTGAGACTTCCCGGCACATGGTCAGGGAAATGCGTTTCCGAACGTCACATCAAGGGTTCGGCCGAATGACCCTGCCATTCAGCTTGACCGAACCTGGCGACGCCATAATAAAGCGACAGAGCCAGATTGTCCCATTCGGGAGACATTTCGCGGCAGGGCAATCGCAAGAATGACGGATGTAGCGGCCGACCCCCGTGTCGGCCGTAGAACACCAACGGTTTCCGATGGCCGACACGGGGGTCGGCCGCTGCACGAGCGAGCAAACCGCTGCAAAGACCACCGCCCGGCCATTCTTGCGATTGCCCTGCATTACGCGGTCAGTGCGCAACCTGCATCTTGAAATTCAAATGTAAATGCGTTATAATCATTTGAAGAAGTAGAGGCTGGAGCCGGTGGGGAGGGACAGATCGCCAATCGGCAAAGGGAATCCCCGTTTGATTTGGACATTGCTCAATGTACGCGCGCGCTGCGCGGCAGACTTGAGTTCGCGCCGGAACGATGCGCGAACTCGCGTACGAGTGGTGTGCGTATCGTGATCATCTCATGACCGGAAGGAGTAACTCAATGAGTGCTTATAGGGACCTTTATCGTCTCGAACTCAGGCTCGCAATAGCCTTCTTGATGGTTGCCTGCATGATCGTCGGCACATCCCAAGCGATTGCGGAGCAGGCGGGCGCCGTGTGCGTTCGCATACAGGCAAAGACATTGCCGGACGTTGCCGCACTGCGCCTCAATCCCGAGGTCAACTTGGATTATGGCGCATTCGTTTGGCAGGAATTGAGTTCTGTCGAGTTCTCCCGACTGCAAGACTCCGGACTACCTTTCGATGTAGAGGTCCGACCCTTCACGCTATGTCTTGGTGAGATGACTTTTGATCCATTGGAGGACGAACCGACGTTTCCCGATGGGTGGGGGGCATCCGCAGTAAGCGGACCCGATCTCCATCTCGTGCAGTTTCGCGGGCCGATACGGGCTGAATGGAAAGACCACCTCGAAGCCGGCGGCCTTCAGATCGTGCAATACATACATCCACATACATTCATCGTTTGGGGTGAGGCGGAAGCCCGCCATCGGTTGGCTGATGCCGACATGATCCGCTGGACAGGCGAATTCGCACCGGCATTTCGTGCGTTGCCCCGCGTCCGTAACCTGCGCGAGGATCATCAGAAGGTACGCGTTTTGCTTTATCGCGGCGCAGACACGGAGAATGCCGTCCGCCGGATTCAGGCCCTCGGAGGCAATTTGGACGGCAAATCGCCAATCGACAACGTTCTTGAACAAGCCATCTTCACTCTCGCCGGTTCGAGCATTCAAGCCGCTTCGAAGGTCCCCGGTGTGTACAGCATCAAGCTGGTACCCACCGACGGCGGTCTGCGAGGCGAGATGAGCGACCAGGTCTGTGCCAACAACGTGGACGGCACGAGCCTGGCGTTTCCGGGCTATCAGGCGTGGCTGACCAACGTCGGTGTGGACGGGGCCGGCGTGGTCATTGCGAACGTTGATGGTGGCGTTCAGAACGACCATCCCGATCTGGTCAACCGCTTAATCACGTGCAGCGGCACTACCTGTGGAGGTAGCACCACAAACAACCACGGGACCCACACGGCCGGCATCATGGCCGCTGACGGTTCTTCCGGCACGCTCGACAGCTTTGGATTTCTGCGCGGCCTCGGCGTCGCTCCCGGTGCGAATCTCGTTGAGCAAGTCTATAGCCCATTCTACTCACAGGAAGGCGGGATGCTGCTGTTGATGACGGACTCCTTTAACACCGGTGCTTCGCTCTCCGGTAATAGCTGGGGGCCTTCAGGCTCACCCCATGGTTACGACGACGATACTCGGCAAGTGGACGTTGGCGTGCGCGACGCCGATCCCATCGCACCCGGCAACCAGCCACTTTCCTACGTTCTTTCGATCATGAACGGCAACGGTGGCACGAGCAGCCAGGGCACGCCCGACGAAGCCAAGAACATCTTCACGATCGGCTCGACGAAGATGCAGAACAGCAGCGGCAGCCAGATTCTCGACATCGACGACATCTCGTCCAATTCCGCCCACGGCCCCTGTCTCGACGGCCGGGAGATTCCCCACATGGTGGCCCCCGGCTGCAACGTCGATTCGACCGTGCCGACAAGCTCGCACGCCGTGGCCGGTTATTGCGGCACAAGCATGGCATCGCCCCATGTCAGTGGGGCCATTGCGCTGTTCATCGAGTATTACCGCGGCCTTCCGGGGTATACCGCTGACCCAAGCCCGGCCTTGATAAAGGCGGCATTTCTCCCCGTGGCGCACGACCTCGCGGGCAACCAGGACGCGGACGGCGGAACGCTGGGCCATCCCCTCGATAGCAAGCAGGGCTGGGGCCGGATGGATCTCGAGGCCGTCATCGATCCACAGGATTCGGTTCAGTACTTCGATGATCCCCAAATATTCGACAACACGGGCGAGCAGTGGACTCATACCGTCTCCGCGAGCGATCCGGCCAAGCCGATCAGGATCATGCTCGTTTGGACCGACGCACCGGGCCACGGTCTCGGCGGCAGCACGCCTGCCTGGAACAATGATCTGGACCTGATCGTTGAAGAGGGGGCCAACACTTATCGTGGCAATAACTTCGACGCCGGCGGCTGGTCGCAGACCGGCGGCAGCGCCGATGACAGGAACAACACGGAGGGAGTCTTCATCGGTCCGACCGCTCCGTATTCCTACACGATTCGCGTGGTGGCCGGCAACATCAGTTCCGACGGCATTCCAAACCAAGGCGACGACACCGACCAAGACTTCGCCCTGGTCTGCTACAACTGCACCGAAGAGGCCGGTTTGACCATCAGTGTCCCGGAAGGCGTGCCTGACTTGTTGCCGCCGGAGCAGACCACAGACCTCACGGTCCAAATTCTCGAAGGGGAGGAGACATACGTGCCGGACTCGGCAATGCTCCATTACAGATACGACGGCGGCGGGTACCTCGCGGAACCACTGGTACCTTTGGGCGGCGATCTGTACCGAGCCACGTTGCCCGCGCCGGCTTGCGGCGACACACCCCAGTTCTACTTCAGCGCCCAGGCCAGCGAAAGCGGCGTCCTGTACGAGCCGTCGGATGCCCCCGCCGCCACCTTCACGGCTGACGTCGGCGTGTATGTGCTCATCATGGAGGACGATTTCGAGACGGACCAGGGCTGGACGGTCGAGAACACCGACCTCACCGACGGCGCCTGGGAGCGCGCCATCCCGCGTGGCGGCTGCGACCGCGGCTCTCCTTTGACGGACTACGACGGCTCCGGCCGCTGTTACGTCACGGACAACGACCTGACCACGTGCAGCAGCGACGTGGATGGCGGTCCGACGATGCTCCTGTCGCCCACGCTCGACCTGAGCAGCGCGACCAATCCCGTGTTCACGTACGCTCGCTGGTGGCGAAATGACGACCAGGATGAAGATCCGATGTATGTCGAGATTTCCGACGATGACGGCGCGTCCTGGACCTTGATCGAGCGTGTGGTGTACGGCGAAGGGGCCCCGGTGGAAGAATGGGTCGAGCGCACGATCCACGTCAGAGACTATATCACGCCGCTGACGTCGCAGATGAAGATCCGCTTCAGCGTGAAGGACAATCCCAACAACTCGATCAACGAAGCCGGCATCGACGCGATTCGCCTCGACGACATATTCTGCGGTCAGATCGTCTGCGCCCTGAGAGGCGACTTGAACAATGACACTACCGTCGACGGCGCTGACATCCAGGCTTTTGTGGATTGCTTCATCGGGGATGATCCCGGAACGACTGATTGTGTCTGCGCCGACATGGACGTTCCTCCAAGCGGCACTTTCGAACAGGCAGACGTCGAGGCCTTTGTGAACTGCTTGCTCGGGGTCAGTTGTCCGTAATGACCCAACAACCCCATCGGCCAGGCGATCGGGTATGCCCTGTCCAACTGGGACGCGCATATGCGATACACCACGGATGGAGATCTGGCCATTGATGAAAACGTGCGTCAATACGCGCTTCCCGGAATCGCCGCGCTCAGGAAAACTGGATGTTCCTCGGCAGTAACCGGGGCGGCCACGTATTTGGATGAGCGAAAGCTGAGAGGCTGAAAGCCGACGGCCGAAAGTTGACGGCTACGGAGGGTCGCTGTACTGCCCGCCTTGTCGGGCCTGTCCCCTCCTACGTTCAGCTCGCAGTTCGTCAAGCCAGCGCTGTGTCTCCAGGGCTCGGGGATGGGCGTCGCCGAAGTGCTTTCGGATCACGGAATGGCTGGCGAGGAGCAAATCTTCGGCTTCAGGATAGCGCCTCAATTTGGCGAGGCACCGGCCGCGCCGACGCCAGGTCTCGGCGATCAGCCACGTGTCCCGCGGCTTGATGTTGGGCGGGGAGTTTCGCTCCTTCTCGAGCACCTCCCCAAGGCAGACCTCGGCGTAGGCATACTTCTTCTCGGCCTTGGTCTGTTCTCCCGCAGCCTCGAAGGCGACGGCTTCGTTGTAGAGGCTTCGCCCGACGGCGGCTAGCTGGCTCAATTTTTTGCCCCATTCGGCCGCGGCGAATTGCTGTTCGGCTTCCCGTTGCGCTCTCCCGAATAACACGCCAATGGCGAGGCCGATGGCGATGAGAGCGGCGATCAGTACGCCGCTGGCGATTCGCGCTTCGTGACGGTGGGCGAATTTACGGAGCCGGTATGTGAGGTTGTCGCTATGTGCCGAGATGGGCAGGCCGGTCAGATACCGGTCGATATCGTCGGCGAGGGCGCCGGCACTGGGATATCGGTCATTCGGGTCTTTCTCCAACGCCTTGAGCACGATTGCGCCGACTTCGCGATCGATGCCCTCTCTGATCGCGCCGGGCCGCTCGGGGATTTCCTCACAGATGACTTGTTTGGCGTCGTAGTCGGTAACGTCGTATGGGAGCTTTCCCGTGATGAGTTCGTAAAGGACCACGCCAAGCGAGTAGACGTCGCTGGCTGCGGTGATCAACTCGTTCCGCACCTGTTCCGGACTGGCATACTCGGGCGTCATCGGGCGGATGCGGGTGGCCGTCGTTGCACGCGGTTCATTGTTACCGGTCTGCTTGAGCAGCCTGGCGATGCCGAAATCGAGTAGCTTCGGTATGGGGCTCGGATCAGGCTCGTGGCCCAGCGACACGAGGATGTTGTTCGGCTTAATGTCGCAGTGCGCGACGAAACGGCTGTGGGCGTGCTGGACGGCGAGGCAGACGGCCCGAAACAGTCTCAAGCGGTCGCCGGTAGGCAAGTCATGTTTCTCGCAGTATTCATCAATGCGTGATCCTTCGACGTGCTCCATGACGATATAAGGCATCCCGTCATCTGTGGTGCCACCATCCAGGAGCTTGGCAACGTTCGGGTGGTCGAGGTTGGCGTGGTGTTGAAGTTCCGACTTGAATCGGCGGATCATCTTGCCCCGTCGCACGGGATCGTCCACACCGACGCCCCGTCTGAGGAGCTTGATGGCGACGTCCTTTTCATACTGGCCGTCCGCGCGGCTGGCGAGGTACACCGCGCCCATGCCGCCTTCCGCGATCATCTTGATGAGTCGCCACGCACCGACGCGCCGGCCGACCAGCGACTCGGCACTGATCTGCGGTTCTTCCCGTTCGTCTTGCCCGGCGTTACCTGTCAAGGTGTCGGACAAGGAGGTTTCGAGGAAGTCCGGTTCGTCCTCCGCGGCCGCGACGAGGGCCTCCACTTCCGCAAGCAGATCGGCATTATCCTTGCAGGCTTTCTCGAGGTATGCGCGTCTCTCTCCCGCGACGCGTTCGAGCGCGGCGTGGAACAATTCCTCGATCACTTGCGATTCATCCGGCGTCATGGCCTGCCTTCTTTGCTCATTTCATGCTTGATTCTGGCCTTGATGAAGGCCCAATCCCGTTTGACGCTTGCGAGTGATCTTCCGAGGACTTGCGCGGTTTGTTCCATCGACAGCCCCGCGAAGAAGCGCAACTCCACGAGCTTGCACTTGTCGCGATGTCTGGGGTCCGTCTCGATTCTCGCGAGTGCCACGTCCAGGGCCTCGATGTCCACGGCGAGCCCGTCCGGCACTGCCGACTCACCGGCGACATCGTGCTCTTCGTCAAGCGACAGCGGCTTGTCTTCGCCTCCTCGTTTTGCCGCGTTGCGACGGCGCGCGTAGTCGACCAGGAGACATCGCATTGCCCGCGCCGCAGCGGCGAAGAACTGTTTGCGGCCCGTCCACCGAATGTTGTCTTCGCCCACGAGCCGGATGAACGCTTCGTGGACCAAGTCCGTTCGCCGCCACGTGTGGTTCGGTCGCTCCTTATGGAGTAACTTCGTCGCCATTTGCTGCAGTTGGTCATAGAGAATCGAAAAGAGGCGTGTCCACGCGCCGGCTTCATCATTGCTCGCGGCGTTCAGCAACCTTGTGACATTTTCGGGCTCATTAGTCATCGCCTGTGTATCCAGATAGGCAGGATTCCCAAGGGTGCCACATCGTACATTATACGCCGCGAAGCCATGCTCAGTTGGCCCGATGTGCTGCAAAACGACTGACTTATTGACGCTTAAATGGCCAATTGAGCTTTCCGCATTCATCGAAAGCCCATGGATCGCAATTCAGAGTTCGGGGCGAGCTTCCTCAGCCATTCAGACATCAATGGGCCGCTGAATAGGTGACTCTGCGAGGTCTTGACGCATCCACGGTTGATCGTGAAGGCCAAGCAGGAATCGAGGATGGGGGGCAAACGGAACCGCCGAAACGCCGATGAGAGGCCGTAGCCCTACGTTCAGGACGACAATAATCGGGATAGTCCGCATGTAGAGATTTGCGACTGGAATAGTGCTGTTGCTTGGGCGTATAATAAGTTGAGCGAGGCGGCGATCGCCGTTACGATGGTGTCGTTGCGCGTCCATCCAATGGGGGATGATCCGTGACTCGTGGCGTCCAGCCATAGGAGGCTTTCCATGAATCCGTTGACCCATCTTCGAGGGACTCGTCGGTTTGCGTTCGCGTTCATCGCCACGCTGTGTGTTGCCTTCGTGGCGGCGGAGCCGGCGGAGGCCCAGCGTGGCGGCGGGGGCATTCGGCGAGGGCCTCGCAAAAGCAAGGGAAAAAGGGAGCGGACGTATAGGCCGCGAGAGAAGGGCCCCTCGTGGAAGGATCCTGGTAGCCACCGAAGTCGTATCCTCAAGTTCGAACTGGGTGGTTCTGATGACGACGCCGATATCATCGGAACGCTGAAGCTGAGGCCCGTTCACAAGAACGGGCGGACGATGGCGTTGCGTGTTCGCCCTCACGACGGACTGCGTATTGAAGTGGCCGGACACCTGTTCGACGCGGACATGATGGGGGATCTGCCGTGGAAGGGTCAGTACTGCATGGCCTCGT
>JAUVGW010000443.1 GCA_030593565.1 Phycisphaerae bacterium | reverse complement strand
CGTCATCGAGGAGGTGTCGAGGACAGTCGTACAATTCCAGACTGCAGTGAGTACCGGTCGCTTCCAAGGCTGGATACTCCGTGTTACCGCGCCAGGCCCGACGTCGCCAAAACCGGACTCGGGGGGCACGAAGTACACCGCCAACCGCCGGCCTCACGTTCCGCCGGCGGTGGCGAATCCGAGATTTATAACGGAAACCCGCCGCCGTGGGAAGTCGACCAATGACGAATCTTGCGGTGGAGGCCCGTACGTGTTTAGCCGGGGTGGCATGGGTAACGAGCGGGGCACCCGTCAGGGTGGCCCACTCGTTACCCGTGGGAACACCTCGAGGTTCCTTGCCCACGGGTAAGCTCCGCCGCTTAGCGCGGCTCCGCTAACCCATGCCACCCCACCTGAACGCCAAACACGTACGGAGGGGCCGACGCTACATTTGGAGTCGCGGCCTGCCGAGTCCGTCATGGTCCCACTCCGCGCGCGGACGGCGTGGGTTGTGTGGACGAGGGGGCGGACCTACAATCCAGCGTTTGGACATTTCGCCGCGGAATGAGCCTGCGGATGGCGGCAGGCTTCATCCGGACGGCGGGGAACCGAGCCTTGTCTGAGGATCCATCTAAGAACTGTGGTGCCGGCGTCTCGCCGGTGTCCCGACGCAGACCGGGGGGCTGTGGCACAACGGGTTTTGGGCCGCGCACCAAGATCAAGCTGCTTATCCTCGATTGCGACGGCGTTTTGACAGACGGTTCGCTTGCGTTTGCGGCGTCGGGGAGCGAGGTCAAGACATTCAACGTCCAAGACGGGGCGGCGATCCGTCAGTGGCAGGCATCCGGGGGCGTTGTCGGGATCATCAGCGGCCGCGTTTCACAGGCTTTATTGGTCAGGGCGAAGGAACTGAGCATCAAGCTCGTTAGACAGGGGGTTGCGGAGAAGTTGTCCGCATATGAAACGATGTGCCATGAGGCAGGCGTGACAGACGCGGAGGTCAGTTTTATCGGAGATGACCTGCCGGATCTGGTCGCGATGCGACGTTGCGGTTATGCCATTGCCGTGGAGAACGCGGTGGCGCGCGTCAAGCGGGAGGCGCGCCATGTGACACGGCGGCGCGGCGGCGATGGCGCGGTGGCCGAGGCGATTGAGCGACTGCTTCGCTTGAACGGCACACCGGCGCGGCAGACGGTCGAGCATGCGCCCTGAAGCTCCGGTGGCGCAGGCGCGAAGTCCGCGTCCACACCGCCGAGACGGCGGTGCCACAGAATGAGACGGCGGTGCCACAGAATGAGACGGCGGTGCCACAGACCGAGATGGCGGTGCCACAGGGCGGGTAGCGTCGGCCCCCCGTGGCCGACGTGAATTGCATAGGAACTTTGGACTGTCGATACGTCGGCCGCAGGGGGCCGACGCTACATCAGCGCCTCAGCGGGCCGACGCGACTTCGGTGGCAATGCCCCTCGGCATCGCGGGCGCGCCCCGAAGCGACGGCAGTATGAGAATCGGGCGAGACCATGTACAAGAAGATCATCTTGGCTTGCGTGACGTTTGCGATGGGTGTCGGCGCCTATTTGGTTTTGTCGAGCGGCGATCACCGGGCAACCCCGCCAAAGGAGCGCGGCGCGTCCGAGGCCGTGCGCGAGTTTGTTTTGCTGCCCACGACGCAGCCGGTGCAATCGATCACCGATTCCGACGTGACGCTCCTGCCAGGCGATCACACCTTGGCCCGCGTGTACGACGAGATCACGGGGCGCCTGAAGTATCAGTTCGAGGCCGAGGCTTGGGAACCGGTCACGAAGACGGAATTTCACGTCGAAAAGTTGCGAATCCAGATCCACACACCGCGCGGAGAGGTGACGTATGTGGAGGCAGACGAGGCGGAGATCGCGATCGCCCGAAAATCCCGCAATCGGATTGAGCCGCGGAGAGGCCGGTTGCTCGGCAACGTCAAGGTCACCATCGACCGGACCACTTCCGCCTGGCGGAAGAAGAACCCCGACCTGGCCGATCGATACGCGCATCCCGAGGATCTGATTCATATTGAGCTCGAAGACGCCAGATTCGATCTCGAACGGGCCGAACTGTGGTCGGACGGCGCGATTCTCGTGGACAGCCCCGAGGTTCGAATCGACAACGTGACCGGCCTGACGCTGCAATGGAACCAACTGGACAACCGCCTCGACATGCTGGAATTCAAGCACGGGGGCAGGATGTTGCTGCGGCGCGGCGGACGGATGGTGGACTTCGCGATGCCGGGCACCACGCGCGATGTCAAACCGGGTGAGGAATCGGGACGTGGGATCGAAGTCACTGCCGCGCGGTTTGACGTGCCGCGGGCGCAGGCCATGAAGCCGATGTCGATCGACGCACTTACGGCGGACGAGGCTGCGGCGGAGATTCGCCTGGAAGGCGGCATCGCCATGGCGAATCGCCCCAAGTCGCTCGATCCGAGTCGGACGGACGGGCACACGGCATCGCGACATTCTGACGGGCTGCGCAGCCCGGAGGCGCTCGCGGCCGAAGTCGAAGCGCTTAAGGCCGAGGTCCGGGGAGGGGCATCCGGCGAATCAACCGATGCGAATTCACTTGCGTTGCTCAATGTTCAGGGGGGAAAGCGGATTCATACGTATCGTGCGGTCTTCGAGAACAAGGTGGTCGTCGAGCAACTGGACGGGCTCCGGACCAAGGGCCGACTCGATGCGGACAGACTGGAGATCAACTTCGATTTCGGACAGAAGCTCCGCGACATGACCCGACCGGGGCATCGGTCCAAGAATGAAGCCAAGACCGACGCAAGGCCGACGCCTATGGGCGAGTCGCCGGAGCAGCCGGTTTCCATCGAACAGGATCAGACCAAGCTGGTCCTGACGTGGGACGGCCCCCTGGAGATGCGCCCGTTGCGCGTGGACCCCGCCGAGCAGACGGGGCAGCGTTTCGACGCGATCGCGACGGGCGACTCCGTGAAGGTGGAAAGCGAGCAGGGCAAGGCTCGCTGCACGCGCTTGGTGTATCGGCATGAACAACGCCAGGTGTGGTTGTCGGGCGACACGACCAATCCGGTGCGGTTGTGGGTTGACGCGTCGCGGCGGCTGGTCGGGCGGGAGGTCTTCTTCGATCAGAAACGCGGGCTGGCACGCGTGGACGGGCCGGGCATGATGGCGGGGAAATCCAAAACAAAGGACGCCGGCGATCACGATCAGGCATCCGGCGCCCAGATGAATAACCCGTTGAGGAGAAATGCCACCAGGGCGT
>JAUVGW010000156.1 GCA_030593565.1 Phycisphaerae bacterium | reverse complement strand
CGCTCCGCTGGTGCCGGCTGTGAAGATCAACTCAGCGTACTTCGAGCGCTACTACGGCGAAGGCGTCGACGGCTATTACGACCTGGTCCAGGAGGCCGTTGCCCGCGACCTGATCGTCATCGGCGACGCGAAGCGCGGCGACGTTGGTCACACGGCCGAGATGTATGCCCGCGCACATCTGGCCGCCCCCGAGTTCGTCGATATGGAGGGCAGGCCCTCGCCCGATGCCGTTACGGTGAATGGGTATTTCGGGCTCGATGGCGTCAAGCCGTTTATCGACGTGGCCGCGGCGCAAGGCAAAGGCATCTTCGTGTTGGTGCGAACGTCGAATCCGTCCGCCGCCGCCGTGCAGGATGTCGTTACGCAGGACGGCCGCAAAGTTCACGAGGTCGTCGCCGCCGAAGTCGCCCGCTGGGCCGATGATCCGGCGATCGTTGGTGAAAAGGGCTATGGTTCGGTTGGCGCGGTTGTTGCCACGCGCGATCCCGCCGCCGCCGCCAAACTCCGCGAGGCCATGCCTCGCTCGATCTTTCTGGTTCCCGGCTATGGCGCCCAAGGCGGCACCGCCGAAGACTTCCTCCCATATTTCCGTTCCGACGGCACGGGCGCCGTTATCGTGGCGGGCCGGTCGGTGATCTTCGCTTACCGGCAGCCGAAGTATCAGGAAATGTTCGGTGATCAGTGGGAAGTCGCCGTCGAGCAGGCCTGCAAGGCATTTGTCGCCGACCTCGCACGCGTTATTCACGTCGCCGATTGAGCCCGAGCTCTTTATCCTGGGTCCATGACAGTTCAGGCGACTCGCGAAACAGCGAAGTAGCGCGTGACACCCCCCGCATCGGGTACCGGATCAGAGCCCCGAGCGTAAGCGAGTGGGTCCGAAGACCAACGGTCTGTCCAAGAAGACCCCGCGCTAACGCTTGGGGCTCTGATCGGCCCCGCCGATTCTGTCATGGACCCTCTTTATCCTGTCTCGCCATCGCGGCATTTGACAATCGAGCCACGTTTGCCTAACCTGCTTTGTTTGCGTAATCGACGGACTCCGATGGCCGTCGCGTGATTAAACCAAGCAACTGATGTGAGGTACAACCATGTTTCGTCTGTGTGTCATCGTTTGCGTGTTCATGATCTGTGGAACGGCCCTGTTTGTCGGCTCCGCGGTGGCTGACGACCAACCGGGTGTCAAAGCCGACGCCCAGCCGAAGGCCAAAGTTGACGCCAAGCCGAAAATCCCGGATTTGGTCTATGTGAAGATATCCACCTCGTTGGGCGACATGCACATCGAGCTCAACCAACTCAAGGCCCCAATCACCGTCAAGAACTTCCTCGACTACACCGACGACGGCTTCTACAACGGCTTGATGTTCCAGCGTGTTCGAAAGGGCTTCATGATCCAGGGCGGCGGCGTTCTGCCGGACTACACGGCGAGGAAGACACGCGAGCCTATCAAGAATGAGGCGGACAACGGGCTGAAGAACGAACGGGGCACAATCGCCATGGCGAGGACCTCCGTGCCGAACTCGGCCACCAGCCAGTTCTTCATCAATCTTGTGGACAACGGTCGTACTCTGAACCACAAATCGCCCTCGCCGAGGGGTTGGGGCTATTGCGTGTTCGGCAAAGTGATCCAGGGGATGGACACGTTGGACAAAATCGGCAACACGCCGGTGAAGAAGGACCCACGCGCCGACGGGAGCGCGCCCGCCGCGCCGATCACGCCGGTCATCATCAACAAGGTCGAGCGTGTCGATCCTGCGCAGATCAAGGATGTCATCGCGGCGGCCCGTGCCGCCGAAGCCGAGGAGGCCAAAAAGATCGAACTCGCCAAGAAAATGCAAGCAGAGGCAGGGAAACTCGAAATGGAAAAGGGCATTGAATACGTCAAGGGTAAGGACGTCGACGTCTCGAAAGGCACCACCAGCGCCAGCGGCCTGTGGCAGGTCCACGTGACCGAAGGCACCGGTGAATTGCCCAAGCCGACGGACAAGGTGAAGGTTCACTATACCGGTTGGCTCACCGACGGCAGTAAGTTCGATTCCTCGGTCGATCGCGGTCAGCCGTCGTCGTTTGGACTAAATCAAGTCATTAAAGGCTGGACCGAGGGTGTCGGCACGATGAAGGTCGGCGGCAAGTCCTTCCTGGTCATCCCGCCGGATCTGGCCTACGGCGAACGCGGGCGACCGAAGATTCCCGGCAATTCGGTGCTTGTTTTCGAGATCGAGTTGTTGGGCATCAACGAATAGGCGCCCATCGCCTCGCCATTGTATACGGGTCCGTGACAGATTCGGCGGCTGGCGCTCTATTTAGCCGCGACCTGGGCGGCCAGTCTTCGTTTGCGCATAGCGTCCGCCGCGCCTTCGCGCAGCCAGCCGACGATCAGGTAGTCGCACGCCAACCGCCCTTGGACCTGCGAGGGATCGAACTCGATCGCCAAGGCCGTTATCGCGGCCTCGTCGATCATCCGTTGCGTCCCATCGGGGCCGACAACATCGTAATAGCCCCGCGCGCGGAGCAATGTCGGGACATTCCGCGCGGCTTGATCCCCAAGGCGCCCCGCCGATCGACCTCCGCGTAGCCGGCCGAATGGCAAGACCGCGATCCGCGGATTACCGCTACGGTCGATCTTCGTGGCGATCTCGTTGACCACCACCTCCGCAAGCCGGCGGGAGTCGGCGCTGTCAGCGATGACTTCCGAAAGTGATTCGCCCGTTCCCCGTCGGACGTCGACGAGCGTGACGCGAAGGCCCACCGCGCCGGCCGGCAGTCGCGCGCGGTTCGTATCGGCACCGCCCCATAGCACGAGCCGCCGTGCTTGTCCCGTCATCGACGTCAACGGTTCGTCGGACAGAACTTGCCGGACGACCCGGCCGCGTCGATCGACCAGGAATCGCGCCGGTAAGTCGTAACTCCAGTCCGGCGCCAGCCACCTCCGCACACCGGCCTTCGCCCCGGGGCTGATCACAACGCACGGGAAACTCGCCCCGACTTCCTGTAATGCCGGTACCGTCTCCGTCTGCCACCGCGCGGCATCATCGAGATTGCACGACACGACCTGGAATCCGTCTTCTTGGAGGCGCGTTTGCAGGGCTGCGATGTCCCCCATCTCGGACAGGCTCCGGCGGCACCGCAACGCCCAAAAATCCAGCAGCACAACCCGATGCCGGAACCTGCCCACGAAGGCCCGAAGGCCGTTGGTGTTGAGTACCGGTGGCGTGTCGGGGTAGTGGTAGGCCGGCATTTCGCCCGTAGGGACCGTGTGTGCAACCTGGGTCGCGGTGGCCGGACGATGGTGAACCGTTCGTCCCCCCGACCATTGCCCGCAGCCCGTCGTCAACGCCGGCAAGGCGATCAGGAGCGCCAGGATGCCCACGGATAAGCTCCGCCGCTGATCACGGCTCCACTTACCCATGCCACCATCCCCGCCACTCCTGTCGCGTCGATGTTTCACTATCGTGCATAGGATGTATATCGGACCTTGCCCCGTCCCGACGCCAGCGATCCCTACTTGCTCGCTTTGGCGGCCGATTCTTCTTCCGCGTGCATTTCGAGCAGATGAATCCGCTCCTTGACCTCCTGGGCCATCCGCGAATTGGGAAACTCCTCGATGATCTGCTTGCCCACCGCCAACGCCTGGCGCCATTCGTGGTCAGTGACGGCCAGCGAGAATTGCACGGCCAAGTTTTGCAGCCGTGCCCGGAAGACACCCCGCGCCGATTCCTCGAGTGCCCCGGCCTCGCTCGGCGTCAGGAATTGGTCGAGCTCCTTGAGGATCGCGATGCCCCGGTCCACCTCGTTGCGTTGCACGGCCTCGTCCCACGCCTTGAGCAGGCGGCGCTTGTGCTCGCCGCGCATCTGCTTGAACGTAGCGGGCAATCCACGGACCTCCTGATTATCGGGGTGGGCGGCGATCAACCGATCCATCGCCCGCCGGGCTCGATCCCAATCGTGCTTCGACATGAACGCCCGCGCCCGTTCCACAGCCTCCTGGAGTTGGTCGGACCGCGCCCGCTCGCGCGATTCGTCCACCTCTTCCCGAAGCCGCGCCGCCTCGTTCTTGTAACCGTGGCGCGACTCGAGCAACTCGACCAGCGCGTAGGCCGCTTCCCAGTCGCCGCGGATGGTCTCCTCGTTGATCGCCAGCCGCAGTGCCGTCCGCTCCTTGTCGCGGTGGGTGATCGCGCGGGCCATGTCGGAGAGTTGTGAATTGTCGGTCAGCATTCGGATGTTGCGGCGATAGTCGTCGGTCGTCGCCGCGACGTCTCGCATCAGATCGAGCATGCGATGGCTGTTCGCCTCGACCTTCAGTGCCAGGTCCACGAGGTTCCAGACGAAGCTCAGCGCGGCCGCCGCCAGCAATCCCGCCGCCAGAAGACAGACCCCGAGCATCACCTGACGGAAGCCGGCCCCGCCCTCGCCCGCGATCGTCTCGCTCTCGACGCCGAGCAGATAGCCCGCCACGACAACCAACGATACAACGGCAATGAAGCTCAGCAGCCGACCGAGCTTCGCCGATCGGCGAACGTGATCGAAACGGTTTAGTGGTTCTGCCATGTTGATTCTCACAAGACGATGGTGATGTGCCGCCCCCCATCACTGCGTCGTTCTTCCACTTCAGTCTAGACGTCGCAGCGCCGCCGGTCAATTGCCGCCGCGCGCCATGTTCTCACGCGGCGCAGCCGTGGGTAGCATGGCGGACATCCCAAGAAAAAAATGCTGCCCTTCACTGCGTTACGTAAGGCCAGGGCATCCGGGCTCTTGTCCGCCCCGGCGTTTGCAGCAGAAAAATGCGAACCGCCGCAAACCGGCGCAAACTCCCGGCCTCGGGCAAGGCGCGGCGACCGTCGGGGCCTTTTCTTGTTTCCATCTTGCAGGCTTGCTCTCTGTTCCGCATGGTGATGCGGCTATTTCAATGAAGGCACTGGTAGGTGCTGTGGGGGGGGATCACTCTCTCGGAGGACGGGAGAATCCCCCATTCTTGCCATCCCTTCTGCTGCGAGTGTCACCGGTCCGGTTTGTGGATGCCACTCGCGCGAATCAGCGTCGGGGGATTGAGGATTCAGGGTATGCCACGCGTTTCAAAGTGCGGTTACAATCGTTCACCACTAATGCCACGACACGTAGTATATATACTACGTGTCGGTGGCAAGTCTATTCGAGGGGAGAGCCGTGGGGGGCTTCTTTTTCAGGTTTTTCATTGCATTGGCAACGGCGATGACGTATATATACGTCATCACCGTTCATGTCATGTAAAATCGACGACAACGGGCGACTCGGACGAATGAAGGAAAATGGAGGGAAAAGCTTGCGAACCAGGTGTCAGAAGTATATATACTTCTGACACCTAGGAGAAGACAGATGCCAACCAGACTCCAACTTGCACGAAGCGAGATCATCGCATTCTTTGGCAATCACGAGAATCGTGTTCACAAACAGCGTGATTTGGAGCGTTTGCTATCGCAGAATCGTGATGAATGGCGTCTGGCACAAAGCACTGTGTTCAAGGCGTTCCTTGAGTATCTCCTCAAGAGCCGGAAGCTGCGACGTCTAGAGTTCGGATTTCCGCACCGAAAGGAGGTCCGATATACCTGGGGCAAGGTACCGATTGAGTCGGTGCTGCTGACGTTGAAGCCGGATTGCTACTTCTCGCACTTCACTGCCGTGCAGCTGCACGAGCTTACGGAGCAAGACCCACGGACAGTGTACGTGAATCACGAGCAACGGCCCAAGCCAATCTCGCAGGGTGGCTTGAGCCAGGAGCGAATCGACGCTGCGTTTCGTCGCAAGCCGAGAATGACCAGAAACTTGGCAATGGTGAAGGGGGCAAGGCGTGAGGGAATCCGCGTTTGCCTGCTGAACGGCAAGCACACAGGCTGTCTCGGGATCGAGGAGCGAGAGGTGCGGCCTCGGGATGAGGATACGAGCCCACGGCTTCGGCTCACCGACATCGAGCGGACGCTCATCGATATTGCCGTGCGTCCGTTCTACGCTGGCGGCGTTTCAGAGGTTATGAAAGCGTATGAGCGCGCTACGGGACGAGCGTCGGTAAATAGGCTTGCGGGTCTTCTGCGGAAGTTGGGCTATGTCTATCCGTATCACCAGGCGGTCGGCTTCTACCTCGACGCGGCTGGGTCGTACGATCAGAAGGCGGTGGAACTTTTCCGCGAAGGATTCGAATACGAATTCGACTTCTATCTGAGCTACGGGATGGAGGAGACCGAATACGTGCCTCGCTGGCGGGTTCACGTTCCGAAAGGTCTGAGCCGCATGGCCTGAGCCAACTCCTGGCAGAGGCTCAACACGTAATCAAAGTAGAAGTCGAAATCGCGCAGGCGAACTGTCGGTGCGACGGTGTCCCTCAGAGCGTCCCAACCTTGGAGGTGGAACTCCCGCTGTTCATTGAGCTTGAAGAGCAGCTCCAGCGGTACGCGCTTCGCCCGGAACATGTTTCGAAGCAATTCGTGGTTTTCCTCGACAAGCAGGTTGAGGTCGAAACGAGTGACGACTTCGTGAATGTCGAAGAAATCGCGCGTCCGAGGAGCTTGATGCTTCTTCACGAAGCGCGCGTACGTGGGTGCCTGCTGACAAATCGCCCGGATTTTCTCGCACACGAGCATGGTAGGCGTGTAAACGTAAACCGTGAATTGGTCGATTTCGACCGTCTGCTTCCCTTCGCAGTATTCGTGCCTGCTGATGTCGACTTCGAAGCGTGCCCTGCCGCCGGGCCGTGGCGGGATGGCTTCTCGGCGAATGGCTTCCAACTTACCGCCGAGCTCATCGTGTCTCGCGCGAGAGATGAGTTTGAACTGCAAGGCGTATCCACCCCAGAAGGCCTCCAAGTCCGGCGTGATGTTTTCCGGTCTCGGTTCAAGTGTCACGTCAAACGCAACGTAGCCGGCCGGTTCGAACGCCTGCCTGAGCCGACCCTCGATGCGTCCTCTGATCTTCTGGAGGTCTGATGGCTCGAACTGGCCCTCCATGGAAAAATCGAGGTCGAAAGACGCGCGAGAAGAAAGTTTGTGAGCGAGCGTGAGAGCATTACCGCCCTTCAGAACAAGCCTATGCACCAATTCGTCTTCCGAGAATAAGGCGACGAGTGTCAATCGTTTCAGTTCGTCAATTGTGTTATTCGGGACAACCACCTACTTCTACCCTACCTTCTTATGGACCTCACGTTTCCTGGTGCAGCCAACCGAGAGCGAACGGGTGTCATCACTCCACGCCGAGCTGGCGCCATAGCGCGTTTTCCGCCTTGCGGTAGTTTTCGCGCGTTCGTTGGAGGTCTTCGGCGATGCGGGCGAGGTCGGGGTTGTCGGCGGGGATGTTGCCTTCGTGCAACTCGGCCAGCGCGCGGAGATGGGCGGCCGTGTCGTCGATTCGGGTGGCCGCCTCGGAGAAGTTTCGGGCCGCGTCGAAGATCGCCTGCTGCTTGATCTCCGTGATCGACGGCTCGTTCAGCAGCCGCCACGGATGACGCAGGACATATTTGACGCCTGTCTTGATGTGGTCGGAGGACTCCTTGAAGTTCACCAGCAGCTTGTTGATGTTCTCGCGGTTGAGTATCAGGATCTGACGCGTCGTGCTCGTCACGTCGTTGATGTCCGCCAGCGAGGTGTTCAGCCGCTTGCTCGCTTCCTTGAAGTGCGCGAGCAGGCTGTCGACCTTCTCCGCGTCCGTCTCCGCGGCGATGTTGGCCGTCGTCGTTTCGACGTTTTGTACCGCACGGGTGATCGGTCCCTCGTTGGTTTTTAGAATCTGTGCGAGCGTGGCCAGCCCGTCGTTGATCGTGTTGGTGGCCAGATGGATCTTGCCGAGCAATAGGCCCGACTCCTTGGATTCGAACTCCGCCCGTAGCGCGCCCGTCGTGGCGTTGATGTTGTCCACGATCATGTGGACCTGCGTCAGCAGGGCGGCCTTCTCGGCGGGATCGAGTTCGTTGCTCAGTGCTGCCGTCATGTGGTTGATGTCGTCCACGGACTGCAACAGCTTGGCCATGAGCGATAGTTCCGCATCGGGGTCCAACTGCGACTTGATCTGGCCGAGCAAGCCTGCCGGGTTGTTGCCGTCGAACTCGCTCTGCAATGCCGCGAGGATGGCGGAAAAGCCAGCCGGATCGGCGCCTTCGAGCATCTGGTCGAGATCAGCGAGATCGGCCGACGTGCCCAGATCGATCTTGATCAGCCCGTCGCCGCCGAGCGGCGGCCCCTCGGCGATGGCCTTGCAGTCGGCCCGCAACTCGATGTCGTCGCGCAGCTCAGCCTCGACGACGACGTAGTATGCCTCGGTCGGTTCGTCCGGCTGGGGATCGGGCGTGGACATCTTCCGCAGATCGATGGTCGTGACCTTGCCGACCTTGTGCCCGCCGACGAGCAGAAACGAACCGGGCGCGAGCGTCGGCATGGCCGGGGACGACTTGAAGCGGATCGAGATTTGCCGCATGTCGCCACCTACCTGTTGGCTGATCCAGATCAGGATCACGAAGAATACCGCGATGATCAAAATCGTGAAGATGCCGACCTTGAAGGCATTTCGTTCTTGCGCCATGGCACGCTCACTCCTCGGGGGCAACCAGCAGTTGTTCGTATTCCGTCCGGCCCTGCGCATCCGTCAAGGGGCCGGTGGTGTAGCCGTTGAGGAACTGGTTCATCAAGCGTTCCTCCTTGGTCTTCAGCTCGTCATTCGGCGTGTCGCGCAGCATCTCGAATTCGGACCGAGGGCCGATCTTCAGGACGCGTCCCTTTTCGAGCATGACCATGCGGTCGGCGATGCGAAATGCCGAGTCCATCTCGTGCGTGACGACGACGCTGGTGACGTTCAGCTTCTTCGACAGATCCATCATCAGCTCGTCGATCGCCGCGCTGGTGACGGGATCGAGGCCGGCCGACGGCTCGTCGTAGAACAGGATTTCGGGATCCAGCACCGTCGCCCGTGCCAGACCCGCGCGTTTCTTCTGGCCGCCGGAAAGCATGGACGGCATCTTGTCGCGGTGCGGCAACATGTGGACCTGCTGCAGTTTCAGTGTCACGACGATGTCGATGATCGACTCGTCGACATAGCTGTGCTCGCGAAGCGGCAGCGCGATATTCTCCGCCAGCGACATCGAATTAAACAGCGCGCCGCTTTGGAACAGGATGCCGAACCGTTTGCGGATTTCGTTCAGCTCGCGCTCGCGCATCCCGACGATGTCCGCCGGTGCGTCCATGTCCTTGGTCTGGAACAGGATGGCTCCGACGTTCACGTCGTATTCGCCGATCAAGCAGTTCAGGAGCGTGCTTTTGCCGCAGCCGCTGCCGCCCATGATGACAATCGTCTCGCCACGATGGATGTCGAACGTCACATCGTCGAGCACCGTGAACTGCTCACCCTTGTTGTTGGTGAAGCACTTGCGCACGCGCTGGATGGAAATCACGGTGTTTCGGTTGTCGTCCATGGACGATTCCAATATGCACCCGCCGCGAGCCACGGCGAAAGGGCCCGGCGAGCGGCCGATTGTAGCGAGATCGGCGGGATTGTACACGGCCCGGCGTGCCGTGCTAGACGTGGTGTCAGGGCAATCGCAAGAATCGTACGGAAGCTCCCCGCCCAGATGCCACTGGGTTTACGAGCCTATTTGAGAAGCCCGATCAGAGCCGCCTTCTGTGAAGGCGGTGTGCCGTGGCGTTTGGAGGGCACCGCCTTCACAGAAGGCGGCTCTGATCGGTTTCGCGCCTGTCAAACCCCCTTTAACAGACTCGCAGTTCATGCGCGAGATCCATTCTTGCGATTGCCCTGGACGTGGTGTCGGCCGCTTGCGGTCGACGAGGTATGAATCAAGCAGGATAGGAATCCTGCGGAGGTTGGGTGCGAGATGGGAATCTCGCACCAGCATCCGGGTGGACTATTCCAGGATTGAACGTGCTTTCGCGGCGATGTCCGCCGGGGCCAGTCCCGCCCGGGCCATCATCTCGTCCGGCGTCTTTGCGCTCTTGGGGATGCGTGTGCACGTCATCGACTGCACAACCGCGTCGCCTGCCGCCGCCGCCGCTTCCGCGACGGCTCCGCCGAGACCGCCGATGTAGTTGTCCTCGACGCACAGGATGCGGCCACCGGTCCGCGATGCCGCCGACAGGATAGGCTGGGCGCTGAGCGGAAACGAGTAGGCGTCGATCAGCGTGCATTGAAATCCGTCGGATGCCAGTAGTGCGACCGCTTCCTTGCAGACGTGCACCATGTAGCCCGCCGAGACGATGGTCAACGCATCGCCCGTCGCGAGGACGTGCGACCCGCCGATCTCGAACGGCGTGTCGGGCGCATACAGCAGCGGCACGTCTGACCGGTGCGTTCGCATGTAGCACATGCCGTCGTGGTTGGCCATCAGCCACGTGCAGTGATATGCGGCGATGGCATCGCTCGGATGAAACGAAACGCAGGCGGGCTGCCCGAATCCGTTGTCGGTCCGTCCTGCGCTGCGGAAATAGGCCACGTCTTGCAGGCTCATCTGGCTGGGGCCGTCGGCGGCGAGCGAGATGCCCGCATGTGAGCCGGTGATTTTGATGTTAGCTCGGCCGATCTGCGCCATCTCGATCTGGTCGTATGCGCGGGAGATGAACTTGGCGAACGAGCTGACAAACGGGATGAATCCCGCCGCCGCCATGCCGACCGCCGTGGAGACCATGTTCTGCTCGGCAATCTTGCACTCGACAAACCTGCCCGGGTACTTCTTGGCGAACATCTCCGAGAATGTCGAGTTCCGCACGTCGCCATCCAGGGCGACGACGCGTTCGTCGGCCCCGCCGATGGCCAGCAGGGCAACGCCGTACGCTCGGCGTGTGGCCAGCTTGCCTTTCTCGAGCGCTCCGGAGAGGCCCGCTTTATCGACAGCCGTCTTGAAATCGACGGGGGGGATGGCCCGTTGTTCGAATGCGGTGACATCCGGGGGCGACGCTGGTATTGCCGCGGGCGGTTCCGTCCGCGGGGTTTCCAGCGTCGTATACATCCCGTCAAGCTCGGCGATGGCCGCGTTCAACTTGTTCGCCGGTACGGGCTTGCCGTGATTCGATTGGTCCTGTAGCGACGCGCACCCCCAGCCCTTGACCGTCCGGGCCACGATGGCGAGCGGTTTTTGGCGTTTCTCCGCGTCGGCCAGTGCCGACCGGATCGCCTCGGCATCGTGGCCGTCGATGATGACCGCCTGCCAGCCGAATGCCGCCGCCTTGGCCGCGAGCGTCTCCGCCGATTGCTGCGGCGAGACGTAGTCCGCCTGGCCCTGGCCGTTGCAACTGAAGATGGCTACGACGTTGGTCAGCGCGTAGTCGGCGATTAGGTCCATGGCCTCCCATATCTGACCCTCGCGCGATTCACCGTCGCCGATCAGGACGTATATCTGCTTGGCGATCTTGCGCCGGCGCGCGGCGATGGCCAGGCCCGCCCCAACGCTGAGCCCCTGTCCCAACGACCCGGTCGCGGCATCGAAGAACGGAAAACCCTCCGCGGGATTTGGATGCCCGTCGAGTGGACTGTCCGCCTCGCGCAGCGTCGCCAGGTCCGCCTTCGTGAGCGCCTTGGCCGATGATCGATCGCGGCCGACCATGCCGCCTAGGTCGGCGTAGGCCGCGTAGACCGCCGGGACCGCGTGCCCCTCGGACAGGACGAGCCGATCGTTGCCGGGATGCCACGGGTCCGCCGGATCCCATCGCATGACATCGTGCATCAGCGTGGTCACGAGATGCATGATCGATAGGCTGCTCGACGGATGACCGGAACCGGCCGCCGTGGTCATGCGGATGACGTCTTTGCCGAGTTCGATCGACTTGGCGTTCACGAATTGCTTGAAATCCATCAGTCCTCCCCGTGTACGGGCGTTTGTGTGTTGCTCGGATTAGTACGCGATTGATCTACGCCGCTGCCGGTCCCTACCGATCTCGGGTGTCGCCGGTATTCCAGACTCGCGGAGCGGCCTATCAAGCCGGGTAGCGTAGCACGTCCTTTCCGGCCTGCAAAGCATCGCGTGTGTGGTCCGTGACAGATGGGTCCATGACAGATTAGGCGGCCAGCGCTCTGTTTAGCCGGGGTGGCATGGGTAACGAGTGGGGCACCCTCCCAGGGTGCCCCACTCGTTACCCATGGGAACACATCGAGGTCCAATCCCACGGGTAAGCTCCGCCGCTTAGCGCGGCTCCGCT
>JAUVGW010000195.1 GCA_030593565.1 Phycisphaerae bacterium | reverse complement strand
AGAATGGCCGGGCGGTGGTCTTTGCAGCGGTTTGCGCGCTCGTGTAGCGGCCGACCCCCGTGTCGGCCGTCGGAAACCGTTGGTGTTCTACGGCCGACACGGGGGTCGGCCGCTACATCCGCCATTCTTGCGATTGCCCTGTACTCCACGTCAGTCGCGGGGGGAGGCGCTACACTCGATGCCGCAGCCCGCTAAATCTGTCACTGACCGAGCCCCGCCTCGCATCAGCCAACCATCCACGCCTTGCAAAAACGGTCTCTCCGATGGAAAATCGACCGACGACCCCACGCCGCAGCCCTGACCTCAGTGGAGTCCTGAAAGCTACCAAGGTGGCGCCAGACGACACAACCAAGATTGTCCGCTGTTGCCACTGCAAAGGCATGATGAAGGTCTCCGCGCGCGCATTTTCCGTCTTCTGCCCGCACTGCCAGAAGCGCGCCCCACTTGAAAGCCTTCGAATCGTCGGCTCCCACCCCGGAAAAACGCTCGCGACGTGCGGCGACATCTTCATCGAGGCCACGGCAAACCTGAACCTCTCGATCACCGCCGAGAACGTCGTCGTCAACGGTCGCGTCCGCGGCCCCGTGGCCGCCAACCAAACGGTGGAGGTCGGCCCGACCGGCCAAGTATATGGCGACATCATAGCATCGAAAATCGTCGTTCGAGATGGCGCCGTGATCGAGGGCCGTTGCGAAATGGTCTCTCAGATCGCCACATCACCCGAGCCCACGCTCTCCTCGGCTCAACGCCACAGCGTCACTGTTGCGCCGAAGCCGCCGGAATCCAACCGTCGCGAACCACACACGCCCCCCGCTCAATCTTCCGCGACGACGCTCGGCCCGCTTCCCCCCCCGCCCAGAAAGGTCCGGCCGTCCCGCCATCGCTGAAACACGCCCTGCCCCGTTTAGCCGCGATCCAGTGAAGGCGACCGAATAGGGGGTCCGAACGAGCGCGACGCAACGTTGGCAACATACGGCGGAGCCTACATGGCCGAGTCCGGCTTCCTCGCCACTATCGAGGCCGCGATTCGACCCGGCCCCGTCGCCCCGTCGCGCGACACCATGATTCTCCATCCCTCGAACCATCCGAGCAATTCCCCCGGTTTCAAGATGTGCGCGTCCCGTCGGGGTCGGCCGAATCGCTCCCGCTGCGGATCGACAAACGTCTCGTAGACGACGAACCCGCCCGGCCTCACGGCCTCTGCAATCCGAGGCGCCAACGGTCGGTGCAGGAAGTTGAAACATGAAATCAGGTCGTACCGCTCCCGCCCAAAATCTGCGTTGCCCTCCAGGTCCATGACGTACGACACAACGCTGACACCGTTCCGCGCGGCGAGGTCCCCACACAACGCAGTCGCATCCGGCAGCAGGTCGCACGCCTCGACTGAGAATCCCGTCAACGCCGAGAAAACCGCGTCCCGGCCGCTTCCGCAGGCCAGGTCCAAAGCGCGGCGACCCTCGAACGTCGGCCAAGCCTGTCGCATATGCCCAACCGCCTCGATCAGCAGCGTGTGCGGCCCCCACAATCGGCCACCCGACGGCCCCTCAACCGTCGGACCATCGCTCAGCCATCCCCGACCATGGTACACCTGCCCAACACAACGCCCGCGTACCCGAAGCCGCGACGCGGCCCAGCGCGACCGTCTCGGGTCCTCGTCATAGATCGTCACCGGCACATGCCGAGACGGCAGCTCGTGGATGCGGTTCGCCAGCTCCTCCAACGGGATATTCACCGCGCCGATCCGGTGCGACCGTTCGTAATCCCCGACGCACCGAACATCCAGTATCCGTTCACGGCCTTCTTGCGTCCCGTCGAGTGCGATCGCTCCAGACCCCATCGTTCACCCGGGCGTCTCTGTGGCACCGCCGTCTCTGTGGCACCGCCGCCTCGGCGGTGCAATCACAGGAGGGACGGGGGCCGTGGCAGTTTCGGCGGCCAGCGTTCTGTTTAGCCGCGACCCACAGGGGAGCGCACCCTCCACGCGCTCTCCTGTGGGTCGCGGCTAAACGACGGAATCGGTAGATTTCGGCCGCGGGGGGCCGTCGCTACGGCTGCGGCTCCGCCGCGCTGTGCCACAATTTCGCTGCGACCAAAGGCCGCGCTGGACTACTGACGATTAGTTATCTTCGCCAGCCACGCGGGTCAACAGTTGTTGCCATCGATCCTCCCGTCCCTGGATCCCTCGGTCCCTTGATCCCTTCGGCTGCGGCCGAAGGCCGTGCCTACGCCGGGACCTTGTCCGCCCGACGCATCGCCCCGGTCGAATCAGGCTTGACAGCACCGCTTGCCGGATCGATGGCGGTCTGGAACCACAGTTCAAGCGACAGGAGCCCCCACAACAGCCGGCTGTACTTCCCACTCGCCATGATCCGGCGTTCGAGTTCATCCATGCGATACAGCCCGCGCTGCCTCGCTGTCGATCCCAACAGCACATCGAATACGAAATCACGGATCGGCCCCCGCAGCCACTCGTTGAACGGCACGGGGAAACCCATCTTGTCACGCCGGTCGAGAACCGCCTGTGGAACAACGTTCGCCATCGCCTCGCGCAGGACGTGTTTGGAACGCCCGCCTTGAAATCGCATGATCGGCGGCATGGTCGTCACCAACTCCGCGATCCGGTGGTCCAGCAGCGGCACCCGCGTCTCCAGGCCGACGCCCATGCTGACCCGGTCCTCGACGTGCAGCAGCGCCGGCAACAGCGTCTTCAGATCAAAATGCGTCATGCGGTTGAAATAGCTTTTTGCCTCGGAACCGCCGAAAACCTGCTGAAAACGGTCGAAACAGGCCTCCCGGCCTGACGCGTTCCACGCGTCCTCCGTCAGGATCGACTCCAACCCCTGATCGCGAGCGATCAGGTGGAAATATCGCCGGTCCATGTCCTCGAAAAGCCCGCGGCTGAAAAAATCACGCATCAGCGGCACATACGTTTGCAGGGTCGGCAACTGTCGCACGATCGCATCCCACGTGACGACGTAGGCATCGTCCTTCTGCGTGCCGAACACCGCCCCCTTTAGACACTGCTCCAGGTAGGCCACAAGATACCGCGCGTAGCCGCCGAATAGCTCGTCCCCGCCCTGACCGCCGAGGCACACCTTGACCGTGCCGGACGCCAGACGCGACACGCAATGCTGTGGAAACAATCCCGGACCCGCCATCGGCTCGTCCATCAGGCGGATCAGATTCGGCATCAGCTCGATGAAATCATCCGCTGTCGGTCGGACCTCGTGGTACGCGGCATCCGCCTTCTCGGCGACAAGCCGGGCGTATGCTGATTCGTCATATTCGGCCCCGTCGTCAAACGCCCCGGTGAACACGTGGAATTGCCCCGCATACCGCGGCGACGCCAGACACGTCACGACCGAACTGTCAATCCCGCCGGACAGGTAGGCCCCGACAGCCACGTCGCTCCGCAGCCGAAGACTCACCGAATCTTCCAGCAGCCCATGCAGCCGCTCGCTGAAGTATTCGAACGTATGATGCGTATCCAACTCATAGTTGAAATCCCAGTATCGCACCACCGACGGCGCCACATCTTGGAACGGCCGAAACGTCAGGTAATGCCCCGGCTCGACCCGATGCACGCCCTCGAACAGCGTCCGGTCGCCCAACGTGTATTGAAACGTCAGATACTCGGTCAACGCGTCACGATTCAGCCGAGGCTCACACACGCCGCCGGCCACCAGTGCTTTGGTTTCCGACGCGAAGCTTAGATGCCCTTTCCCCATCGTCCAGAACAACGGCTTGATGCCCAACCGGTCGCGGGCAAGGAACAGACGCTCCTGACGAACGTCCCAGATCGCGAAGGCGAACATGCCGTTCAGCCGCTCCAGGCACCGTTCCCCGAGTTCCTCGTACAGATGCAAGATGACCTCGGTGTCGCTTTGCGTGCGAAACGTGTGATGACGGGCCAAGTCGTGCCGCAGTTCGACATAGTTGTAAATCTCCCCATTGCAGATGATCCACAACGTCTCGTCTTCGTTTGACATCGGCTGTGCGCCGGTCTCGAGATCGATCACCGCCAGCCGGCGATGCCCCAACCCGACCGGACCGCGAATCCATTGCCCCTCGCCATCCGGACCCCGGTGCGCAATCGCGTCCGTCATCGCCTGGATCCGCGCAGGATCCACGGTCGCACTGCGATCTCGAATCAAATGGCCGGCGATTCCACACATACCGTCGTCTCCTCGCTAGGCCGAACCCGCGACGCGCCGTTGCCGTGCCGCTCCGCGATCCGGCGCCGCCAATAGCGCCGCCGCAGGCCCAGCCACGGGCTGTACTTCCATGCCAGCGCCAGATAGCCCATCGTCGTCGGAATGCTCGCCATCTTGCTCTCGCTTTTCTTCTCGTCGTAACGCAGCACGTGCGCCACCTCCGCGAACCGGGCGCCGAGCATCTTCAGCTTTACGACCTTCTCGAGCGTACACGAGAAGCCAAGGTGCATCTGTTCAATGAAACGCCCGCCGAACACCTCGACCGCCTCGTTCAGAATCTCCCACCGATACGCCCGATACCCGGACGAATAATCCCGTACCCCACGGATAGGGAACACCACCTTCATGAACAGCCCCGCCCCGTAGCTCAGCAACTTACGGTACCCGTACACGCCCGTCTGATCACCGCCCGGTTGATACCGCGACGTGATGACGACGTCGTACCCCTCCCGCACCTTCTCGATCAACCGCGGGATGTAACCGGGGTCCTGCGAATCGTCGCAATCCAGACGCACGACGATGTCGCCCGGTCCACCCTCCCGAACACAGAATTCCATCCCATCGCGAATCGTCTCGCCCAGTCCGCGGTTCAGCGGATGCGAAATAACCTCGACCGGAAAACGAGCGCGAAGCTCCTCAACGCGCTCGGCCGTCCGATCCGTGCTCCCGTCATCCACCAGAACCACGCGAAACGCGTATGGCTGACAGCCCAGCGCGTTGAAGATCTTGGGGATCAACGCCGGGATCGAATTCTCCTCGTTGTATGCCGGCAACAGCACAAACAGCGTCATGGGCCGCCTCCACCAACGATGGCATCTCGCGTCGGCCTGTGGCACCGGCGACTACCTGTGGCACCGGCGTCTCGCCGGTGGCACCACAGGCTCAGGTGCCCGTGCCACAGTCTGGTTGCGGCCGAAGGCCACGCCGCGAGCGACACGTTCACGTTGTATCAGTAATCATCGGAACATCCCGGCCCGTAACTACGGCCCAGGAACGCGACCAGGCCCGTGACTGTTTGGGCGGCTCCTGAGCGTCAACGTCACAGTGGCCCCCCGCAGCCGACGCATCCACGGGGGAACCCCTCGACATTTTACGTCGGCTGTGATTTTCATCATATGCTGCCTGGGGGAGGCACTACACGGACGTGGGCGGTCCATCTTGGGTTTGGCGGTTGTCCGCCGCCCGCCACCGGTCAGCCGAAATGCTTTGGAAAATCGAACGTTTACGGTTATCATCAAGGATGATGGAGGAATGCGGAACGGACCGCGCCATCTGGCATGATCGTACAGACGACCGGCCATTGAATCCCAAGGGGTACCGCCATGGTGAAGACAAGCGGCCGAATGCGGCATGTTCGAGGCCGGCGAGCAACCGTGCGGGGGGCCTTGGACCGGCAAAGGGGATTCACGCTCATCGAACTCCTGGTGGTGATCGCGATCATCGCCTTGCTGATCTCCATCCTGCTTCCGGCGCTCAGCGCGGCGAAGGAGGCTGCAAACATCGCTCAATGTATGTCGAACCTTCGGGAGATCGCCAAGACGTCGAGCATGTATACCGCCGACAACGATCCGTCGAACTATGGCGGCTATCCCACGCAGCCGTGGCATATAGGAATCGAGTACGGTTCGTTGAGAGCTACGGTTGTTTCGGAGTGGGTCTATGGCGGCTTCCAGACAACCACTCCACATCCGCAATATCCGCCGAGTTCGGATTGGCAGGTTTTTCCGAACGAGGCGCGTCCCTATAACAAGTACATCGCGCCGGGATTGAAGGGACGGTCACTCATCAAGACCTATGTGTGTCCCTCCGACAAATCCCACCTTCGCGGCTATCAGGGTCAGCCGCCACCGGTGCCGCAACCGGTTGTCGATGAGCGCTTCTCGGCGTGGGAAGTTCAGGGCAACAGCTATCCCATCTCCTGGAGTTGGTACGACGATCCCATGTTCGACGGCAATCGCGACTACGGGGACATTAAAGTCTTCAGCCAGGCCGGAAGCAAGATGCTGCACGAAAAGGTCGGCGGCCAGGCCGCGACTTTCGTGCTTTTCTTGGAAGACATCATGGACGCGTACATGCCGGAAGCCAGGCCGCCGGACGGATCGGAGGGAGAAAGCCTGTACCAGTTGCTGGGCATGGGCTGGCATCGAAAGCGCTCGAAGTACTCCATGGGCTTCATGGATGGGCATGCGGAATTCAAGTTCGCCGATACCCGCTTCACCCGGGGCGAGGGCTGGAACATCCGGCCCGGACCGTAGCGCACGCCGCTGACCCTGTTCCGGGGGGAGCTGCGGGAATTGGCCTTGAACAACGGCCCCATTTAGGCTAAGAATCCGGGTTCGTTTCGCTGGCTGGCGCCTCGAATCGAGGCTTGGAGGACCGCAGCGAAGTAAGTCGGGCGCGTGTCGAAGCCCCTGGGAGCCGTGGGACGAATGAAGTTCATCCTCGTCGATCGGATAATCACACTGGAGCCGGGTGCTCGAATCGTGACCAGCAAGTCGTTGACGCTGGCCGAGGAGTACCTTGCCGACCATTTTCCGACTTTCCCGGTCATGCCAGGCGTCCTGATGTTGGAGGTCATGGTCCAGTCCGCAAGCTGGCTGGTTCGGGCGACCCAGGATTTCTCCCACAGCATGATTGTGCTGGCGGAAGCCAAGAACATCAATTATAAGAGCTTCGTCACGCCCGGCCGGACGCTCGAGGTCAAAGTGAAGGCGGTTCGGATAGACGACAAGGAGAGCCAGTTCAAGGCGTTCGGTCGTTGCGGTGAGGAGGAGATGGTCAAGGCGCGGCTGCGACTGCGCCACTACAATCTGGCCGAGACTGATCCATCGCTTGCGGAAACGGACCGCAGGCTTGTTGCAGATGCGAAGAAACGATTTGGTTTGTTAGGTGGGCCGGCGGCGCTGGAAACGGCCTCCGCAACCACAGACGTGGCCTGATAGGGCCGCGGGAGGACGCTTGATATGGCGATAAGTCGAGATGAGGTTTTTGAGAGGGTGAAGGAAGTCCTGATTGATGCACTCGGGGTCGACGATGATGAGGTCCTGGAAGGGGCGACATTGATGGGCGATCTCGGAGCGGAGTCGATCGACTTCCTCGACATCGTGTTTCGCCTCGAGAAGACCTTCTCGATCAAGATTCCGCGTGGCGAACTGTCCCCACCGGACGACCTCCAGAACAATCCGGAGTATGTCGAAAGCGGAAAGTTAACGGAGAAAGGGCTGCAAAGGCTGAAGGATGCGATGCCCCACGCGCGCGACGAGGACATGAAGAAGTTCGAGGAAGACCCGGACATCGCCAAGATGCCGGACTTGTTCTCGGTGGGCATGATCGTGAACTACGTGACCAAGAAAGCGGCGGCGTAACGACGGTGCGCTGGATCTGGATCGACAAATTCACGGCGTTTGAATCCGGGCGATATGCCGCGGCTATCAAGAACGTCACGCTCGCCGAGGACCACCTCCACGACCATTTCCCCGCCTATCCTGTCATGCCCGCCTGCCTGATGATCGAGGGCATGGCGCAGACGGCGGGCATCCTGGTCGGCGAGGCGCGGGACTTCAAGGAAAAGGTGATCCTCGCGAAGGTCAAGCGCGCGAGCTTCCTGCGCGAGGTCAGGCCCGGCGAGCAACTCAGGTACGAAGCGACGATTGAGCAGGTCTCGCCCGAGGCCGCCAGCACGGCCGGCAAGATCTACGTCGATGGCGAGTTGCTCGGGAACGTCGACATCGTCTTCTCCCACATCGACAACAACCTGAGCGGCCTGACCTTCCCAAAGGAGAACTTCGTCTTCACGGAAGATTTCAAGTCCCTGCTGCATACCTACAATGTCTCCGCTGGTCGGGCATGATCCACATCGGAAGGCCATTGCCATGAGGAAGCATCGAGTTGCGATCACGCCGGTGCGAGAATCGACGCTGGTGCGAGAATCCCTTCTCGCACCCACTCTGACGGGAATCCCTACCCGTAGCCCGGCAGGATTGGAATCCTGCGAAGAATACGTGCGAGATGGGAATCTCGCACGAGCAATCCAGCGTCTCCGCTGGACGGGCGTGATCCACATTGGAAGGCCATCGCCATGAGGAAGCATCGAGTTGCGATCACGGGTCTCGGCGTTATCTCGCCGCTGGGCCTGGGCATCGTGGACACCTTCGACGGTCTCGTCGAAAAGCGATCCGGCATCGACCGTATCACGGCGTTCGACCCCAGTCGCTTCTCGTCTCAGATCGGCGGAGAAGTCGACGGGGGCAAGGTGCGGGATTGCGTCCCGAAAGGCTATCGCAAGGCCACCAAGGTCATGGCGAGGGACATCGTGCTCGCCGTCACCGGCGCATACCACGCCGTGAAAGATGCCGGCATCACGACGAAGTGCATCTTCGACCGAGGAGAGGCGGACGGCCCTATCGATGTGGATTCGACGCGTTTCGGCGCGAACATCGGGGCCGGGCTGATCTGTGCCGACCTGCCCGAGTTGGCCGGCGCGATGGCCACCGCTGTGGATCGGCCGGATGCCCGGGGCGATCGCGGCTTCAGCTTGGCGAAATGGGGCAACGAGGGCATGACCAACCTCACGCCGCTTTGGCTGCTCAAGTTCCTGCCCAATATGCTGGCCTGCCATGTGACAATTGTCCATGACTGTCAGGCACCGTCGAACACGATCACGTGTGGCGAGGCGAGTTCTCACCTTGCCGTGGGAGAAGCCTACAGGGCCATCCAGCGCGGCGCGGCCGAGATATGTCTTTGCGGCGGCGCGGAGAGCAAGATCAATCCCATGAGCCTCGTGCGACAGGCGTTGATGGGCCGCTTGGCCGAAGGCCGTGACGAGGAACCGGGCGAGGCCTGCCGGCCTTTCGACGCCTCGCGAAACGGCATGGTCATCAGTGAAGGCGCCGGCCTGATGATCCTCGAAGAATGGGACAGGGCCCATAGCCGCGGCACCCGCATCTACGGCGAGATCGTCGGCTTCGGCGCGGCGGCGAATGTCGACCATTGGAGCAAGCCGCAGGCCAACGGCCGGGCGATGACACTCGCCATCAACAAGGCCATGGGCGACGCGGGCGTATCCGCCGATCAGACCGACCTGGTCAATGCGGCCGGGCTCGGCACCGTGGCACACGATCAGTCCGAGGCGGCAGGCATTCGCGCCGCGCTCGGCGAGAAGGGCGCGACCGTGCCGGTGCTGGCGACAAAAGGCGCCCTTGGTAATAACGGTGCTGGCAGCGGCGCGATTGACTTGGCCGTCACGGCCATGGCCATGCATCGCGGCATCGTGCCGCCCTCACGAAACACGGGCGAGGTCGATCCCGCCTGTGGGCTGAATGTGGTCCGCGGAGACCCGATCGACTGCCACGCTGATCTCGCTTTGTCCGTGGCCACGGCCATGTCGGGTGGCCAGACGGCTGCCCTGTTGATT
>JAUVGW010000076.1 GCA_030593565.1 Phycisphaerae bacterium | reverse complement strand
GATCGGTTTCGTGCCTGTCAAACCCCCTTCAACAGACTCGCAGCTCATGCGCGAGATCCATTCTTGCGATTGCCCTGGCGGGTTCGCATTCCTATCTTGTTTCGACTTGAAATAGGCCGATTATGTTGTATGATTTAGATGCGCGGCATGTCTGACGTGGCACGACGTCGGCATGTCGTACGCCCCGCCCCTCGCTTCTCGAGAAAGAAGGCCACCCTCGCTCAAAGGACCCCCCACAATGACTTCAGGCGTTGTAATCCATGTCAGCCGATCGATCTGCGCGCGCTGCGCGGACGCGACGAAACTTCTGATGGCCCTGCTCCTGATCGCGGTCGTCATCTCGTCGGGATGCGACGCGATTCCGTCGTCCCTGTTCTCCGGCGCCGGCGGCCGTCAGGCAGATGGCAGCCCCGAGGCCCCAGGCATAGCGCAAAATGACGCCGGGGCCGACGCCGACCTCGGCGAGGGAACGACTGACGGCATCGCGCGCGACATAGAAGAAGCCGATATCGTTAAGATCGCCGGCGACATGGTCTACGCCCTCAACCGATTCAAGGGCCTGCTCATCATCGACGCGTCCGACCCGGACGCGCCGGCGCTGATCGGCGAACTGGAATTACGCGGACGTGGCGTCGAGATGTACGTGGTGGGGTCGCAGGTATACATCCTGCTCAGCGCGGATTTCCACTTCGGATACCTGGGTGGCGTAGGCATGGCCCAAGAAATGGGTGAAGGGTCCGACGGTCCGATACCGCCGACGCCCGACTTCGACGGCAGCCGACTCGCCATCGTAGACGCCACCGACCCGACCGCCCCCACCCTTCAGAGCAAGATCAACCTCGTTGGCTTCGCCAACGAGAGCCGGCGCGTGGGCGACGTCATCTACGCCATCGGCCACAACATCATCCCGCCGCCGTATGGCCGAGTCGAGGACGACGATTTCGCCGAAGGCTTCGTCGCCTCGATCAACGTCGCCGACCCGGACGACATCATCCCAGTCACGCGGGAGACGTTTTCCGGCAACGCCTTGGTCATGCACGTGACCGAACGGGCCATCTTCGCGGCCGGTCAGGCGTACGACTTCGATACCGGTGACATGAACACCACGATTCAGGTGATCGACATCTCCGATCCCGACGGCGCGATCACCATGCGCGGCACGGTCGATGTGCCGGGCCACATTCGAAACCGCTTCTACCTGGATGACTACGAGGATGTGCTGCGAATAGCCACCGAGTCGTGGGGCTTCGGATTCAACGAAGTGCGCCTGTTCACGTATGACTCGACCGACCTGGACGCAATCACCGCGCTCGGCGAGACCCAGATCATCCAAGGCGAAACGCTCCAGGCCGTACGATTCGACGGCCCCCGCGGCTATGTCGTCACCTTCCTACAGATTGACCCGCTATTCGTGGTTGATCTGCGCGACCCCGCGAGTCCCGCCGTCACGGGCCATCTCGAAGTGCCGGGCTTCTCGACCCACATCGAGCCGCGAGGCAACCGCCTGATCGCCGTGGGCATCGATGATACCAACGGCCGACGGCCCGCGGTCTCCTACTACGATGTCGAGGACCCGACGAACCCGATCGAGTTGGGCCGGGTCATACTCGGGCCGCCAGGCTCGTTCACGCAGTCCGAGGCGACGTATGACGAGAAAGCCTTCAAGATCATTGACGAGTTAGGGCTCATCGCGATTCCCTTCAAGCACGTCGATTACGGAAACTGGCCGATGCCGGCGGACGATGTCGGCACGGTGGTCGACTCGGATGGGGATGATGGCAACGGTGGCGTCTCTGCCGAGGAGATCCTGCCCGACGACGAACCGTATCGGCCCTCCTGTATGAACGCCGTTCAGCTTGTCGACTACGACGACGACGGACTGACCCAACGCGGCTGGTTTGAACACCGCGGCCTCGTCCGCAGGGTAGGTGTCGTCGGCGGCCGCGTCTTCGCGTTGTCGCAGGCGGCCTTCCAAACGGTCGACATCTCCGACCGCGACAATCCTGCCCAGGCCGGCGCAGTCGATTTCTTCTCCGAGGATGACATGCCGTTCTTCGCTGACGACTGCTATGGCTGGGTGATGCCCCTTGATTGGGACCGTGGCATCAACATTTCGGGCGATACGTTGGCTGCCCTGATCGAGCTATTCATGGACGGCGATCTGTGCGGGACGATCAGCGTGATGCCGGCCGTTGCCCTGCCGTTTGGCTTTTGGATGCTGATGAAACCACACCGCACCAAACGCCAGCGAAGGGCGCGATAGGACCCGCGCAGCCCCCAAAGGGGGCGATGGAATAAAGCCCAGGGCGAAGCGAAGCGAGCCCTGGGTCACCAGTTCACGGAATCCCTAGCCCCCAACGGGGGCGACGGAGCAACGTCGTGTAGGTCGGGTCCGCAGAGCGTGGGTGCCCCATCCTTTCTGAAAGAAAGGGTGGGAGGCTGCCGTGTAGCGGATTCCCACCCTTTGCTTCGCAAAGGATGGGGCACACACTCCGAATGACTGCTGGAACAAACCCCCCGACAGGAAGACCGGCTCGAGACGAGCCGGCTCGCTGGGTCGGGGGCCCTTGCGGGCAGCCGACATTTACCTGCCACGCACACGCAATTATGCGGGTTTGCCCTGTTTGAGGATGGCGACTGCCTCGGCAAGGATGTCCTCGGGCTCGGCCATCCGTCCCTTGCCGATCGCGCGGCACGCCAGCCAGCCCTCGCCCGGTTCCACACAGCGGAAGCCTCGCTCGATCAATGTCCGGAGGTTCTGCTGAACGATCGGGTTGTCCCACATTCGCGTGTTCATCGCCGGCGCGAGCAGCACGGGACCGGCTGCCGCCATGACCATGGTCGAGACCAGGTCGTCGGCGATGCCGCCGGCGATCTTGCCGATGATGTTCGCCGTCGCGGGCGCAATGATGAACAGGTCCGCCGCTTCGGTCAGGCTCAGGTGTTGTGGATCGTGATGGTCCCCCGCATCCCATAGGCTCGTGAACACGCGCCGGCCCGTCAGCGATTCGAAGGTCAGCGGCGTCACAAACCGCTGCCCCGCCGCTGTCATCGCCACGGTGACGCCCGCACCACGCTGAACGAGTTTGGACACCACCGAGGCCGTCTTGTACGCGGCGATCCCGCCGCAAACCGCGACGAGGACCTCGCGATCGGCCAAGTCCAATGGCGCGGGCGCGTCGTCGTCCTTACTATGGTTCCGCGTCTTCGTCACTGACGGGTACCTCGAACTTCGGCGCGATCTTGCCCTCCTTGATCTCCCTGATAGCGACCTCCATCGGCGTGAGGTCGCCCGGTTCGATCAGGGGCCGGGCTCCGAACATCAGCTCCTTCCATCGCTTCTGGATTAGGGCCGTCAGCTTGAAGCGCCCCCCGATGCGGTTGATCAGGTCCTCGTCCCTCAGGTCTTCGATCATTCTTTGCTACCCCTATTGGTCCGCCTCGCGAAAATCGCGGGCGCAGTTATGCACAATCGCCTGGTAAATCCGATCGACGGTTTCGTCCAAGTCGTCGTTTATGATGAACTCATTGAAGCAGCCCACCTCGCTAGCATACCGAATTTCCCCGTCCGCCTTGGCGAGCCGCCGCTCGATCACGTCCGCCGCGTCGGTCTTGCGGCCGACGATTCGACGCTGCTGTTCCTCCGGCGTCGGCGGCAGCAGGAAGAACGTCATCGTATCGGGGAACTTCTCGCGGACCTGCAAGCAGCCCTTGATGTCAATCTCCAGGATGATGACGCGCCCCGCCTTGATGGCCTCCTCGATGGCCGCCCGCGGCGTGCCGTACAGGTTGCCGTAGACTTCCGCCCATTCCGCCAGGCCATCGGCGCCGCGTAGCCGCACGAATTCGTCCTGGTCCACATAACGGTAGTCCTGGTCGTTCTTCTCGCCCGGACGGGGCGGGCGCGTCGTAACCGATACGCTGAACTCAGCGGGAATCATCTCGCACAGGCGGTGACAAATCGTCGACTTCCCCACACCGCTGGGGCCGCTGATCACGACGACTGTCCCTGGATGCCTATCTGTTTCGTCAGCCATTTTCTCGCCGTTGGACGCCCCAAGCCCATGGATCGCAATCCATGGGCTTCCGGTCGATGCTAGATGTTCAAATGACTATTCAAGCGTCAATAGGGTCTAGGGTTCAGGGTCTAGGGGTCAAGGATCGCAGGGCCGTCAGTCGCCCGCGTTCATCCTTCATCCTTCATGCTCCCGCCTTGGTCGCATTCAGTCCTTCCAATCTCGCTCGTTCGGACTCTCTATTCGGTCGTCCTCACTGGGTCGCGGCTAAACGTCGTATTTCGGCTTTCGACTTTCGACTTTTGCCTTTCGCCCTACTCCACGTTCTGCACCTGCTCCTTGAGGCGGTCGATCGCCGCCTTGATCTCCACGACATGCCGGGCGATCTCGGCGTCGTTCGCCTTGCTGCCGATCGTGTTCGCCTCGCGCAACAACTCCTGGGCGAGAAACTCGAGCTTCCGTCCGACCGACTCCGGAGCATCGCACAGCTCGGCGAACTGGCCCAGGTGGCTCCTTGTGCGGGCGATCTCCTCGTTCACGTCGCATCGTTCGGCGAAGACGGCCACCTCCCGCGCGAGGGTATCCTGTTCCAGCTCGACGCTCGATGTCGCCAACAACTGCTGAACACGGGCCCGCAGCCGGGTGGCGTATTCATCGATCACTCGCGGGGCCCGCGGCGTGATTTCGTCGAGCCGCGATGCGATCTCGACGCATTGGACCTGCAAATCTTCCAGCAGCGCCTTGCCCTCGGTACGGCGCATTTCGATCAAGCCGTCGAGGGCCTCGGCCGTCAAGCCGTGGATGATCTCGAACTGCGTGTCCAGTGTCGCCTCGTCAAAATCGGGCGTCTGGCACACGCCCGGAATCATCAACAGGCTTGCCAGATCGATCCGCGTCACGCTGTCGCCCTTTGCGACATCCCGCAGGTGATCCAAGTATTGCGCCAACGCCGCCTTGTTGATCTCCACCGCGGCCTGGGCGTCGCCCGCCACGCGGAGAAGAAAGTTCAAGGTCCCCCGATCCAGCCTCGACCGCAACTGCTTGTCAATCTGTGATTCATACCGCTGGAATTGCTCCGGCAGCTTCATCGACAGCTTGAAGTACCGATTGTTGAGGCTGCGAATCTCGACGCGATAGGTGACGCCGTCTTCCTCTTTTCGCGCCTCACCAAAACCGGTCATGCTGAGGATCATCCGGGACTCCGTCTATTTGAACGCGTCTGCCGAAATAGCGCCTGCAGGTCCCCAGGGCGCATGACTAGCCGCCACCCGGTGTGGCGGGCGAATCGGATGCCGGCGCCGGTGCGTCTGTGGCGCCCGCCCCTTCCACATCGCCGGTCGCATCCGCACCGGACGTATCGGTCGTATCGGCCGCTGTCACACCGCTGGTATCGGCCATCGTGGTCGGCTCGAAGGCGAAGTTCAGGAGGATCGCCAACACCAAAAACACCGTGACGAGCGCGACCGTGACCCACGTAAGGAAGTCGCCCGTCTTGGTGCCGAACGCCGTGTGCCCTCCCGCACCACCGAAAGCACCCGAAAGCCCGGAGCCGCGGTTCTTCTGCAGCAGCACGAGCCCGATCAACAACAACTCGACCGCCACGAGCACGATGACGCCGATGACCGTCAGGGCCGACCAACCGGCCGATGCCAATATCGTTGTTTCCATCATCCCTAGTCCAATCCTTTCGCCCGGATCGTGCCTTCGATAATGCCGACGAAATCGTCGACCTTCAGGCTGGCCCCGCCAACCAGGGCCCCGTCCACATCCGGGCATTTCATGAGTTCAACCACATTGCTCGGTTTCACGCTGCCGCCGTATTGGATCCGGATGTCGCCGGCTACGTCCGAGCCGAATCGTTCCATCAACAACGCAGCGATGTACTGATGCGCGTCCTGCGCCTGCTCAGGCGTCGCAGTGCGACCGGTCCCGATCGCCCACACGGGCTCGTACGCGATTACAAGCGAATCACCCGATGCCGCCTCCACGCCGGCCAAGCTTCCGTTGATCTGACGCCTGAGCACCTCGTTCGTGTGCCCGGCATCCCGTTCTTCCAACGTTTCGCCGATGCATACGATCGGTACCAGGCACGCCGACATCGCCGCGCGGACCTTGGCTGCGATCATCTCGTCCGTCTCGGCGTGGATTCGTCCGTCCGCATCCTTCGGGCCGATCGTGTGTCGTCGTTCACTGTGGCCGAGGATGACGTATGTACAGCCCGCCTCCTTCACCATCGCCGCGGAGACTTCACCCGTGAACGCCCCCTTGGACTCGTGCCAACAATTCTGGCCTCCCAGTTTGATCGGCGTTCCCGAAATCGCCTTGGCCATCGGAAACAGGTAAATCGACGTGGGGCACACGGCGACGTCGATCGGCAACGAAGCGGGCAGCTTCTCCGCGACGCCGGCCACCAACGCGCGACCGGCGGACAAGTCTAGGTTCAACTTCCAGTTGCCCGCTACGAATGGTCGTCGCATCGTCACATTCCTCGGAGAAGTCTCGATTGGATCGAACCGCTCGGTTCACACTTCGAGCCCGGCACGGCAATCCTGTGCCGAACCCCATAGTAGAACTAGTGAATAGCGTTCTGTCAATACCCTACAACCGGAGTCGCCGGACGGGGCAGGGCAATCGCAAGAATGGCCGGGCGGTGGTCTTTGCAGTGGTTTGCGCGCTCGTGTAGCGGCCGACCCCCGTGTCGGCCGTCGGAAACCGTTGGTGTTCTACGGCCGACACGGGGTCGGCCGCTACGTTTGCAGATAATCCGCCAAAAACGACGAAATCGGCTGGTTTCGGCCGTGGGCTTCAGCAGGCGGAATTCGGATGGTCGACGCCTTCCGGGGCCGGCGATTCAATCCGGCGCCATGTCACGTCGCATCCGCTCGATATACTCGTCGATCACTTGTCGCCGATATTCGATGATATCATCCGGCAGTTCGTCTTCGCGGAGGAGGAAATCGTACGTGTAGCTGCCGTCTTCGCTGGTGACGGATATCTTGCCGACATACGGCGAACGCCTCGCCGCCGCCGCTGGAACCCCGCCGGGTTGGTAGTTGTCCGCCAAGCCGACGAACAGGACCTCGCGCCGCATCTCGTATTTGATCCCTGTCTCGGCGGACAGGATGTTGAGTGCTTGCCGAATGGACGATTGTTGAATCACGAGCGACGGCCTCGCCGCGGGTGGCGGCAGCTTCAACATCATGCCCGGCTCCAGAAGCAGGGCGACTTCCGCCTTGTCCGACAAGTCCAGCAAAATCTGCGACAGCGGCGTGTTCTCGTAGCGAACGGTGATCCGCCGGGAAAGCTTGTTTGCGATTTGTGCCTGCGATGTCCGGATCACGATGCGGCTGTCGTCCGGGAACCAGACCCAACCAAGCGAGCCCGTGGCGACTTCGAGCATCTCGGCCACGCTGCCGCGTCCCGCCTTTTCGAGTTGCTCGGCGAGCAGCGCCGGGGCATCCACCTTCTTCGTGATGCGGTACTGGATGTCGAATGCTTCCATCGCCTTCGAGGAGTACCGCGTCTCGCGGCATCGTTGAAGCAGTTTCAGGTCATTCCAGGTCGCCCGGCGATTGATGCGCTTCAGCGGCTCCGTGGCCACGACCAGGACATGGTCGTCGCGCAGCTCGTAGGTCATCCCCAACGGGCCGAGTATCTGCGGCAAGACCTCGCGCAGCGACGCTTGCTCGATCGTCACGGCCGCAAGCTTCGTTTGCCGGCCCCATGGTAGGATGCCGGCCGACCGATCTTCAACGGTGATCGTGACGCCGACCTGCCCGCCGATTTCAGCCAGCGCTTCCGGCAACTCCTTGCTGGATATCGTCAGCGTCGTCAGCTTCTGATCTAGGGCGCGGGCCACGTCCATTCCATCCTGTGCGGACAGGTCCGCCGTCTGTGCCACGACGGCGACGCTGAATGCCAGCCAAACGGTTGTGTTCTGTGCGGCGAGTCTCATGGATGTGTTCCTTAGGAGGTTTCAGAGCCGGCTCGTGTCAGCGGTCGGAGCCGGCTCGTGTCGAGCCGGACCGGGGCGACACGCCCCGGCTCTGAAGGGTGACGCGTTCCGACTTCTGTAGCTCAGCGTGGTCTGGAGCAGTCTCAATCCAAGTGTAGCGAGTTATAGGCGGTTTGCCTTCTTTCGTAGCGGCCGACGCCCCCGTCGGCCGGCGGAAACCGTTGGTCTTCAACGTCCGGCACGGAGGTCGGACGCTACGGTTGCACGGAATCTGCTCTAGTAGAAGTACGCTTCATCCATCGGTTCTTCGAATGTCGTGTTGTTGCCCGTCGACGGACCAACGGCGATCGCCGTGCCCATGACGAGCGGCGGCACGTCGTAGTCTCCGTCTGCCGGCTCCTCCGCGAACGTCACGGAGATCTGGCCGACCGAGTCCGGCATTTCGAGCGAAACCATCACGATCGGCCCGGCGGAAACACCCGGCCCGGGCGGGCCACCCATCCAGGGGCCCCACACAAGAAACACGACGGCCGCCGCCGCCGCCAGCGGGACAGCCACGCGGCCGGTCCATCCGACAACGCGCCGCCACGATTGCGACGGCTTGATCGACGGTCTGGCCGCCTCAGCGGCTTCCTCGTGAACGGCTCTCGATATGCGAGACTTCAGCACATCCCAGTCGACGGCGGGCAACGGTTCGACCGAGTCTCCGATCAATCGGTCGACGGCGGCAAGCTTCGCTGACTCGTCGGCGTCCCGTTCCTCCGCCTCGTCGGCCACCCGCGAGCTGACCTGCCGCGCGAACGCCTCCCAGTCCATGCCGGGGGACACGACCTGCCAGTCTTGCAGGACGCCGTCCAGGCGTTCATAGCCACGTACCGTGGCTGCGGCGTCCGGATCCTCCGCGATGGCGCGCCGAGCATCGGCGAGTTGCTCGTCGGCCAAATGGCCGTCGTGAAGCTCGCTGAGCAGGCGTTCAAGTTGTTCCGATTCGTCCGTCATGCTTCAAGGTGCTCGCTCAACTGTTCCTTCAACTTCTTTCGGGCCTGGAAGACGTTCCACTTCACCATCTCAATGCTGCATCCCAGTATTTCGGCAACTTCCTTCTGCGGGAGTCGCTCGATCGCGAACAGGACCAGCGCCAACCGCTGTTGTTCGGGCAGCGATTCGATCGCTGCCGTGACGGCCTGCTGCGTTTCGGCCGCCTGCACCGGATCGCCTGCCTTGTGTATCGCTCGCGGCGACAAGTCCGCCGCCCGGTCTTCGAGGCCGCGTTCTCCGTCCGCCGTAGTCAACGACAGGTGCGGTCGCCGCCCCCGACGGAAGTTCAGCGACAGGTTCGTCACAATCCGCATCAGCCATGCGCCGAACCGTTCGGGCTCCTGGAGCGACGTCAGCGATCGAAACGCCTTCAGGAACGCGTCCTGGCACACATCCTTGGCGTCTTCGATGTCGCTCAACAGGCGGTAGGCCACCGAGACGGCCCGACGCTGGTACTTTTCTATCAGGTCGTCGAAGGCGGCGGTTCGCCCGGCCAGCGTCGCGGCGACGGCCTCGGCGTCGAATCGACGTTCCGCGTCGTCGTCCGTCCGGCTGGTTGTGGCGACACGTTCACTCATGACGGTAGACAGTGTGGGTGCCCGGAGGTTAGAGTTCAGATCGGCCCGTCCGAGAATCAGTCTTGGGCGGCCGAGCTAACTTTCTCAGCCAACGTAGTTTAGACAGCGTACACTGCCGTTGCAAACCGCCCCTTCTCGGAGGTCCCCACGATGCACCAGCCGCCATCGGATTGGACGCGGCGAGGTTTCCTAAAAGCGTCAGCCGCGGCGGTCGCCGCCGGAGCCGTCGGCCAAACAGGTGGCGAGGTCCTCGCCCAACCACCCCGGCCGGCCCCCGATCAATCCGCACGGTGCGACCCGCCGGTCGTCGTTGCCAGCGCCAACGGCCTCAAGGCCATCGAGAAGGCCATGTCGATGATTCGGCAGAAGGCCGACCCGCTTGATGCCGTGATCGCCGCCGTGAACATCGTCGAGGACGACCCAACCGACCATTCCGTCGGCCTCGGCGGATTGCCGAATGAAGACGGGATTGTCGAGCTTGACTCCTGCTGCATGCACGGTCCGACGCACAAGGCCGGCGGAGTGGCGGCCCTGCGGAATATCAGAAACCCGTCCAAGGTAGCACGGCTCGTCATGCAGCGAACAGACCATGTCCTGCTCGTGGGTGAAGGCGCGCTGCGATTCGCCAAGGCGCACGGCCTTCCGGAAGAACAACTCCTGACCGACGAAGCCCGTGAAATCTGGCTGAAATGGAAGGAATCGCGATCCGACACCGACGATTGGCTCGCACCGGATCTGATCGACGATGGCAACGTATCCCAGAACCGTGCCACAGGTGTCGAGCACACGTGGGGGACGATCAACTGCTGCGCCGTCGATGCGGCGCGGAACATCGCGGGCGTCACGACGACCAGCGGCCTGTCGTTCAAGATACCCGGCCGCGTCGGCGACTCACCGATCATCGGGGCGGGCCTTTACGTCGACAACGACGTCGGCGCGGCAGGCTCGACCGGCCGAGGGGAAGCCAACCTCCAAAACTGCGCGTCATTCCTGATCGTCGAGTTGATGCGAGGCGGCATGGGACCCCAGCAGGCCTGCCTCGAAGTCCTGAAACGCATCGCCGACAAGACCGAGCCCCGCCTGCGCGACAAGCAGGGCCGCCCCGCCTTCGGCCTCAAGTTCTACGCCGTGGCAAAGGACGGCCGACACGCCGGCGCATCGATGTGGGGCCCCGGCAAATATGCCGTCCACGACGGCACCGAAGCCCGCCTGGAAAACGGTGCATACCTTTACAAGCGCCCTGATGCCAAACGAGAGGCTAAGGACAAGTAGCGCCGGAACCCATGGCAGATTCGACGGGGCTGATCAGAGCCCCAAGCGTCAGCGCGGGGTCTTCGTGGACAGACCGCTGGTCTTCGGACCCGCTCGCTCACGCTCGGGGCTCTGATCCGGTACCCGACGCGGATGATGTCACACGCCACTTCGCTGTTTCGCGAGCCGCCGAAGCTGTCATGAATCCGTATCGCTGATCCTACGGACGCCCATTCGGTAGCGAAAGTGCGGTCGGGTGGCACGGGCCAACTTGTTGGCCCGTGCAGCCACCTCACGAAATGACGATTATATGATCAGCATAGCTATCGCGACAAAGACGCTCACTCCGCCGAGATAAACCGCGGCCACCACCCAATGGCGCTGGCCATACCGGTTCGGTCGTCGTCTTGATTTGACGAGCACGTAGGTACCCAAGCCTGCTCCAATAAGGCCGACGATGGCGGCGAACTCAGTAACGACAAGCCCGACCAGTCCAACGAAACTAATGATGAACGCCACATCCGCCAAGCCCTCGTGATTGGCCCAACGACTTGGTGCGCCGGCATAATCCAACACGACTGGCGCTGGCGGCACCGCGATATCCCGACCACAGCGCGGACATGGCACCACTTCGCCGGCCGGCCCCTCGACCGACACCGTCTCTCCGCACCCTGGACATTCAAACGTCGTCGCCATAGGCATCCTCGGGCGAGTGGCAAGGGCCAACTTGTTTATCGGGAGATTCGTTCCTCCCGCGGTCCGCTGCTCCCCGCTAATGCAAGAACAACCTGAGAACTGCGAACCCCAAGCCGATGGTCCCAGTGCAAATGCCGATGATCGCCATGCCTCGACCGCGGTACTTGGTCGGTTGCCGCTTCGCCTTATACGAGGCGGCAATACCGAGCACGAGACCTCCAAGTCCTACCACTCCGACCACCCCCATATGGAGACCCAACGAGCCAACGATGCCGCAAACCAGCGATGCGATGGCAAGCCCTTGGCTGGCCGGTTGGCCTGTCGCCACGGCATATCCCAGCCTAACCGGCGGAGGCTCCGTTGGCGGCGGATCCGGAACGCCTCCAGTGGAAGGCGGAGCCGGTGTCCCGCCAGGCACGGCGATCTCCCGACTACAATGCGGACACTGCCCCGCCGCCTCGACCGACACTGCCTCTCCGCACACCGGACATTCAAATGTCATCATCACGGGATTCCCAATCAGCCCGCCAAAACGGGCTGACAATATCGCAATCCTACACGGGCCACGAGATTCCACGCAACTGCCCGCCGGCCCTCCGTGTACCATACCCCGAAGCCGCGACGGGTCGCACATGGTCGCGCTGCGCGAGGAACGAATATGATGACATCCAACCCGATAGACGCACGATTATTGGAACTTCTTACCGGCATGGCCCCGGCCGAGGCGTCCGACCTCCACCTCGTCCCCGGATATCGGCCGATGTATCGCGTCCATGGCAAGCTGTCCAACGTCGGCGAACAGCCGGTCGCCCGCGGCGATGCCGTGGCGATGGTCAAGACCGTCGCCCCGCACGAGGTGTTGGCGCGCATCGACGACGAAACCGATCTGGACTTCGCCGTCCAACTCGGCGAAGGCGACGGGACCGCGAGGTTCCGCGTCAATCTGTTCGCGAGCCGCGGCGACCGGGGCGTGTGCTTCCGCGCGATCCCGAACGAGATCCCCACGCTCGCCGATCTCGGTTTCTCCGTCGATCTGGCGGAGCGCATCCTCACCGAGCGCAACGGCCTTGTGCTGCTCACGGGCATCACGGGCAGCGGAAAGACCACCAGCCTCGCCGCCCTGATTCAGGTGTTCAACACACGCGGCGGCTATCGCATCATCACGATCGAGGAGCCGATCGAATACATCTATCCCCCCACCGCCGACAGCATGGTGACGCAGCGAGAAGTCGGCGTGGATGTCGCGTCCTTCTATGACGGCCTGCGATTCGGTCTCCGACAGGACCCCGACATCCTCCTCGTCGGCGAGATTCGTGACCGCGAAACGGCTCAGCTCGCGCTGTCGGCCGCGGAAACCGGCCACCTCATCCTCGCCACCATGCACACCGCCGACGCAAAAGGCGCCATCACGCGACTCGTCGATTTGTTCCCCGCCGACCAGCACGACGACATCCGAACGCAACTCTCCATGAGCCTCCGTTGGGCCATCGCGCAGCACCTCCTACCCAGCGGCAACGGCGGCCGACGCGTCCTCGCCATGGAGGCCATGTGCGGCAGCTACAGCGTCCGCAACGCCATCCGCCAAGGCAAGATCGAAAGCCTCGACTCCGCCATCCAAAGCGGCCGAAGGGAAGGCATGTTCTCGCTCGACACCGACCTCCAGCAACTCGTCGGCCAAGGCCTGATCTCAATGGACACCGCCCGATCCTTCGCCAAGGACCCCAGCGAATTCGGCCACACCGCCGGCGGCGGCCTCTACTGAGCGAACGTGCCCTCGTTTAGCCGCGACCCACAGGGGAGCGCGTCCGACGCGCCTGGATTCGTGACCGCCGCCTGTGCGGCCCATCGAGGAGGTGCTACAATCCTCCCACCATGGATCCCTGCCCGCTCATCTTCGAGCCGATCTACAAACCCAAAATCTGGGGCGCTCGCAACATCGGGCGTCTGTTCGGCAAGACGCTGCCTGGTGACGAGGCTATCGGCGAATCCTGGGAATGCGCCGACCTCGAGGCCGGCCAGTCCGTCGTTGCGCGAGGGCCGGCGAAAGGCAAGACCATTCACGAACTCGTCGAGACGTGGGGGCGGGCGCTACTCGGTCAAGCGCCGCTTGCCGATGGACGGTTCCCGTTGCTCGTCAAGTTTCTCGATGCCGCGCAGGACCTGAGCGTGCAGGTTCACCCGGATGCCGAAACCGCCCGGCGGCTCGGCGGGAACGTTCGCGTCAAGCACGAAACCTGGTACATTATCGACGCCGCGGAAGGCGCCGCCATCTATCGCGGCATGAAGCCCGGTGCCACGGTCGAGGCACTGGGCAAGGCCATGGCCGATCGTCCCGAGGCGATCCTCGACTATCTGCACAGAATCCCCGTCCGACCGGGCCACATGTACTTTCTCCCCAGCGGGACGCTCCATGCCCTCGGCGCGGGCGTCGTCGTTGCCGAGATCCAGACGCCCTCCGACATCACCTACCGCCTCTACGACTGGGGCCGCGTCCGGCCGGACAGCGACGCGGGCCTCCACGTCGACCAAGGCCTCGCCTGCATCCGCACCGACATCGACTTCGCCGAGTTCGAGCAGCGGTCCCACACCGGCAACGTCTTCACCACCGTATCAAGGCTGGTCACCTGCCCGAGTTTCGTCGTTGAGAAGGTCCGGTTCATGGAGCAGGTGGAGCAGGACCTCCCGTACGCCGAACTTGTCTGCTGGATCGTGTTGGAAGGCAGCGGCGAGATCGGCTATGGCGATTCCGGCAGTGAACGGTTCGACAAAGGCGACGTCGTCATCCTCCCCGCCGAATTGGAAAGACCGAGGATCAAGACGTCGACCGACTGTGTGTGGCTGGAAGTGACCATCCCGACGCGATCCCACTGATAGTGCGCACATCGGAGCCGGCTCGCGCCGGGCTGGGTGATGCGCCCCGGCCTTGAATCCACATTGCGTCGTCCCGCCCGCGTGGCCGTGATTGTCGTCCACGCAGGCGACCGGCGGCGAACATGGCTGATTCAGCATCAAATATTCCGTGTTGCAGCCAAAAAGAAAGACGCCGGGAGCGTTGAGCTTGCCCGGCGCCTTCCGGAGGGGGGAATAGACATATCATTATGCCAACGTTGTACGGGGTTCTTCAATAGGGTATTCACCCTATTTTTGGGGTTCTGGATCAGGGAACGGCTGAGTGTTGCATGGGTGTCTCGCCTAAAAGGTGGAAAAGCACGGCAGAAAAACATGGTTTCCTTGATTCCGCCGGGGAGACGCCGGTGCCGCAGGCAAACGCGATGCGCCGTAACGAGGTCTCTGCGCTCGGATTCTGAGAAAAAAACGTCGTCGGAATCCAGCTTCACACCCGGCGATCCGGCCACGTACGTATCAAAAGGCCCGTTCGTAGCATAAAAACGAGCCCAAATGGGGGTGAGGCGCAAACTCGCAAATGTGTGTCGTTGTCGCGCGCTATCCGGCGAGTCGGGACAAGAGTCATCCAGGCGAACGCCCGGTGGGTGACGAGCGCGCACCAAGTCCTACGAGTATTCGCCTCCGTAACTTCGTCACCGGGCGAAAGACGGCCCGGTGCCAGCGAATCCAAAATGGCGTTTGGTAGGACGCGGCGATGTCGCCGGCTTCGAGTTGATCGGGCCGATGCCTGCGCCAGTGCTTCATCAGGTGATAGCGGTCCGATGCTTGTAGGGCCTCCAGGAGCAGGCGAGCCGGCCAAGTCGCCCCCCCGCGATTCCTCGGGAGATGCCAGGAAATCTGAAAATCAATCAGATACGGCCTCCCATCATCGCCGAGCAGTATGTTCTCGCGTTTCTCCAGATCGACGTATGCCGCGCCGCGAGCGTGAATCGCATCCAACATCGCTGATAGCGCAGGAAAGAACTGGTCGTCAGGGATGTCGTGTCTCGCCAGCGGGCGCCCCTCGACATACGTATGTGCCATGCCCGTCGCGCCCCACTCCCCGGTCAGTGCCGGCACCCCCTTGATCGACTCCGTCAGGCCATAGAGCCGAGACTCGTGTTTCTTGAGAAAGACGCCTATCCACTGAAGCGGAATTCCGAATATTGGAACCCGTCTCCCGATTTTCAGGACAACCTTGCCCGGGGAGCCTTCGTACAGGCCGGTGGCGGCGAAGAAATCGTGCTTGAAGGTCCGAATGTGTTGATATGTGATGCCGGAAACCGTAATGGCTGACGGGAGATCCTCCCCGCCCAATGCCCGAAGCCAGGTGGGAGGGTGTCGGCGATATTTTTCGGCATTTTCCATTTTTTTTTCAAAAATGTACTGGATATCATGTGGCGAGAAACGTCAGCATCCACTAGGATTCCCGGTGGAGTGAGCTGTGGAAGCGACGCGTTGGATTGTGGTGATAAGCGTCTTCCGTGGCAAGGGGTAATAGGACAACGTGCCCTTGGGATCACCGAAAGGGCACACAGACAGGACACATCGCCATGCTACGAAAAAAGACAGCCACCTACGCACTGCTTGCATTGTACGAGATCGCGGATCAGCATCGCGGCGCCTCGCAGCCTACCGGCGTACGGGCTCACGACATCGCCAACAAGCACAAGTTGCCAAAGGCGTATGTCGCGAAGATCCTAAGCCAGCTCGCCAACGCCGAGATCCTGCATTCAGACAGGGGACCGCGCGGCGGATTCCGCCTCAACGTGACGCCGGACAGCATCACGCTTTACGACATCTTCGACGCTGTCGGCGCGATCACCACGAACGACAAGCGGCGCGCGCACATCAAGGGCATGCCGCAGCCGATTCAGGTCGCGATGAACCGCGCACATGACGAAGCTGCGTCGACGGTCAAGAACCTGTTCAGCAAAACGAAGTTGTCGGATTTGCTGCGCTAGTGCCCCGTCGCACGTGATTTGTTGGGTGCCACTGGCAGCTTGCCTGCCAGTGTTCACGGGCAGACAAGCTGCCCGTGGCACCCAACCGGGTCCATCAATTGACGGACGACAGAGCGCTAGATGCTTGGAAAGATACGGCCCGTCAAGGTGTGGTGGGACGAGTGTCTGATTGCACAGGCGTATCACGGGACGGCCCGCCGGCGGTGGTCGTGCGACCCGCTTGGCTGATGTTGTAATCGAGCACGGCTTCTACAGCGCCCCAGTAGGCAGCTTCCGCACGATATAGGTTTGGCTCCGCGTGCACGCGGAGTCCGCGCGCCACCGCGGCTGTGTTGTCCGCAAGTTCCCGCACTTGGCAACGCCGGACCACCTCGTCCAGGCCTTTCCAAGACAGCATTTGCTCGATCACGGGCGCGAAGATCGCCCAGCGCAGACCGTGCGCGCCGGCCGTTCGTTCAATGACGGAACACGGACAAGGATCGCCTCAAGGCATGTTCGGTCAAACCGCAGCCTCCTCACGGGCGTTCCTTGTTCGTGCCACACCTGTCGGTGGGGACACAGGCGGGGCGCCTGTGTCACATTTTGGCTGCGGCCGAAGGCCGCGCGAGCACAGCAAGGCGCCGCGCAGACTGAAGTCCGCGGCTCTTTATCACGAGGCTTGTTCGGTTTGAATGCCCCTGCGGCGGCGCGTCATGTCGCCGGCGGCGATCAACGATCAGCAGCGATTTCCGCGACCGCCTTGACAGCAGCCGCGATGTGCTCCTTGGTGTTGAACGGCCCGATGGAAAGGCGGACCGTACCTCGCGGCGCCGTCCCCATGTGTTCGTGAAGGAGCGGGGCGCAGTGCAGGCCCGTGCGCGTCTGGACGTTGTACTCCACGTCAAGGATCGTCCCGACGTCGGATGGGTCGTATTTGTCGACGGTGATCGACAGCGTGGCGACGCGATCCGTCAACCTCGTCGTGCCGTGGATCTTGACGCCCTCGATCTCCGACAGTCCCTCCTGGAGCATACCGAGCAACTCGATCTCGTGTTTGTAGATGTTGGCCAGGCCTTTGCTGTCGATCCAGTCCATGCCGGCGGCGAGACCCGCGATGCCGGCGAGGTTTTGCGTGCCGGCTTCGAGGCGATAGGGGAACTTATCGAGGTGGTACAGGTCGGCGCTGCGCACACCCGTGCCGCCGAAGATCGTGCCTTCGATCTCGGCGTCATCCGCAACGCAGATCCCCCCCGTCCCGGTAGGGGCGAGCAGGCCCTTGTGGCCGGTGAACGCCGCGAAGCTGATATGGCATTCGGCCATGTCGATCGGCAGCACGCCCGCTGTCTGGGCGGTGTCTACCACGAACTGTATATCGTGCTCCTTGCACACGGCGCCGATGGCTTTCAGGTCTTGCACCGCGCCCGTCACGTTCGAAGCGTGGTTGACGATCACGAGTTTGGTGTTTTTCCTGATCGCCTTGCGGATATCGTCGGCGTCGATGGTGCCTTCGGCGTCCGGCGATACGAATGTCGCCTCGGCGCCGGCCAGGACCTTGTGGTTGACGGGCCGGATGACGGAGTTGTGCTCCAGCCCGGTCGTCACCACATGGTCGCCCGAGCGAACCGTAC
>JAUVGW010000258.1 GCA_030593565.1 Phycisphaerae bacterium | reverse complement strand
AGAATGGCGGATGTAGCGGCCGACCCCCGTGTCGGCCGTAGAACACCAACGGTTTCCGACGGCCGACACGGGGATCGGCCGCTACACGAGCGCGCAAACCGCTGCAAAGACCACCGCCCGGCCATTCTTGCGATTGCCCTGTCGGGGCGACCGATATTCCTTGCCTCAGCTCCTCCCGTGTGGAACAATCAATTAGAATAACCCTCCTGATTGGGCGTTGGACTTCTTGGGCAGGTTTGGCTTGCCCTGCGAGGTGCCCCATGCGTATTCGATATCGCCACTCTCGTTTATTCTCGCCGGCATTGGCCGCCCTGACGATGACACTCGGCGCTGCCTCGACACTGTGGGCCGACGACGTCATGGATGAATTCCTCATCCGCGCGCGCCAGTCACGGCAAGAACACCGTTCGGCTACGGACGAATTCATTCGTAGCCTGGATCTCACAGAAGCCCAAGCAAGGCGCCTCCTGACCCTGCTTGACGAAGCCGCGGAGTTGCACGTCGAGGCGTACGAAGCGCAGGCCGAAATCCAACCCGAAATCAGTGGGGCGTTCCAGCAGTTTGCCGACGAAGACAGCCGAAACCAGGGCTTCAGCCCGGAGGTCGAACGCAGAACCGCCACGCTCAACCACCAAGCGAAGGAGGTGCGCGAGGCCTTGGTGGGCGAACTCCTCGAACTCGAACGACTCGCATCCGAGATTCTGTCCAGGCCGCAGCTCGCATACGCGAAGGGCTTCAGACCGGGCCGCAAGCATCGCCCAACGGCCGACCGCCGCCAGGCCCATGCCAAAACCCGTGGTCCCAAGGCGGGAAAGCGAGGCGGACGTCGGGGCGCTCGCCGTGGGAAAGAAGCCGGCAGGGCCGGCTCTCAGTCGCGACTGGACCGGCGGCTCGCGTCCGCACGGGAGGAACTCGATGCCATCAACCGGCAGATCCACCCGCGTCTCGGGTCGGTGGGGCGTTACCTGCTGAGCCCATCGGCCATCGACGTGATGTGTTCGCTGACCGGCTCCGTGCCGAACGAAAACCTGCGACATGCCCGGGCTGTGTTTGAAAACGGCACCGACGACTACCCGGCGGACATGCGCGATCATCATCAAGCGGAAATCACTCTGTTGCGCGCAGAGATCAACAACTGGAATCTCATAAACGGCTTGCATCTGAGCAAGGAGCAGATCGGGCGCATCGTGTTGCTCTGCGAGGCGTTCGCGGTGGAGCGCGACTCGGTCGCACAACAGCGCTCGTCGAAAAGACACTCGAAGCGGAACCGCAATCGCGGCAAACCGCCTATCGTCGATCTTGAACGAGCGGTCGAGAAGGTCATGAACCCGGGGCAGCAGGCGGTGCTGGCCGATTACAAGGCATGCCTGATTCCCCCGAAGAACTTGAAGGACCCGGTCCGTGTCGGACAGGCGAGCGACAACTCCCACCTCGCGCGACTGCTGACACGCGCTAGAAAGATGCCGTCACATCGCCTACAGCGCGTGATTGCGGAGCTTCTCGACAGGGAGGCGGAGCACTTCGGCCAACTCAGTTCTGATGCGCGGGCGGAGCGAGCCGACCTCCTGGTGGCCACGGCCCGGGAGGCAGCCGAGATGTCGGACGCCGAGTTTGAAATCAGCAAGGCTGAGATGGCGGAGCGCATCGCCCCCGTCGATCGTCCGGCCGAACTCAAGAAGGAGATCAGCAAGTTGTCACGGCGGAAAGGCAAGACCGGCCGCGTGGCTCAGTTCATGCTCAAGCCGCTGTTTATCGAGCAACTCCGCCAGCGCGGCCGGCAACTGGCCGACGGCGTTGTGACTGAGCGAACCGATCCGGCGAGCGGTCCACAGGCTGGGAACTGCGAAAAAGGCTGTGCCCTGAAGCCAAAGGGCAAGAAGAAGGTGAAGAAGAAGGTGAAGACAAAGCCCTAGTGCTTTGTCACGCCTAAATCATCGGGTGGCACGGGCGTCCCGCCCGTGCGAAATCGGGTTGCCATGGTCTTGCACGGGCGAGACGCCCGTACCGCCCAACCCGCATATCTAGGCGTGACAAAGCACTGGCAGCCAATGGCAAAACTGTGGCACCGGCGTCTCGCCGGTGGTATGAGGGTGGCGCCGGCGTCTCGCCGGGGTTTGTTTGCAGGCTCGGTATCCTCATGAACCTCGATCACCCAAATCGCCGTAACTTCATCTCGTCAATGGGGCGCCTCGCCGGCGGGGCCTGTCTCGCCTGCGGGTTGGGGGGGCGGATCGGCCGGGTCCTCGCTGCCGGGCCGTCGGCCAAGCTCACCCGCGAAGTCGATTTCTATGAATCCCTGCCAAACGACAGGATCCAGTGCTTCGTTTGCCCACTCGACTGCGTGCTCGACGACGGCGAGACCTGTTTCTGCCGGACGCGCACGAATGTCGGCGGGAGGCTTTTCAGTCGGGCGTACAGCAACCCGTGCATCCTTCGCGTGGACCCGATCGAGAAGGTACCGCTAAACCATTTTCGGCCGGGCACCAAGGCGTTGTCCATCGGCGTCGGCGGCTGCAACGTGCGGTGCCTGTACTGTCAGAACTGGCAGCATTCGCAGAAAGTGCCGGACCAACTCAAGACCTTCGACCTGACGCCCGAGCAGGCCGTTGCGGCCGCAAAGAAGAAGGGCCTCGACACGATCGCGTTCACCTATACCGAGCCCGTGGCGTTTCTGGAGTACGCCAAGGATATTGCCAAGCTCGCGAAGAAGGCGAGGCTCAAGGTCGTCGCGGCCACGGCTGCTTTCGTCCGGACGAAACCGCTTCTGGATTTTGCCAAGTACGTGGACGCCTTCGCGATCGCGCTCAAGGGCTTTGACGAGGATTTCTACTACCGCAGCCTGGGGATCCATCTCGAGCCGGTCCTCGATGCGATCAAAACCGTGAAGAAGCGGAGCCGGTGCTGGGTGGAATTGGTCAATCTGGTCGTTCCCACATACAACGACGACCCCGAGACGATCCGCAAGATGGTTCGCTGGATCCGCAAGCACGTCGGCGGCAACGTTCCGTTGCACTTCGCTCGGTTCGTTCCCATGTATCGGCTGACCAATCTGCCGCGCACGCCGGTCCAGACATTGGAGGCGGCCTGCACGGCCGCTCGGGATGCGGGCCTGCGATACGTCTACACATCCAACATCGCGCCCCACGAAGGCAACAACACGGTCTGCGCAAGCTGCCACAAGCCTGTCATTCATCGCCTTGGCTTCAAGATCCTGAAGAACAAGCTCACCAAGGGCGTCTGCCACAACTGCCGCAAAAAGCTCCCCGGCGTCTGGACGTAGCGAACGATCACAGTTGTTACTACAGGTTCATCTTGCCCCGAATGTCTGTGGCACCGCGAGGCCTCCAGCCGCAACCAAAATGTGTCACAGACGCCACTGTGATCCCACCGACAGGTGTGGCACGGACAAGGATCGCCCGTGAGGAAGCTGTGATTCGACCGAATCGGCTTCAAGGGCGATCCTTGTCCGTGTTCTGTTGCCGTGGACCGCATGGAACGCCCACGGACAAGCTCCGTTTCTCGGTTCGCCGGACTGGTGCTTGTATTAAGCACCGTCTTCCAAATCAACGCCGCCTCGCCTCACCCGCTTGTCCGTGCCACCCCCCGCGGCGTGAGAAAACCTTCGCAGGAAGCGAAGAAAACAATACAGGCGTTCCGCCTGTGCCCCCTCCCGGCTTTGACGCCGGTGCCACAGGAAAGCGTGAGATGCTCTAGCGATCATCCAGCCAGCCAAGCGGATATTTCCATGCTGAATTGGAATCCTCCCCACGACACGCGGCCAACGAGACGTCGGACGCGATGACGGGTTTTGGGTACTGGTAAAGTTTAGGTGCCACGGGCGGCTTGCCCGCCCGTGCCGGCACTGGCAGCAAGCTGCCAGTGGCGCCCGCCAATCAAACATAACCAGTACCGGGTTTTGGCATACGGATTGCAAAACATGAACAAACCGTGCTAAGGTATGTTGTGGGCGGGACGGACCTCCCGCGCCGCGAGCCGATTATGAGAGTTTAAGCTGGAGAGAGCCAACCTATGTTCCCCATTCTGGACGCCAAACTGCTCGCCTCGGACGTCAAGTGGTTCAAGATCGAGGCGCCGCTGGTGGCCAAACACCGCCAGCCTGGCCAGTTCGTGATCATCCGCCTTGACGAAACCGGGGAGCGAATCCCCCTGACCATCGCCGACTGCGACCGCGAAGCCGGCACCATCGACTTGATCGTCAAGGCCATCGGCAAGACAACCATCTGCCTATGCGAGAAGGACAAGGGCGACACCATCACGGACGTGATGGGACCGCTGGGCATGCCGACCGAAATCGAGAACGTCGGCCATGCGGTGCTGATCGGCGGCGGCGTCGGCACGGCCGTCATCTACCCGCTCGCCAAGGCCTTGCAGGATGTCGGCAACTACGTGTCGTCCATCACCGGCGGCCGGACGAAGGATCTCGTCGTTCTCGAGGACGCGCTCAAGGAGGTGTCGGACATCGTCTACGCCACCACCGACGACGGCAGCTACGGCTTCCACGGCACCGTGGCGGACAAGCTGACGGAACTCATGGAAGACAAGGACCGACCGATCGGCGCGATCTACACGGCGGGCCCGGTCCCCATGATGAAGGCCATCGCCGACATGACGCGCGAAGCCGGGATTAAGACGATTGTCTCATTGAACCCGATCATGGTAGACGGGACCGGCATGTGTGGCGGGTGCCGTGTCTCCATCGGGACGGAGACCAAGTTCGCCTGCGTGGACGGGCCGGAATTCGACGGCCATGAGGTGGATTTCAGAGAGTTGGCCGACCGGCTGACGGCGTATCGGGACCAGGAAAAGACTTCGCTCGACCGGATGCAGCAGAGGAAGTGCCGGGCCGAAGCACAATTTGAGGCCGCGCAGGCCGACGGGAGGACCGTCTGAATGTCGAACTTGACGCCGAAAGAGCGGATGAAGATCGCCCGCCAGAAGATGCCCGAACGCGCCGCCGACGAGCGGAACAAGGATTTCAAGGAAGTCAACATCGGCATGAAGGAGGAGGCCGCCACGCTCGAGGCGGACCGTTGCCTTCAGTGCAAGGACCGCGCGTGCATCGCGGGCTGTCCTGTCGGCATTGATATTCCGGTGTTCCTTGATCGCATCAGCGAGGGCGACATGGAGGGCGCCGCGAAGGTACTGCTCGATGCGAACACGCTGCCCGGCATCACCGGTCGTGTCTGCCCGCAGGAGGAGCAGTGCGAGCAAGTGTGCGTGCGCGGCAAGGGCAAGGGCGTCGCCGTCGGGATTGGGTATCTCGAACGATACGTCGCCGACTGGGCCCGTGAGAACCTCGACATCAAGCAGATCCTCGCCGAGCCGAGCGGGTTCAAGGTTGCGATCGTCGGTTCGGGACCGGCCGGTTTGACGGCCGGCGGCGAACTGGCAAAGAAGGGCCACGATGTCACGATCTTCGAAGCGCTGCACACGGCCGGTGGCGTATTGGTGTACGGCATTCCCGAGTTCCGTCTGCCGAACAAGGTCATCGAGTCCGAAGTCGATCGGTTGCGGCAGATGGGCGTCAAGATCATCTGCAACGTCGTGGTCGGCCGGACATTCACGGTCAACGAGCTGCTGGAGGAGGAAGGATTCGACGCGATGTTCATCGCCAACGGCGCCGGCCTGCCGGTCTTCATGAACATCCCCGGCGAGAACCTCAAGGGCGTCTACTCGGCCAACGAGTACCTGACCCGGTCGAATCTGATGCGGGCCTATGAGTTTCCGGAGAGCGACACGCCGATCGTCCGGGGAGATAAGGTCGTCGTCATCGGTGGCGGCAACGTGGCGATGGACTCGGTCCGCACGGCCAAACGGCTCGGCGCGAAGGAGGCGACGCTCGTCTATCGCCGCAGCCGTCAGGAGATGCCCGCCCGCGTCGAGGAAGCCCACCACGCAGAAGAAGAAGGCATCATCTTCAAGCTCCTGTGCAATCCGCTACGCTACCTGGGCACGGAGGACGGCTGGGTCAAGGGTGTCGAGTGCATCCAGATGGAACTTGGCGAGCCCGACGACTCCGGTCGACGCCGCCCCGTACCGATCAAGGGCTCGGAGTTCATCATCGATTGCGACGTGGCGATCCCGGCGATCGGCACCCAGGCCAATCCGCTGTTGACGGCCACCACCCCGGATCTGAAGGTCAACCGCTGGGGCTACATCGAGGCCGACGAGGACGGCGCGACCAGCATGCCGGGCGTCTTCGCGGGCGGAGACATCATCCGCGGCGCGGCCACGGTGATCCTGGCCATGGGCGACGGCAAACGCTCCGCCGCGGCGATCGACAAGTACCTGCGCGAGACGAAGAAGGCGCCCACCAAGGCCGGCGCGGCAGCATCGTAGCGGGAAAACACTGGTTTCCATGCTGGTGCGAGAATCCTTTCTCGCACCTACTTTCGCGGGAATCCTTTCCCGCCGGGTGCTCCATCCTTTCTGAAAGAAAGGGTGGGAAGCTGTTATTCAGAGGATTTCCACCCTTTGCTACACAAAGCATGGGGCAACCCACGCCTGCATTTGGAACTCTGTACAACATCCGTTCTCTCCCGAAGCCGGGCTCGGAGGAATCAGAGCCCGGACGAGAGGTTTGCGTAATCCGAATCGACCTCTTTCTTCTCCTCCTCCTTCTTCGCCGGCGCCGGCGGTTTTGTCTTCCCCTTGATGTACTGCTTTCGATCCTTGTTGATGGCCGCAGCCATCTTCTCGATGTTGGCGTTCGTATGTTCCGTGCCTTCACCGACATTGGCCACCGCCAGCCCATCGCCGCCGCTGCTGTGTAGATCCCAACTATCTCGTTTGGTGGGGTCTATCTGGTTGTGCATCGCTTCGTGGAAAGCCAGGTTTCCGATGTTCCCCCCCTGCCAGTCGCGCACCACCTCGTCGCTGTTGGCCGCATCCTGGGCCGCTGATTCGTCAATGCACACCTCGGCATACACCTCGCTCAAAGACCAGGGCCCCCACGAGTCTTCCGTCAGCGTCAGCCCCCCGTCCTGAATTGTCGAGACGCCGTCCGCCAGCGCCTGGTAGTTCTCTCGTTCCTGGTCCGGGAGCATCGACCGCTCGTCGGCACGACCCTCGAGATACGACTTGATCAATCCCTGGCTGTATTTTTTCATGAAGTAAATGACGATCTCGTTGTCCTTGACGGATTCCGCGCTGACGTCCGCAGTCCAGCGAACTTTGATTTTCCTCGGCGGCCCCGATTCATCGGCCACCAGGTCGAACAGTTCCTGCAAGCGATTCTTCACCCCCTCGCGGAGCAAATCGCGCGTCGCGGAATCATCCGAAAGCGGGCGCTCCTCTTGCAGCCAGACCGTGAACGCGTGGGAATCCACCGCGTTCCGTGTATCGGAACCGGACGTCGATCGAGTTGCCTGTGTGCCTTCACCCATCTTCAGATACCTCCTGAACCTAGGCTGCGGGGCCAACTCCCAACGCGGCCTTCGGTCGCAACCAAAGGATTCAGGGGCTAGGATTCAGGGTTCCCAGTCTGCACCCTTGCCCCCTGAATCCTAAATCCCAAAACGGCCTTCGGTCGCAGTCAACTACCATGCACACTCTTCAAGCGCTCTCTCGTGGCCTCGTCCAGGCTGCCGGTTTCCGGGAGCTTCTGGGCTG
>JAUVGW010000228.1 GCA_030593565.1 Phycisphaerae bacterium | reverse complement strand
AGAATGGCGGATGTAGCGGCCGACCCCCGTGTCGGCCGTAGAACACCAACGGTTTCCGACGGCCGACACGGGGGTCGGCCGCTACACGAGCGCACAAACCGCTGCAAAGACCACCGCCCGGCCATTCTTGCGATTGCCCTGTGACCCAACCGCCCCCGGGCCCGAATGCAACGCGACGGAACGGGGGGTGTTGGCTCGGCTCCGGGGCGAAAACCGCATAGAGGGGCTTATTCGGCGCCTGAGGGGATGCGCGTTTGACCGGCCTTTGTCGCTCAACAGGGGCTTGAGCCGTCAAAACCGGTTTGGGCCGACTAAGGAGTCGCGCAAGAATAACGTGAACGGTTGATCCGCCAAACGGCAAGCCAATAGGCCCGCCAAGCGGCGTAATTGGTCAATTTATTTCTGCGCGATGCCTATCAACCGCGTCTGATGCCGTTGCGTCTCGTGGCGCGCGGAACCGAGCGCGTGAGAGCCCCCTCTTGCGGGCTTCTGTGGGGGCTGTGTGACGCCGCGACCGTTCACACCCGTCCTCCAACTCAAACTCCACCTGCTCAGCCAACTCGCCAGCCGCCGTGTATTGATCTGGCGCGGTGACGGTGAATGACTCGCCGGACTCCAGGTCAACGGCATTGGCGACCTGACGGGGATGGCGGTGGGGATGGTGACGACGAGGAGGATCAGCCACAGTGGGATGCCAACGCCGGTGAATGAGATGTCTCCCGGCTTGTTGGAAGTGAGAAAAACATAATCTGGCCAATCGAAGCCCCAACGGACATCACCGAATCTGTTAAGAACCTACATACTGATCTTGAATCGCAATCCGCCCACCATGGCGTGTGGGTCGCCCTTGTCGCCGCCGGCATTGGTGATGTATTGGAAGTCCGGGCTGATGGTCAGCCACGGTGCCGCGTGGAAGGCGTAGTACAGTTCATACACTGTCTCGCGATCGGCCCGCGGCGCCGCCCAGTGGTATTCCTTGGAGAAAATTCCTTGCCCCACACCAAAGCCTATGACGTCCTTGTCGCGTGTGGAAACGAGGCCTTCGTATTGAACCGCCGTCGACCAGAAATGCTCGATACGATTGACGTCTCCGTCGGACCAGCCATATCGGCCCGCGATGGCGATACCCTGTCTGTCTTTCGGCTCGTCGTTTTCTTTCCAGACCATCTGGTCGATGCCGACATAGAATCCCCAGTCGCCGCTCTCGGTGCGGCGCGACAGTTCGCCGCCAATGTCGTTGAAGTACTTGCGCTTTTCGGTCGGGTCGAACCAGGTTCCGACGCGGTAGTGTCCCCACAGCTTGCCTTTTGGCGAGTTGAGTTTCGGCCGACAGCCCACTTCGCCGAAGAACCGGAACTCGTCTTCGTCGTGAAACGCCGTGTTGAAATTCGTCTGCCGGCTGCGCGCATGGGCATCGAGTGCCGCAGTACGAACGTACACGGTGTCGGTGATGTTCCAGTTCAGGAAGATGCCCAGGCCTTTTTTCGAGGGGATGGTCGCGTTGCGGGCCAAGGCCCGGTTCATGAAGTACTTGTCCTCGTGACCGATGATCTTGCTGGTATCGAACAGGTCTTTCACTGGCTCCATTCGGCCGATGCGGAACTCGAACCGGTCGTCAAACAATCGCTGCCTGTAGTGCCACTTGTCAATGAAGATCGGTTCTTCCGCACTGGCGTCCTGGTTCGTTTTGAAGAATCCGCCGATCTTCTCCCGGTCGAAGTCGCTGGCGTCGCCGCCCCATGTGCCTTTCGCACGAATCCAGAGCTCGGCATCCTTGAGGAGTTTCATCTTCTCCAGATCGAGGTAGACGTTGAATTCATAGCTGCCGGCAGCGTCGTGGCCGTTCTTTGTTTCCTGCCCGCCGTGCATGTTGACCATGAATTGGTTCATGACGTCGATCTTGATCTTCACGCCGACGTCTTCCATATCCGTGCGAAGGCCGCCCCAGTCGCCGGTCAGCCGCTTGGCCGTGAGAAGATCAAAAGGACGGGATTCCTGCGTAAGTGCGGGAGGTTCAGTGCGTGGCTCGGACTTGCCGGAATCCACTGCCGTCGCTTGTGATTCTGCTTCCGAGACTTGATTCTCCTGGGCGCCGACAAGCCCCGGCAGAAGGAGCGCAAGCGCCAACCACCCCCATGCCAAAGCGACTCGCCGAAGCTGCCTGCCAAAGACCTGATCTTTCGCCATTCGATATTCCGCGTGCATTCTCGGGGCTCCGTGTGCCACTCGGATGGCGCCTGCTATCAAACGTCCGGTCTCGGTCCCGCTCTCACACTGGAGAAGGTATGGACCTCGGGTTAGAGCTTCATTAGGGTTGTGTTAAGATTGCGTTAAGTTGGGTTCTTCATGGTTTACCGGGGACCGCACAGCCAAATCAGCCACAACCCACAGCCAAGGCAGCCACGGAGTGGCGTTAGGATATAGCCCACGGCGTGAGCCGTGGGATCCCATCGGCATTCGTGTTGCTTAGCCCCAGCGGGGCGGAAGATACGGCTTGGTCGGATCGTAACACTTCACCCATCTGCAAACGCGTCGTAGCCATTCCGGGCCTTCTTTCAGACAATCGATAGCGATTGCGCGAGCCGTCGGGATGTGGTATGCCATCCGTCATGGGCACGGACGCTACGACTCGGGCACAGGTGCAGACGCTTCTGGACGCGACGTTGCGCGGCGAATTGGCCGAGGCCGACGCACGGCGGCTCTATGCCTTGGGGGCCGGAGCGGTCACGCTCGTGCTGTTGGCGACGACGCAACGACTGGCACAACTGCGGCAAACCGAGTCCACCACGCCGGCATCGATCCAGCCACCCCTTCGGGGCAAATGCCCATATACACAAAGGCGACCGCGTCGAAGCGGCGCAAACGTCCTGGGGCCAAGCCGGGACATCCAGGGGCCCGACGGCCGCGTCCCGAAAAGATTGATGACCGTCAGGACCACCGTTTGCCGCGGTGTCCGCATTGCGACGGGAAGCTGCAGCGATCGAGTCGTTCCCGCATCCCCCCTTCGTCAGCGCCAGTTCTGACAGGCACTTATGTGAATAGCGGCGGCCGGACTTGAACCGGCGACCCAGGGCTTATGAATCCCTTGCTCTACCAACTGAGCTACGCCGCTGACATTGCCGTAAGGCACTACTCTTATAGACCTTACGCGATTCGTCGTCAAGGGCCAATCGGCCCCAAAACAGTCCGCTCGCTCGAATCGTGTATTATAGCATTTCACGTTTGCCTGTGGCACCGGCGTCGTGATCGCCGCGTCGACCTCGGCGAGCAGATTTTGAAAGGCGGATCGCAGCGTGCCTTCGTGTCGGGCGCTCTGGTCGGCGTACGTCGCGAGCGCGGCGGTGTAGCTCTTGACCGCCTTGTGCGTCGGCTTGACCTTGGAAGCTGTGGCCATGTGGCGAGAATGCGACCAATGTTATGCAAGGTCAACGCGTGGCGATTCCTCGAGCCCCAATCCATTCCCCAGCACGGCCCCCGCCGACGTCGATTTACCGGCAAGCTTCCTTGGCTTCGAGTAGAGGTCGGGGGGGGCTCGCGAACCATTGGAGCATACCCCCCGAGCAAGCTCGGGGGATCTTGGGCGCTGCCAGCGCCTACCTAGTGCTGCCAGCGCCTACCTAGTGCTGCCAACGCCTACCTAGCGCCGCCGTATTAACGAGCGACGGGGGCGTCGAGGATCGGGAGCTTTTCGTGCTCCTGCTCGATCTTGGAGAGGTCGAGTTCCTCGAACAACACGGCCGGAGTGATGATCGACGACGGGGGCGTGGCACCGGTGAAGCCGAGCCCGATGTAGTTGTACACCATCGGCGACTCACCGGCGGCGATGATCTTCTTCAGCTTGCTGACGGTCAGCGGCCCGAACTCGCATCCGCGGATCAGCTCCTCGCGACCATCATCCACGTACACCTTATAGGCGTAAACCGGGTCGCCCAGGTTGTCGCCACCGCCGGACTGCATGCGCATGAACATGGCCAACAAGTCCGAACGACTGGAGGTGAGTCCGGCTGAACGAATCGAGGCGATGCGAATGCCGTACTCCAGATCCTGGTCCTCGGCGGCCTCGATCAGAGCCTGCTTGAGCTTCTCATCGGTGACGCCGTTCTGGTCCTCGATGAACAGGCAGCCGATAGCGGCCTGGGTATTGCTTCCACCAGGCGGCCGGCGGCCGTGGCCGTTGGAGCCGGAGAGCTTCTTGGTGGGGACCCGCGACATGGCCATGTCTTCGAGCTTGCCAGCGACCACGATGTCGACCTTTGTAGCTTGGACGCCTTCGTCATCGTAGCGGTAATGGCCGAAGAGAAGCTCGTCGCCGTGCTTCTTCATCGAAGGGTCGTCATAGACGAGCATAGACTTGGGCAGGATGCGCTTCTTGAGCTTCTTCTGGAGGCTCTTGGCCCCGGTGAAGGCGTGGCGCTGGGTACCGACCGGTTCGGCTTCTCCGACGATTCCCTCGGCCAGCATCTTACGGAACATCTGGCCGGCGGCCAGACCGTCGAACAGCACCGGGCCGGAGTACTCGTCCAGAATGGGCGCCTGCATCAACTTGCCGAGGTTCTCGACCATCTGGTCGATGTCCTCGATGATCTCCTCGAGCGGCGGCAGGTCCTTGGTGGTGTCCCCAACATAGCTGCGGCTGTCGGATATCTTCATGCCGTCATCCGCCTGGGTCTCCGCGGTGATGACCAACAGCACGCCGGTGTCGCCGGTGCGGAGCCGCGTGCCTTCGGAGTTGACGATGTAGGTATTGCCCGCCCCGACGTAGAGCTGCACCTTGGAATCCTGGATCTGCTGATACTTCTTGAAACGGGCCGAGAGTTTTTTGATGTTCTCCTGCCACCCGCCCTTGTCGAATTCGAGTTTGGTCCCGTCCTCGATCTGCTCTACCACTGGGGCCTTTGTGAAGTCATTGGGCCGGTCCTCGATGTTCTTGTCCTTCATGTAGGATCGCTTCTTGGTCAGCGTCTCGACGGCACTCTTGTAGTTGCGATCGGTGGCCCGCCAGATGGCCTGTCTGATGGCGCTGTAGTCATCGTCCAGAGGGAGCGAGGCCCGGGCACTGCCGCCGGCCGATCTGCCTCCGAAGAACCCCCCGCCGCCGCTGAAGTTGGTGTTGTCCAGCTCGAAGGAGCCGACTCGGGCCTGGCCATAGAAGGTCCGCGAGCGGTCGCGCTCAGACCTGATCAGCGCCCCGTAGGCGGCGGAGATCTGATAGGTAATCGAGTCTTCTACGGCATACTGGATGAAATACGGTTTCTCCAGATCCTCCATCTGGAGCTGCATCGAGCGGGCCAACTCGTCAGCCGTTGCTCGCATGATCAGGTCGCTGTCCGGCAGGACATCGCTGGCAACGGCGGGAAGCGCCAAAGCAGCAATGATCGCCAACATACCGGTCGTCCGCAGCATTCGTTGATGGGTCACGGTTCTGGCTCCTTGAATCCCCGGGCTTCCGCCCGGGGCTATTGAGTGCGGTGACTCCCAAATTCTTCGTGGTCTTGACGCTTTGCGTTCGTCAGTTCTTGTGGCTTTGCAGTTTTCAATTCTTGGCGTTTTTCTTTTTCGCCGCGTCCTGTTCCTCGGCAATCGGCGCCGGCAGGATAGGAGGTTTGTCCTGTGCGCGACGGCGCTTTTCGATCTCGATCTGGGAGACCAGGATGCTCGGGGAAATCGCCGAAACAGGCACCGAGCCGGATTCCGCCCCGCAGGTACCGTTGAAGACCGCCGGATCGTCGCCGGTGTAGATGATCTTGGAGAAGGAGGCCAGTGGCGTGCCGACGATATCCACGCCGCGGACCAGTTCATCCGGGCGGCCGTCGGCAAAGACGCGAAAGACCACCACCGGCAAGACCTTGAAGACCTGCGGGCCGCGGCGCCCCGTGCCGGTGAACCCGCCGGTGATGTCCTCGAATAGGAAGCCGTACTCCTTGTCCTGCTTCTTGCATTCTTCTCGCAGGAGTTCTCGCAGCTTCTCGAAACTGACGGCCTTGTCGGACTCGACAATGAGATTGCCCTGCCGGGAGACGACCTTGCGGCCCGGCTGGCGACGCCCGTGTCCGTTGGATTTGGGGGAATTCTCCACCGGCGACCTGGACATCAGGAAGGTCTTCAGGACGCCTTTATCGATCAGGTGGACGTCTGATGACGGCACACCCTCGTCGTCATACTTGTAGTGACCACGGAGGTCCTCGCCACCGAAGACGGGCGTCGTCGGGTCATCGCGGACGCTGAGGAACTCGGGCAGCACCTGCTCGCCGACCTTCTTGGCAAAGGTCTGGCCTTCGTCGACGTCCTTTTGACGGTGACCTTCGATACGGTGCCCGAAGATCTCATGGAAAAACACGCCGCTGGCCCGATTCAGCAGGATTGCCGGGCCTTCATACGGCTCGACCAGCGGGGCCTCGCGAAGCGCCAAGACCCGATCGATGACCTCCTGGAACTTCTTGGTCAACTCCTCCTCGCTGGGAAGCTTGTCCTCGCTGCAAGCGTTGAACAGGAATGACTGGCTGAGGTCCATCCCGTCTTCAGCCTTGGTGCCCGCGGATACGACCACTCGCAGCAGCTTGCGTGCGGTCTGCAGGCGGGTCCCCTCGCTGGTGACCATGTAGCGGTTCTCCGCGGAGGCTCTCAGCGAAGCAGACGAGCTATAGATCAGGGGATGTGTCCGGGCGAGCCCGGCGACCTTCCTAAGCCTGTCCGCCCAGGCCGTGCGGTCCAGCGAGAGCTTGACCTCCGGCTCGGAGTAGACCGCCGGCTCCTCCTTGGAGAAATCATCGGACTTGTCTTCTTCTTCGACCATGGTCTTGAGGTTGGTTTTCACGCGCTGGTACTTCTTGGCCGCGGACTTCACTGCCTGATCAGTGGCCAGCCAGATGGCGTGCTTGATCGCCGCCGGATCATCTTCGATGCTGATGGCGGTGGCTCCCCCGAAGAAGTCGGATATGTCGAAGCCGTACCCGCCGCCGCGGATCTTGTGCGTACTGTCCACCGAATAGTCCCCAACGCGGATGTCCACGTCGAGCTGTCGGCCGTGTTTGGCATCGTCCGTGGTCAGAGCCCCGAGCGTCGCACGGATCGAGACGGAGGCCCGGTCGGTGATGGTATAGCCGATGTAGTACGGCTTGGTGCCGTCGGGCATGGCCAAGTGCTTGGTGGAATAGTCCAATTCCTCGGTCAGCAGCTTGAGCAGGATGTGATCCGGCGCTGCCTGGACCTGCTGGGCGGCGGCCAGCCAGGCCAGCAAAGGCAGCGCCAGCCAACGAACGGTCGTGCGTGCTTTCATGGTTCGCCCTTTCGAGAATGGGAGAGCTACTTGCTACACCGGAACCGGCCCAGCCATCGCCCTGCCGGTATTCAAGGTTTCGATAGTATACGGAGAATCAGGTGGAAGTCCAATGATCGGCGTTATGGATTGCCTCAGGGGGTCCATGGCGGTTTAGGCGGCATTGCTCCAAAGGGTCCAACGGGTGCCACTGGCGGCTTGTCCGCCAGTGCCTCAACAGATAGCGCCCTACACGGACACGGGTCCGTGACACTATCGGCGAGGCTGATCAGAGCTCCAAGCGTCATCGCGGGGTCTTTGTGGACAGACCGTTGGTCTTCGGACCCGCTCGCTTGCGCTCGGGGCTCTGATCCGCTACCCGACGCGGGTGAGGTCAGGCGCCACTTCGCTGGTTCGCGAGCGGCCGAATCTGTCATGGATCCCACGGACACTGGCAGGCAAGCTGCCATTGGCACCCCGCGCTGTCAAGGCTCGTTTCTTGAGGACGAGTCCGGCGCCGAAGTTCAGGTCGGCGAGAAAGGGCCGCCGGCCGAAAGTCAATCGCTTGCCGCCCGCTGAGCGGGAATCTGTCGACGGCGGTTCAGTCGCCAAACGCGATCGACGAAGCGGATGATCCAGTGCAGTCACTGTCAGCTCCGCGCGACGTTCTCGAGATGACCGTGATGGGCGAGCCTGGCGTAATGTTCCCCTGCTTGACCACTCGGGTGAACACGCCGACTCGTGGCATGATGCAATCGCCGACGCGGTGGTAGATCTCACAACGGTCGTGGCACTCCTTGCCGATTTGCGTGATTTCTATTACGGCAGGTCCGATGCGCAAGCGCGAACCGGGTCCCAACTCCGCCAGGTTCAGACCGCTGATGACGAGGTTCTCACCAAACGCCCCTGGTTCGAGGTCCAACCCGCGGGCCCGCATGGTTTCGATATCCGCGTCATCGAGCAGGCTGACCTGTCGGTGCCATGCGCCGGCATGGGCGTCGCCTTCAAGGCCGTGTCCTTCTCGGAGGACGGCATGCTGGACTGCGCTCTTCGCGGTTCCCTTCCGCGGTGAAACACAGATGTGGAGGATGGTTCCGTGGTTCATCAATGGGCGCCTCGGGCTTCGTCGCGGCCCGGCGCGGTGTACTCGCCGGATCGTCCGCCGGACTTCGCGAGCAGGCGCACTTGCTCCAGGATCATGGTGTGGGTCAAGGCCTTCAGCATGTCGTAAAGCGTCAACCCTGCTACGGTCGCGGCGGTCAACGCTTCCATCT
>JAUVGW010000067.1 GCA_030593565.1 Phycisphaerae bacterium | reverse complement strand
AGAATGGCGGATGTAGCGGCCGACCCCCGTGTCGGCCGTAGAACACCAACGGTTTCCGACGGCCGACACGGGGGTCGGCCGCTACACGAGCGCGCAAACCGCTGCAAAGACCACCGCCCGGCCATTCTTGCGATTGCCCTGCGAATGCGATCGCGCCGACACGTGTCGTGTTGTTTCGCGGGGGTGATTCTGGTAGGCTTGGATTTGGGGATTGAAGACTCACGACCAATGTGGAAGATTTGTGGAGTCGCAAGCGTATCGTGGCCCTAGCATTACACCTGTGAGCCCACAGATGGGGCACGGGCGCGACACTTTTCTTCGCGGACTGCGGAGATTCTCGACATTGATCGTTCAGGGTGAGCCAGTGGGATTCACTTCCTCCCATAAACACGCATTTCCAATAGGAGCAGACCGATGAGAACACCCAAAACCTGTGTCTGGCTGACGGTGCTTGGACTGGCGATCGTATTTATGCCGGCCGCGGACGTAACGGCCGGGGATTCCTGGTTTGCCGTCGCCTCCGACGGCAAGACGGTCAACGTGGGATCGCAACGTGCCGCTGCCCCCGAGGTGTCGGTGCACACGTCCACGCACCAAGTACTCGGTGTGACCATCGAAACACAGGGCCTGTCAATCAGCCCGCGGAAGACAAAGGGCGGTGAGTTCGTCCGCGTCGACTGGCCGGGCGCTGCCAGATTCGGCGAGATCGGCGCTCCAAGGCTGCCGGTCGTTCGGAAGGTGTTCATCGCGCCGCCCGGCGCGACCGTCACGATCAGCACGACGACCGGTAATGGCATCGTCATCGGTTCCGACATGGCGGGACGAACGCTACGGCTGCTTCCGCAACAGCGTCCGGTCCCCAAGATTCCGGGTGCATTGGAAAACGCCCCATTCGAGTTCGACGAAGACGCGTACAGCCTGGACATGGACACCCCGACCGAGCGCGCGACCGTCGAGGAGGCAGGCATCGTGCGAGGACAGCGGCTGTTCTTGCTGACAGCCTACCCCGTCGCCTACAATCCTGCGCGTCAGGTCATCACGTACTACCCAGATATCTCGGTTGAGATTCGTTTCGACGAGGCGGCCCCTTCGGCCTGCGCGCCCAGCCCGATGCCCGGCCTGGACAACATCGTACTCAATCCCGAGGTCCTGCCGGCCGGCCCGCGGGACGCCAGCGACTACCTCATCATCGTGGCGGACACATTCGCCTCGGGCATCGCTTCGTTCGCGACCTTCAAAGAAGGGCAGGGCTACGACGTGACGGTCACGCCGCTTTCGGCAGTGCCCGGCGGATCGAGCAATACGCAGATCAAGGCCTACATCGAAAGCCTATGGGAAACGGCGGAAGAGCCGGCATACATCCTATTGGTTGGCGACACCGATACGATTGCGCACTGGACCGGCGGCGGCGAGGGCTCGCCCGCCACCGACTTGCCCTATGCCTGCATGGATGGGAGCGGTGACTGGTACCCCGATATCGCAATCGGGCGGTTCCCGGCAAGGACCCCGGAGCACCTTACCGCCATGATCGACAAGACCATTAGCCTGGAGTCCGGCGTCTGGGCCGACCCGGCCTACGCCGAGCGGGCGTGCTTCATGGCTTCGGTGGACAACTATGAGATCAGTGAGGGCACCCACAACTACGTCATCGACACGCACCTGGATGATGCTGGCATCGTCTCCGACCGCCTCTATCAAGTGACCTATGGCGCCGACACGCAGGACGTCCGTGATTCGTTCAACGGAGGGCGCGTCTACGGCATCTACTCCGGTCACGGCGGCACCTATAGCTGGGGGGACGGCCCACCGTTCTCACAGGATGACGTCCGGGGCCTGACCAACAACCAGATGTACCCCTTGGTTTGCAGCTTCAGTTGTATCACCGGAACCTACACGGTCGACGAGTGCTTCGTGGAAACATGGATTCGTGAGGCGAACAAGGGGGCCGCGACCATCTACGGCTCCTCGGTGAACAGCTATTGGACGGAGGACGACTGGCTGGAGCGAGATCTCTTCGATGCGATCTACTTCGACGAGGTTCGGGAGGTCAGCCCGGCTTGGCAGGCCGCCCTGGTCCGCTACCTGACGCACGGCGGCGGCGAGGCCACGACCCGGCGGTACTACGAGATGTACAACCTGATGGGTGATCCCAGCCTGTATCTGCCCGAGCCCGGCGGCGGTGCGGATCTGCGCGTCACGCCGACTGGTGGCCTCACGACCGAGGGCATGGCCGGCGGCCCATTTGACCCGGAAAGCTTGGACTACGTGCTAATCAACAATGCCGATGTACCGATCGGCTACTCGGTCTCGGCTAACCAGACGTGGGTGGATATCACCAATGCCACGGGCACGATCCCGGTCGGTTGCGACGCCCAGGTGACGGTGTCACTTGGCGCCGAAGCCTACGGCTTCGGTCAGGGTCACTACGAGGCAACCGTCGCTTTCACCAACACGACGACGGGTGACGGCGACACGACGCGCGGGGTTGTGCTGGACGTCGGCCGAACGATCATCAACGTCGCGCCGAGCTACGGGCTTGAAACAGGCGGGCCGGAGGATAAACCGTTCACGGGCAGTGTGACCTACACCGTCACCAGCGAGCGGCCGACCCCCGTGGATGTCGAGATCACCGCGAACCAGCCGTGGATCAGCCTCAACGGCGTACCCGGCCCGCTAAGCCTGACGCTTACCGGCACAGGTGATTTCGCCGAGGTGATCGTCGGCATTTCCACTGAGGCCGAATCGCTCGACGTCGGCATCTACAACGGTTCGGTGAATTACACGAATCTCACCAGCGGCGAGGGCGACACGTCACGCGATGTCCTCCTGGAAGTCGGTCGCGTCCTTTACTCCGCGACGGACGTGCCACAGGCCATCGGCGATAGCAGCGCCATCACGAGCACGATCGACGTCACCGATGCGTATTGCGTCGGTGATGTCAACGTGGATATGGACATCACGCACACGTACATCGGCGACTTGACCCTTGACCTGACGTCGCCGGGCGGCGTCACAGTCCGGCTGCACAATCGCACGGGCGGCACCGAGGAGGACATCGTCACGACGTACGACGAGGAAGGCGGCACGATGCCGGACGGTCCCGGTTCGCTGGCCGACTTCAACTATGGCGGCGTCACCGGCATCTGGACATTGACCGTGGAAGACCACGCAGGCGGCGACACAGGCACCCTCAACGGTTGGGTGCTGGGCATCGTCCCGCCTGGTGATCCCTGCCCGCCGGTCGCCCATGACATCGACATCGAAATGCCTGTCGACAACCCCATTGATATCACTCTCGATGCCGAATCGATTGAGGGCAATCCCCTCACTTACTCCATCAGTTCCCTGCCCGATTTCGGCACACTGGTGGATCCGGGGACGGGCCTCGTGATTGACATGCTGCCCTACACGCTCGTGGACGATGGCGACGTCGTCACGTACGACCCCACCAACGGGTATTCCGGTCCGGACATGTTCAGCTACAGGGGCAATGACGGACTCGATTCCAACAAGGCGGATGTCAACATCACGGTCGGCGCGCCGGTTCCCGTCCATCTGTTCCACATGGATGCCGATCCCGGGTGGACGGTGGAAGGCGACTGGGCCTTCGGCGTACCGCAGGGCATCGACGGCGACCCGTCTTCCGGTGCGACCGGCACGAACGTGTACGGGTACAACCTGGCCGGTGAGTATACCGACGGCATGTCGGCGACCTACCTGACGACCCTGCCGATCGACTGTTCCCCCCTCACGATGACCGAACTTCACTTCGAGCGTTGGCTGGGCGTCGAGTCGGCCACCTATGACCATGCGACGGTCGAGATCTCCAACAATGGAATGGACTGGACCGTCTTGTGGGATCATGCCGGGGCGACGTTCACCGATACCGCCTGGCTGCACCAGGAATTCGACATCGCCGCCATCGCCGATGGCCAGCCGACCGTTTATATCAGATGGAGCATGGGCCCGACCGACGGCTCGCAGACTTATTGCGGATGGAACATCGATGATGTCGAGATCTGGGGCATCGCCGCCCCCGGCGCATTGCAGATCACCTGCCCGGCGGGCGTACCGGCGTTGGTGCCGTCCGGCGAGCCCACCGACATCACTGTCCAAATCCTCGAAGGAGGGGAGCAGTACGTGCCGGACTCGGCCATGCTTCATTACAGGTATGACGGCGGCGCGTACGTCGCGACACCGTTGACGCCATTGGGCGGCGAGCTATACCGGGCCACCTTGCCCGCTCCGGCTTGCGGCGACACGCCCGAGTTCTACTTTAGCGCCCAGGGGAGCGAAAGCGGCGTCCTGTACGAGCCGTCGGATGCGCCCGCCACTACTTTCACGGCTAACGTTGGCGTGTATGTGCTCATCATGCAGGACGACTTCGAGACGGACCAGGGCTGGACGGTCGAGAACATCGACCTCACCGGCGGCGCCTGGGAGCGCGGGGTTCCCATCGCAGATCCTGGTGATGGATACTACGCGCCGCTAAACGATTATGACGGTTCGGGCCAATGCTACCTTACCGAGAACGCCCTCCAGGCAGATATCGACGGCGGCCCGACGCGGCTGATTTCACCGATGATCGACTTGAGTGCGACGAGCAACCCGGTGCTCCAGTACGCTCGGTGGTGGTTCAATGACGATCATGATGGTGATCCTCTCGACGTGGAGATATCCAACGATGGCGGGGAAAACTGGACCTTGATCGAGCGCGTGATGGAAACGGATCCGGAAGCGCCCCCGACGGACGAATGGGTGGAGCGGACGATTTTCATCAGTGACTATGTGACGCCGACGGCCCAGGTAATGATCCGGTTCGGTGCTTCAGATGTTCCCAACAACTCGAAGAATGAAGGGGGCATCGACGCGATTCGCCTCGACGACATCTACTGCGGCGAGGTTGCCTGCAGCATACGAGGCGACCTGACCGGCGACGGCACGGTCGACGGCGCCGACATCCAGGCGTTTTCGGATTGCCACATCGGGGGCGATCCCGGCGCGCCGGGCTGCATCTGCGCCGACATCGACGAAAGCGGCGCCTTCGAAGCGGCCGACGTGTCAGAATTCGTGACCTGCTTGCTGGACGCCGTATGCCCCTGACGCGCTAACCCCGTCGGCACGCGTGACACGACATCCCAATCCGCAGTTGCCCCATTCGCGCGCATGTTTTGCGCAGAAAGTAACCGTCGGGGCGACCCATCCCTTTGCCGTGGGAGTCCCACCGGCGAGGTTGCTCGGTTGAATCCTGCGGGATTTGCCTGTTCGGCTGGAGATGGTTTGGTGCCGCCTGCCGCGAAAGCGAAGCCGTCGTCCATGACAAAGTTAGGTTCGCGCGGCGGATGCTCTGGAATCCCTGCAAACAACGGCTGGATGCGAAGCGACGTATTGCGACAGGTGATAAAAACGCGCCCGGCAGGATTCGAACCTGCGACCTACGGCTTAGGAAACCGTTGCTCTATCCTGCTGAGCTACGGGCGCAACCCCTTAGGAATCAAGGACTTTATACTCGATGGGGCCGCCTTTTCAAGCCCAGATCCGGCGCCAAGGGTCCCTTTGGGGTCACTTTGCTCTTTCACGGCGCTGTCGTGATCGGCTGAACTTGCCCGCCGCAACGGAGCGACTTGGTCCTCCGCTGCCGTGGGGTTCTACCCTTGGTTGGTATCGATGCCGCTGTGACCGGCCATCTTCATGGCGGTCTTGATGTTGGCTACCCTTGACCCATCGGTGATGGCGGAACGGCTGGGGTCGTGGATGCGAGCGGTCGATTTGTCGTCAAGGCCGACCAGCGATGTGGCTTCCTTCGCGGCGAGCTTCACCAGTCTCCTGAATGTTCGAGGGACGTTGTTGATCACCGCCTGCTGCTCACGCCGCTTGCCCATCCACGGGTTGGGAGTCGCGCAGAAATAACGTGAACAGTTGATCCGCCAAACGGCAAGCCAGCAGGCCAGCCAAGCGGCACAATCAGTCATGTCATTTCTGCGCGATGCCTAAGCGCTTCCGCCGCGCCGGTCGATGTCGCCGTGCCGCATGCAGCCGGCGCAACACCGTGCGGCGCCGATTCCGATCGAGACCCAGACACTAGGCCGGAGCTACCCAGACACCACGCCGAGACTACTGTTCCTTCACGATCTTGTACTTCTTGATGCGATAACGGAGGTTGTCGCGACTGATGCCGAGCGCGCGTGCCGCCTTCGACTGGTTCCAGTCGCTTTCGCGGAGAGCCTTGACGATCATCGCCTTTTCGTAGCCCCACAACGATGATTCGCCATCGGCATCCTTCGTTGGTAAGGCATCGCCCACGATCTCGCGCGGAAGCTGATCGACGGCGACCGTCTCCCCGTCCGTCAGCAGGACGGCCCGTTCCATGACGTTTTGCAGCTCGCGAATGTTGCCGGGCCAGTCGTAGCTGGCCAGCAGTGCCATTGCATCGTTACTTACGGTCGGTTCGGGATTGTCGAGCGTCGCGGCGGCGACGCCGATGAAATGTTCGACGAGCAGCGGAATATCCTCACGGCGCCCGCGCAGCGGCGGCAACTGGATCGGAAAGACGTTCAGCCGGTAGTACAGGTCCTCACGAAACGTGCCCTTCTCCATGGCCGCGCGCAGGTCTCGGTTCGTCGCGGCAATGATGCGCACATCCGTCGAGATCGTTCGCGTCCCACCGACCCGGACGAATTCCTTCTCCTGAAGCACGCGCAACAACTTGACCTGTGTGCTCATCGAGATATCGCCGATCTCGTCGAGGAACAACGCCCCCCCGTCGGCCATCTCGAACCGGCCCATTTTCTCGGCGTGTGCCCCGGTGAAGGCGCCCTTCTCGTGGCCGAACAACTCGCTTTCCAACAGCGTTTCGGGCAGCGCGGCGCAGTTGATCGCAATGAAGGGCCGATCCTTGCGCGGACTGGCCGCGTGGATTTGTCGGGCCGCCACCTCCTTACCCGTGCCGGTCTCGCCGAGCAGCAAAACGGTCGCGTTGCTGCCGGCGACGCGGTTGATCATGTCGTTGACCTGCCGCAACGCGGTGGAGTTTCCGATCACCGGCGTCTGTACGCGCAGGCTTTCGCGCAGGCCGCGATTCTCCTTGACGACGGTCTCATGTTGGGCCGCGTTGTGGGCGGCATTGGCCACGAGATTCGCGAATATCTGTAGCAGTGTCAGATCTTCCTCGTCGTAGGGGCCGGCGCTGAGCTTGTTCAGGACCTCCACAACACCGATGACTTCGTCCTTGTATATCAGCGGCGCCGCCATCAGGCCGCGCGTTTGGAAGCTGCTTTTCGCGTCGATGCCGCGGAAGAACTCGCCCGATTGCTGGACGTCCGGCACGATCTCGGCCTTGCCGCTCGACGCGACGCTGCCGGCGATCCCCAGGTCCGCTTCGAATTCCTCTCCGATCAACGCCGGGCCGCGATCCCCCACGGCCGCGCGGAAAACGAACCGATTCCGGCGTCTGTCGAGCAGCAGCACGCTCGAGGCCTCGGATTTCAACACCGCCGCAGCCTTATGGGCGATTGCCTGAAGCACTTCATCCATATCAAGCGACGCGTTGATCGCCGCCGAAGCGTCGACGAGCGCTGAGGCCGCTCGGGGCGACAACCCGCGATAGCCCTGATTGTCAGACATGGTGACTCCGCTTGGCGGCCCCTGGATCGCCCCTACGCGAGACTCGATTGGATGCGACCGGTCCGAAGACAATTCTGCTACCCGGCCCCCCCGAAGGACGATCATCAAACAGTGCCGCTAACTCGTGACGGCAACGATAGTTTTGACCGCCTTTGTCGTCAAGGGTAAATTGCCAACACCCCTGTTGGACGGCAATCTCGAAAATCACCGGCCGTAGCGAACAGAAGGCCGGCCGGCGGCGTAGAAACGGCAGGACCACGTGAACCAACGACGTGATGGAGTGGAGATCGCTTCAGATGAACAATTGCTGGGTGACTTCGTCGCCGGCAGCGACGTTGCGTTCACCGTGCTGGTCGAACGGTACGGGCCGGATCTGTACCAGTTCGTCGCTCGTTTCGTGCGCGTCTCCGCCGTCGCCGAGGATGTCGTCCAGGAGACCTTCCTTCAAGTCTATCGGTCTGCCGAGGGATTCGACCCCGCGCGGCGGTTTCGCCCCTGGCTGTTCACTATTGCGGCAAACAAGGCCCGCGACCACATCCGTGGACGCACCCGGAAGAAGGAAGTTTCGCTGTCAACGAGTTCCGCGACCGATGACGGCGATGGCGTCAGCTACCTGGACTTCCTGTCCGATGATGGGGGTACGCCAACGGACGGCCTCGAGGCCGTGGAAAGTCGCGATGCGGTGCGGGCCGTCGTATCCCAAATGCCCGACAATCTGCGGGAAGTACTCATCATGGCGTATTACCAGCAGTTTCCCTACAAGGAGATCGCGGAAATCCTGTCCGTGCCGCTGGGCACGGTAAAGAGCCGTCTGCACGCGGCCGTCTCCTACTTCGGAACGGCCTATAAGCGAATCGAGGAGGAGAAGACCGGTAAGGCCATGGAGTAATCGCGGAGCGGCGTTCGGCCGCAACCATAGTGCGGCAGTGGGCCGAAGACATCGGAGCCGGCTCGTGCCGAGCCGGACCGGGGCGACACGCCCCGGCTCTGAATCACACAGAGACGCCGATACCACAGTTTTTTTCGCGGGCGGCAGACATGCCGGTAAGGAATCCGGTGAACCCGCCACCGCTCATGGACGTAAGTTACCATCATGGCAAAACGGCATCGCCATTCAGACCCCACGTTATCGGCTGAACTGCTCGGCTATCACCTGGGCATTGCCGACGACGAGACGCGAACGCGGGTCGAGGCCGCGTTTGACGATGCCGAAGACCTCGCGCGGGCTCGGGAGCGCCTGCGGAAGATTCTCGCCCCGCTTGATCTCGACGAGACGCCGACGCCGCCGGCCGATCTGGTCGCCAACGTCTTGAAGCGGGTCGCGGGCGCCGGGAAGATCCTTCCCATGCCGCAGCCGGCGGAACGTCCCGCTACGACGGCCAAACCAGCCGCATCGCACCCCGTCCCCGCACTGGCCCGTGGTCAAGACCGAAGCCCGACCAGTAGGCCCTTTTTGGCCCTTCGTGAACTGGTCGGCCTCGCGGCAGCGATCCTGATGTTCGTCGGAATCCTCGTGCCGGGATACCGCACGTCGCGGATGGCTGCCCAACGCGCGGCCTGCGCCAACAACCTACGTATGATCGGCAACGCCTACGCATCCTACGCAGAGAATAACAATCGCTATCTTCCGTTCGTCACCGCCGTGCCGCCGGGTGCCGCGTGGAGTTCCCCCATGAACGCCGGTGTGCCTCGTGCCCGCAACTCCCAAAACGTCTGGCGGCTCGTACGAGGCCGATATGTCACACCCGAGAAATTCAATTGCGAAGCCCGCGAGGGCGACATCCGGCTCAGCACGATCGCGCCCCAGGATTTCGATGACTTCCCCGACCCCCGGAACAATAGTTACTCGACGCACTTCATCACGAGGCCGTGGCGTCAGCAGGAACTCCTCGCGGAGACGCCGCTCGCCTCGGACCCGACGCCCCTCGTGGATCAGCAACGCCGCCTCATTCCGCTGTCTCGGGTCTCGATCAACTCAGACAGCCACGGCAAATCACGCGGCCAGAACGTCCTACGCGTCAACCTCAGCGTTCGCTTTTTCAAGAATCCTCATGTCGGCGTCGAGAAGGATGACATCTACCGCGTCTTCGGTGTGGAACGGTATACCGGCATGGAAAGACCTAGCCTGAAAAGCGACGCGTTCTTGATCCCGTAGAGCACTGCCACACATGAATCTGCGGGTAGCGTCGGCCCCCCGTGGCCGACGTAAACTGTGGAGGGGTTCCTCCTCGCATACGTCGGCCGCTGGGGGCCGATGCTACTACCCACACGTTTTCGAGTGGCGGCACACTAGCCTTCGCGCAATTCCGTAGACTTGGCGCAGCCTTGGGCTGCGGCCAGACTGTGGTACAGTGCGTTCTCCAGCCGTGGCCAAACTGTGGCATAGGCGCCCCGCCTTTGATTCGAAGGCCTTGTGGCACCGGCGTCTCGCCGGTGTGCATACCGGCGAGACGCCGGTGCCACAATCTGCTTTGCGAACTTTACCGTTTACCTCGTGGCCCACCGAGATTCTGAGTACCAGACGTGTAGGGTGATGTCATGACCGACGCAGTTGGATGTCCCCCACCGTGGGACCGCATTGAGCTGATCGAGGGGGACATCACCCAATTCGGCGGCGACGCCATCGTCAACGCGGCCAATTCTTCTCTCCTTGGCGGCGGAGGTGTGGACGGGGCCATCCATCGCGCCGCCGGCCCGCGGTTGGTCGCGGAGTGTCGCACGCTGGGCGGCTGTCCGTGCGGGGAGGCCAGGATCACGGCGGCCTATGACCTGCCCTCCAAGTATGTTATCCACACGGTCGGCCCCGTCTATCGCGACGGCCACAGCGGCGAACCGGAATCGCTCGACGCCTGCCACACACGTAGTCTGGAGCTAGCGGTCGAGAACGACATACGCACGCTTGCGATTCCGGCGATCAGTTGCGGCGTATACGGCTATCCGCTCGCCGAGGCGGCGCGGATTGCGCTGGGGACGACGGCCGATTTCCTGCGCCGATGCAACGAGATTGACCGGGTTGTGTTCGTCCTGTTCGACGTCAGGACCCACGCCACCTTCGAGGCGGTACGAGATGAACTGGTTCAAACGGGTTGAAGTGGTGATGCCAATCCTACGCCACGCAGTCACCCGGCGCCCCACAAGATCGTTTTGACGGGTTATATGGGGACCAGGACGGGCACCCATGCTTCCGCAGTGCCGCAAAAGAAATCATCGTGTACGCAGAACCGCACTGCTTGACGCAGTGGCACGCGAGCGCGTCCATTGGGGGGCGACAGAATCCTATGTCGTCAGTTTCGCCAAGCTGAGTAGCTCGGTCATGCCTGTCGCGTCGGCCTCGTCGAAAGCGCTGACATCGTGGCTGTCGAGGTCGAGCACGCCCCAACATCGGCCGGTTTCATCGAATAGAGGAATGACCAATTCCGATCGGTCTCGCTGATCACAGGCGATGTAGCCTTCGCCCAGTTCCGCGACGTCGCGGACAACAAGCGTCTGGACACTCGTGAAGGCCTGTCCACACGCTCCGTGCAGGCCGATCGGGGAACACGCCGGTTTGTCCCGCCTCGGGCCGAGGACCAATTCCGAATCGCCGTTGCTCAAGTAGAATCCGATCCAGGACACGCCGGCATCGTGCATCGCATCCCAAACCACGTCCACGAACGCCTGCATCCGCTGCGTTCGATCGCCATCGGGTCTGATACGCTCCACAAGATCTGTATAGGTCCGTTGCATGAAGGTACTCTGATCGATCAGTCGATCGGTGGCAACCGTGACACCGTTCGTCTCAGTGTGACGGCCTTTCAGATGCCGGGCCTGCTCAGAACGTGCCTGAAGGCCGGCAGACCAGATGGGAGCCGCCCCGATGTACAACGGGACGGGGGAGCGGTTTTCGCCCGCGTCAAAAGGCTCTCTCAACGGGGTATATGACGAATCGAGGGGACGTCGACATTCGTCGCCGCGGGATTGGACATACGAAGACGTCTTTTTTCTGCGGAAGCAACCGCCTCCTCAGCCATTGTCACTCGATTTCGGCCGGCCTGCTTCGACGCGTACATGGCGTCATCGGCGAGTTTCAATAATTCATCCGACCCCTTTAACGCAGGGTGGACCTCGGCGACACCCAGGCTGATCGTCACGTTCAGGTGGCTCCCCTCGTAACAGAAGTCGTGTTGCTCTATTGCTGCTCTCATGTTCTCGGCGCACACGCCCGCGCCATTAAGGCCCACGTTGGGGCAAAGAACCAGGAATTCCTCTCCCCCTATCCGGCACACAAGGTCGGTGGTCCGGGTATTCGAGCACAGCACGGCGGCGGTCTCGTGTAGCACCGCATCTCCTGCGGCATGACCGTACGTGTCGTTGAATTTCTTGAAATGATCGATATCCATTGCGATACAAGAAAACGGATGTTCGTGACGATCGAACGTACTCCACAGGGCGTTGATCTGGTTCATCGTCTCGCGGCGGTTGAGCAGCCCGGTCAACTCGTCCGTTGTGGCCATCCGCTTCAGTTTGTCGTTGGCCAGCCCGAGTTTCTCGTTGGCGATCGCCATCTCAGCGTTCAGGCGATGGATCTCGCGCATACGTTTGGCAAGATCCGACTCAATGCGAACGATGTGTCGGGCAGTCCGAACGCGCGCCAACAGTTCAGGGCGTCCCGCGGGCTTGGACAGATAGTCGTCCACGCCGGCCGCGTACGCCTCATCCACGCGGTCCAAACCCGAATTGGCCGTCACAATGATGATATACACGAAACGGATGCCTTCGTGCTGCCGTAACGCCCGAGTCAACTCGATGCCGTCCATCTCCGGCATCATCCAATCGGTTATGACGATCCGCGGTTCCTCCGCCATCATGACGCGAAGGGCTTCCTGCCCGTTCGTTGCTTGAAGCACCTGGTGCCCGGCACCTTCGAGGTACTTCTCGAACAACCGCAACATCATCGGATCATCGTCGACGATCAGGATTTTTTCCTTTTGATCGCTCATGGCACGCCATTCCTATGACGAGGTCGCCCGCGCCCGCCCACATAGCGAGACAAGTTCCTTCACCTCTTGGGCAAGCCTCTCCAACGCGTCCTCAACCTGTGCATCCGCCTCCACGACTTTCGCCGCGTCCGTGATCGTCGGGAACCCGTAGCCGCCCGCCGCCCCCTTCAGTTGGTGCGAAAGCCGGCGAAGCTCCTCCAAATTCCGATCGACAAGCGCCTTCTCCATCGCGGCGGCCTTGTCCGGCAGTTCGTTGACGAACATCTCGACGAGTTCCACCATGTCGGCGTCGTCACAAAACTCGCTGATCACTGGTTTCGTGCTGGCGTCGGTCTCACCCATTTCTGCATCTCCTTTCCCTTGGACGGCGGATGACGCGTTGGATTCATCGCCGCTCCGGTTGGCTCGTCAGCGCGCTGGACGCCGCCGGCGCATCCCCCACCCCACCACCAACCTTGGATGGTCTACAGCCCCACGTAATATCATCGACGCGCGGGAGTCCTCTGTTGACTTGTGATCGAGAGCGCGAGGCCGCGCTGTTGCCTGTCCGATAGCACCTCGGGCCGGACTGCCTCCAGGCGTCCGTACAGAACAGCGACAATGCCGCTCGCATTTCGGGTGCCGGAAAGGTGCGATCGGCGGCCGATTCGGCAGTCAGGAGAGCTGTGTACTGATAACCTTGTCGGCCTGATCCCGGCGATATCGGCGGAGCTTCTCACGCAAGTCCGGCCGGTGGCCGGCCAGGATGGCCGTGGCGAACAGCGCAGCGTTCTTAGCGCCTGGGCGTCCGATCGCCATCGTCGCCACCGGAATCCCTCCCGGCATCTGGACGGTGGATAGCAACGAGTCCATCCCCCGTAGCGACTGGCTTTCCACAGGCACACCAATGACAGGCAGCAAGGTGTGTGATGCCGCAACGCCCGCCAGGTGCGCCGCGCCGCCGGCACCGGCGATCAGGACTTCGATGCCTCGATTGGCTGCCGAAGACACGTATTCCGCCGTCTCGGCGGGTGTGCGGTGCGCCGACAAGACGCGGCATTCATGCGCCACGTCGAAGCCCTTCAGGACGGTGACGATTTCGCGCATCGTCTCCCAGTCCGATTTGCTGCCCATGATCACGCCGACCAACGGTTTTGATGCGTCACTCATCAGCCTTCCACCCTGTTTGACACCGGCCGGTGCGAACTGTACAAACGCCCGCCGTGTGGATTTGGATCCTCGTCCTTGTTGTCGCGACTCTCATTCTCGCAGCCGGCGCTACGGCTTTTCTCGACGCGCGCCGACGACGACGGGAATACGATCTGGCCACGCGCCTCTGGCGGGACACACCCGACGAGGAACGCCTGGATGCCTTAACCGCACTGGCCGTCGACGGTCACACCAACGGTCCCGCCTGGTACCTCATTGGCTGCGCCCACCTTCGCCTCTCGCATCCCAAACAGGCTGCCCGAGCCTTCGGCATCGCACATCACGCCGACTGCAACCTGGAAACGGCCGCCCTTCTCACGTTCGCGTGCCTCAAGGCTCGAGACGGAGAAGACTCCGACATCATCGAGCAAATCAACGACACCTGGCATGAAATGAACGAGCCCAACATCTTCCACCGCAAGGAAGACCGGCGAATCCTCGCCTGCCTCGGCGAAACCAGCAAAACAACCCCACCGGGCCTCGCGCCACCCGAGCAACTCGCGTGGTCGGTCCTCGGCCCGGCAGCACGGTCAAGCAATAGCTTGGCACGTGTTTAGCGTTCACACGGGGTGGCATGGCCGCGGTCTGCTTCACGCGCCCCACGGCGAATCCGCCTTACTTGTCTCCCGTCACGAGCTTGTTGCCCATGGCTCGCCAGTCATCCATACCGCCGCTATACACGCGCGAATTCCTGTATCCCCAACCCGCCGCCTTCTGCGCCGCCAGCCGCCCGACCGGACAATGCCCGCCGATACAGTAGAATACCAGCGGCTTTTCCTTGTCCGCCGGCAGCATTGCGGGCGTCATCTTCTCGTAGTCTACGTTGACCGCGCCTTGAATATGCCCCTGCGCGTAGTTCTCCGCGTCGAAGGCGTGAATCAACAGCACACCCCCGATCGCCAGTTCGCCTTTCAACGCGGCCGCAGTCTTGATTTCCTTGACGGGCGCTCCCTGGCCGGACTGTGCGACGCCCGCCTCGTTGGCGCAGCCGCCCGCCAAGCCAGATGCCAACAAACCTAACAACACAGCCCTACGCTTCATCACCATGGTCCCCTTCAGTCTCATTCGAACGCTACACTGCGCCGACCGGGGCCGAGGACGGCCCGGCTCACTCTGATCCCTCAAACCACGCGCCACGGACCACTAGACATCCAACTCCAACAAATCCTTGGACGACCTCGTCAGATTGTCATAGCCCGTTTCCGTGACCGCAATCATGTCTTCGATGCGGATACCGCCCCAATCAACGTAATACAATCCGGGCTCGACCGTGAACACCATTCCAGGCTTGATCTCGGTATCGAAGCCCTGCCGGATTCGCGGCGGCTCGTGGACCGCAAGCCCCACGCCGTGGCCCGTGCCGTGCAGGAACCGGTCCAAACAGCCGTGCTTTTCGTAGACCTTGCGAACGGCCATATCGATGTCCTGTGCGGCCACGCCGGGCTTGATCGCCGACAGGCCCGCAAGCTGCGCCTCCTGCACGATGCTGTAGACCTCGCGCATTCGCTCGTCGGCCTTCCCCATGCAGATCATTCGCGTCATGTCGCCGGCGTAGCCCTTGTGGATCGCCCCGAAGTCCAACAATACGAGTTGGCCCTTCTCGAGCTTCCGCTCCGGGTCCGGAATGTAATGCGGGTGGCAGCCCGTTTCGCCGAATGCCGCGATCGTATCAAACGAGCACCCCTCACCGTGCGATCGCAAGTAGCTGTCGATCTCAAGGGCCACTTCGCGTTCGGTCATGCCGACTCGGATGACCTTCGCAATGTGGTCGAAAGCATCGCAGGTGATATTCTGTGCTTGGCGGATCAACTCGATTTCATCGGGCGACTTGCACAAGCGAAGATCGCTGAACAGATCCTCCGCAGGCTTCAACGACATGCCGGCCAAGTGCTCCGTCAGTCCGATGCCGTCGATGTACAGCAGCGCGTCCTGTTCGAAGCCCACCGTCTTCGTGCCGGACGGCAGCAACTCCTTCATTTTCGTCGCGACCGTTTCGGCCGTGACGGGCGGCTCGAGCTGCTGGGCCGTCACGCCCGACAATTGCCGCGCCCCGTCGATGTAGCGGCCGTCACACAGGAAATCACAACGCTCCGAATGCACCAGCGCGAAGCCCTCGGGATCACCAAACGCCTGTACCTCGCCGGGCATCATCGTCTTGAAGCCCGTCAGGTATTTTACGTTCTTCGGGTTCGACACGAACACCGCGTCCAGCCCCGCCTTGCCCATCGCCGTCTTCAGCAACCCCAATCGTTTCTCGTCCATCAGACCAGCACTCCTATTCGAGCTAGCTGGGACGAGATTCCTATCTCGTCCCAATCCAGCGAGCCGGGTCGTCCTCGACCCGGCACCGCGCGGAGGACCGCCCGGCTCGCTGGCAGGTGTAGTCACCAAATGCAAGTTTTATCCCGATCCGCCCAGAAACGCAAACAGAGCCCCTCGAAACGCCTCGGGCTCCTCCAGCCACGGAAAATGCCCGCAGTGTTCCACCGAATAAACAACCGACTGCGGCAGCAACTCACACCAATCGTGCACGACATGCCACGGGATCGGATCGCTCCGTCCGTGGATGACGGCCGCCGGCCGGTCGTAGGTTCGCAGCCCGGCCTCCCATGTGCCCTTGCGGTGCAGGGCCAGTATCGATGCGCCCACGCCCACGTTGACATCGCGATGATAATGGGCCATCTTCGGCGCAAGCTCGCGATGCCGCGGATCGACGTAGCTTGGCAACATGACGTTGAACCGTCGCCGATACAATTCCGACCGTGCCGACCGATCCCGGGTGGCGAGGAGCAAGCGGTCGATCTTCAACAATGCCGCGCGCTGATCGGTTGTCTGCCGTTTCCGCAAGGTCTGGTCGAACCCCACATGCCAACCCGGTCTCGCCCCGGCCGGACCTACCAGGATCAGCTTTTCGACGCGCGAACCATGCTCGGCCGTGTAGTGCGCTCCCAGAACCGCTCCCGCCGAATGTCCCAGCAGTATCATACGCTCGTCGCCGATGTGACGGCGTAGCGCTTCCAGGTCCTCGACGTTCGCCGCCATGGTGTATGGCCCAGTCGACTCGGATACGCAGCAGCCGCGCTGGTCGTAGCACCACACGGAATGTGATTCCGCCAGCCACGCCACCAGCGCCGTCCCCGAGAAATAGTCGTAGCACCCCGGCCCGCCGTGCAGCAACACGACCGTCGGCCCTCGGCCGAAGCGCGTACCCCGAATCACCGCCCCGACGGCCTCAATCGAAAATGACTCCCCGCGCTCCCGCGACATACCGCAATTATACATGGCCTGGGCACTGCTCAACAGAAAGACCGTATTGGCCCATGGCGGCTTCTTTGCTACAATGGGGCTCGACTGATCCCGCCACGGGCTCGGCGTCGGGACGAGCCGGCGGACAGCACCCCGGACTAAGGCGAGCACTATCCATGCCCAAACTCGAGATTACCTCACAAGGAAAGAAGACGATTGTCTCCTTCAAGGGCCCCTCAATGAGCGTCGGACGCGCGCAGGCCAACGACGTCGTCCTGGCCGAGGCTGTTGCCTCCCGCCGACATTGCGTCGTCGAGGAGAAGGATGGCGTCTTTTTCTTCAAGGACCTCGATAGCCACAACGGCACGTGGATGGGTGAGAACCGTGTTCTTGAAGGCGAGCTGGCGTTTGGCCAGGCACTCCGCATCGGAAAGACCTTCATCCGTCTGATCCCGGACGAGGTCGACGAAGCCGACAAGCCGATCAGGGTCGGCAAGACGCCTCGCGTCAGGAACAAGCCCCGGAAGAAGCTCCCGACTGCTCAGATCATCCACGAAGACGGGGAGGAACTGCCTCCCCCATCCGGCGGCCCCAACAAGATCGCCACAGCCCTCAAGGCTCGCGCGATGATCAGCGGCCCCCTATCGAAGCAGTTGGGGCCGTTGCTCGAAGCGTGCGTCAATGTCCCGGTTCCGGATGGCGCACCGCTGGTCGATCGCGATATCAGGCTGCTCAACCGAAAGTCGAAGCCTGTCGTCGCCGCGAAGGAGGGGCGATCGAAGCCCGCCGAAGCCCTGCAGGCCCTCCTGCAACTCCTGCTCGCCAGTTTTCGGACGCGCTCCACAGACTTGCACATCGAGCCGAAGGCCGACGTCTATGGCATTCGATTTCGCATCGACGGGATCCTCCACTCAGTGGGCGAAGTCCCCGAAAAAATGGGCATCGGCATCCTCAATGTCATCAAGGTTCTCTGTGAGATCGACATCGCCAAGCGGAGCGTCGTGCAGGAAGGCAACTTCGCCGTCGAACTTCCCGACCGCCGTGTGGACTTTCGCGTCAACATGACGCCCACCGTGCATGGACAGAAGCTCGCCCTGCGCTTCCTCGACAAGGCCACGGTGCCGAGCCAGTTCGAGAATCTCGGCATGGAACTCGATGCCGTCGCCGAGCTCACACGCACCTGTCGTCATGACGCGGGCATGATCATCCTCGCTGGGCCGACCGGCAGCGGCAAGACGACGACCCTCTACACGGCGCTACAGGCCATCGACGCCGAATCCAGAAATATCGTCACGATCGAGGACCCCGTCGAATACGAACTCGCCAACACGACGCAGATATCGATCGATCCGACCCATGACCTGACGTTCGCCTCCGTTCTGTCATCGGTCCTCCGCCAGGATCCCGACGTCATCCTCGTCGGCGAGATACGCGACACGGAGACGGCCAAAATGGCTATGCAGGCCGCCACGACGGGACATCTCGTTCTCACGACG
>JAUVGW010000072.1 GCA_030593565.1 Phycisphaerae bacterium | reverse complement strand
CACCTTTGGGTGCCGCGGGCGGCTTGACCGCCCGTGCCGGCACTGGCGGCAAGCTGCCAGTGGCACCCGCCGATCAAAGTTGTACCAGTACCCAGACAGAGCCGGCCGGCGTGGGTCCATGACAGTTCAGGCGGCCCATGGGGATCAACGCTTCGGCGATCCCCACAGCCGAAACCCACCGATCCCGTCGTTTGGCCGCGACTCGCAGGGGAGCGCGCCCTCCACGCGCTCCCCTGCGGGTCGCGGCTAAACACGCTGGTGCGTGAATCCGTTCTCGCACCCACCACTACTTGCGGTAGTCGTGGAAGCCCTGACCGGATTTCCGACCCAGGCGACCGGCGTCAACCAGCTTCCGAATCAGCGGGCACGGGCGGAACTTCGGACATCTCGGGTCGCTGTGCAGAGCCTCCATGATGTTCAGTTGCGTAGGTCGGGGCAGCAGACCCGACACACGCGTGGGTGATGTGTTCATGAGTTGTCGGGTCTGCGGACCCGACCTACTGGTCTAAACTTGGGCTAGACGTCCGGCCCCCGACCAGCAGCTCGATAAACGCGTCTATGTCGGCACCGTTGACGTTACCGTCGCGGTTGCAGTCGGCGCTGTTCAGGTCACCTTTTGGACACACGTCCGCGAACGAGCCGTGCCCGCAAAGCGCTGCGACGAACGGCGTGATGTCAGCCGTGCTAATGTTGCCATCCGAGTTCATATCGCCCGGCAGGAACGAGCGAATGCCATGCTGTACAGCCTGCCTGGACTTCTCAACGTAGATGTGCAGGTCCAGGGCGTCGATGTTGTCGGTCGGGGCACCAAGCCCAAGCTCCTCCGCCGAGGCGAAGACGGCCGGGGGAGAACTCGGGCTAACGACAAACACGTCGGCCGCCGCACCCTCGGCACTGACCCCCGGAATCATGCTCAGCGACGGCGAGCCTGGCGCGAGCGAGAACAAGACCAGGTCCTCTCCGCCAAACCACCCGTCCTCATCCGCATCGAAGACAATCATCGCGTCAATGTCGTCCGCCTGCATCAATCCCAACTCCCCACGCGAGGCATAGAGCAGCACGATCATCGCTGTGCCCTGCTCCTCGCACATCTCGCACGTAGTCTCCGAGCCCATCCAGAAGCCCCAGGCACTCCAGCACGCGAGTTCGTCCAGGATTTCGCACGTGCCGTCCTCGAAGCAGCAGGCTCCTTCGCCGCCGGCGAGATTCTCGCACCGCTCGCAGGTCGTTAGCGGGGTGAGGCCGGACGAATCCAGCCCCACCCCCGTTCAGGACGTTCACCTCCAGGTTGTTGGTTTATGACTCAGGTGTTGTGCTGATCATGTACCACGGGTCGGCCAACGGCAGGCCGAGTTCGTCGAGTTTGTTGACCATCATCTGGAACTGTGCCGCGCCGCTCATGTCCGCGTCAGAACCCCAGGATTGATCCATCGACCACTCGAAGAATGCCGCCCAGGCATCCGAGTCGTCGTCGACCGGGCCGAATGTTGGACCGCTGGAAGGCGCGCCCATCGGTGCACCACCGCCACCCATCAAGCCTTCGCCTTCGCATTCGTCGGGGATGCCGTTTTCGTTTTCGTCGTCGCTGATCTCGGCGGCGATGTCGCACACGTCTAAAAAGCCGTTTTCGTTGCAGTCGTCGCACCACGCCTCGCCTTCGCAGTCAGCCAGGTCGCACTCGTCGGGGATGTCGTTTGCGTTGCAGTCGAGGCTGCCGAATCCCGGCGGCAAGGTCAGGTCACACTCGTCGGGGTAGTTGTTCTCGTTGCAGTCTTCGCTGACAAACTCGTCGCCGTCAGGGTCGGTCGGGTCGAGGTCGCAGTCGTCCGGGACCCCATTGTTGTTGCAGTCGGGTTCACACTCGTCGGGCGTGCCGTTCTCGTTGCAGTCTGCGCTCGTTTCCTGCGAGATGTCCCAGTCATCCGGCACGTCGTTGTCATTGCAGTCGGGGTCACACTCGTCGGGGATGCCGTTGCTGTTGACATCGGTGCTCGTCTCGTCGGCGATGTCCTTGTCGTCGGGCACGCCGTTCTCGTTGCAGTCGGGTTCACACTCGTCGGGAATGGTGTTGGCGTTCAGGTCATTGCTTGTTTCACCGTTGCCGTCAGGGTCGGTCGGGTCGATGTCGCACTCGTCGGGAATGTAGTTCTCGTTACAATCCTCGCTCGTGCCGTAGGCGATGTCGTTGGCGTCGGGGATGCCGTTGTCGTTGCAGTCACTGAGGCCCCTGTCCCCACCGCACGGCTCGCCGAGCAGCGCCAGCACGAAGCACGGGATATCATCCACATCAATATCACCATCGTTGTCCGTGTCGGCCGGGCAAAGGTCGACGACATCAAAGCATGTCATATCGGCCGATAGCAGCAGCTCGACGAAGGGCTCGACGTCCAGACCGTCGGCGGCACAGTCCCCGTTCACATCGGCCTTGATGCACGGCATACAGAATGAAGGGTCCGACTGGCAAATGTCACAGTCAGGGACGCCGTTCTTCCAGTAGTTCCAGGGCAGCAGTGTCACATACACGCCCTCCACGCCCGTTCCTCCGTCGGAGCCTTCTGTCCAGGTCAAGGCAACCTGTTCGTCGGGGCCGTAGGCAAGCGTGTGCGCCCCGCTCCTGGCGAGTCGTGCGACGTTGTCCGCGCCGTCTGCCTGGTTCAAGCGGACTTCTCCGGCCTTCGGCTGGCCGTCGCCAAGGAAATACTGGCCTCGGATTTCGGCGTGCCCGTTGATGTTGTTGTCGGCGTTCCACGCAATGATGAAGGCACCCCGATCGGTGGACGGGTCGGCCGGGTCCGCGTGTACATTGATCGCCACGGTCGGATACGCGTCATAAGGGTCGATCCCGGTGTCAGGATCACTGTCGACCATGAACATCCCGGCCCGGCCCTCTCCCTGCGCCGGGTCCGGATCTCGCAGTTGGCCGCTTTCGAACTTGAGCCGGCGGGCAAAGATGCGGAAGCCACCGGAGGAACAGCCCGGCAGAGGAAAGCCCACCCAGCAGACCACGAGATTGCCGTCATCGTCGAACGACACGGCGGGCGATTTTTGAATGCTGTCTCCGGCCTCGTGAGCGGGTTCGTTGACCCACTCCCCGTCTGTCGGGCCGACAAGCTCATCCAGGAGCGTGCCGCTGGCGTCGTAGATCTGAATCGCGATGTTGAACGGCGGAAGCTGCAAATCCACTTCGGCGTCCGCCCAGACGATGGCATACGCCCCGTCGGACTCGCGCATCGAGATACAGGGCTGCCATTGGGTGAGCCGGTCAACGCAGTAGGACGGGCAGTCCAGGATTCGCTCGATGGGATCTCCCGTCAGACGATAGACCAGCCCATCGCCGTCGGTGGCATAGCGAAGCGTATTCGACCACACCACCGCGGCGGCATAGTCGTCTGGGCTCTCGTCGTCCACGATTGCCACCGACGGCTCGGAATCCCTCCAAATCCAGTAGCACGACTTCGGCTCGACGTCGAACGGGTCGAAGTCGAAGTCCTCGATCAGGAGCTCCGGGTAGCAATCAATGAGGCAACCGACCGGCTTCTTGGCTATCCATCCCACACGAACCTTGCCGGCAGCGCTGATCGCGATCGACGGATCGTAGTGCCTGTATTCGAATTGATTCACGTCAGAGACGATCGCGGACGTACCGTTCAGCGTGCCGTCGGCGTCATAGCGTTGCACGAAGACGTCTTTTCTTTGGTGGTAGGGATAGCCCGGCTCCGGCCTCTCCTCTTCCCAGGCGACGATAAACTCGCCGCACGCACGCATCGCGATGGTGCTATTGAGGCCGTCCGGATCCACGACGCCCTCGACAATGGCCGTCGGCGGCGAGGGGCAGGGGTCGTCCGCGAAGGACGCCGATGCGGACAGGGCGAGACACAGACTGATGGTGAAGCACGCGACCACCCGCGCGATGGGCGCGCACCGGTAGCACTGAAGATACAACATGTGAAATCTCCTTGTCTGTCAGGAATGGGTTGTTAAAAGGTTAGAAAAACTACAACAATCAATCAATTCGACAGTTCTACGGTGCTTCGATTCTATCTTTGGCCAAACCCCCGACACCTCCTTTCTCTACGCCCCAACACACCAAACAGGAAAACGAACATCAGAATGCTAGACGGCTCCGGAGCCGTCGAAAGTTGGAATGCCAAGTCAACGGTGAGGGCGGACTGCCAATCCGCAACGATGTTGTTCACAAAAGCGATTCCCGTTAGATCGGTCTCCGAGTACTCCAGGAGAAACGTGCTGTCCACATCGCCAATCTGGAGGGCCTCGAACCAATACGGCGTCCCGGCCACCAGCGTGAGGGGCGTTGTCAAGTCGACCTCGAAGATGTACTCGTCTGGCAAGCCATCCGCCAAGACGGTCTCCCCGGTCGCCGTGCGCGACGGGTTGAGGAAGCTCTCTTCGTACAGGATCGCGCCGGGCAGGCCGTCGCCCGGCCGCGCGTCGTAGAAGCGAATCCGCATCGTCTCGACCGCCGGCGGCGGATCGTTGAGGTGATAAAAGCCCCACCAGACGATGCGCCGGATCATCGCGGCCTCGGCGAGCAGAATGTCATCCGCCAACTGCTGCCAGACCTCGTAACCGTACGGATCGTAGAAAGCGGTATCCGCGGCTGTCCCCCCGCCTAGCCGCGGCTGATGATCCACCACCACGCCGCCGTCACGCATCAGGTTATCCCACTCGCCGGGATAGGCGGATGCTGGCGCGGAGAGCCCTGCGGCTACTACCACGGCCGCCGCGCTTACGATCGTGCAACGCTGAATCAGTCCCATGAATACCTCCTTTACCCAGCAGCGCCCCAACTGCTATCGGACTCCACATCTTATTTTACCGCGCACTCAGTGTTTGTCAAGGCCGAGAACACATGCTGCCGACACAAGGGGGAAAACACGTCGTTTGATGGAGACATAGTATCCGATAAACGCCCCACTTGCTCAGCCCCAGTTCCTCCCCGGTTTCATCGGCGGAACGGCCTGCCAAGGCGTGCATCTCAAACGCCTTGAGGACGGTAGGATCGAACTCGCCGGCGATCGATTGAACCGCCCGCCGCAACATGTGCAGACGCCACTCGAATTCCCAGCGATCATCTTCCCGCGCACCACGCTCGGCGGCGGCCGCGTCCAGGCCCGCGGGGTTGAACTCCCCCAACTGCCGCGATGCACGCTCGGCCCGGCGACTCATGGCGTGTAAGGCCGCCGACCGCAAGTACGCACGGAATCTGCCCTTACGGGCATCATACTGGAAGCCGTCGATCGCCTTGAAGAACTGCATCTGGACTTCCTGCACGATGTCTTCGGCGTCGGCATGACCCGCACCTCGGGCTCAGGCGTACCGGTACAGCATGTGCCCGTATCGCTGGTCAAAGTCCTGCCAACTCACTCTGTCTTCGTGATCGCGAAGTCGCAGCAGGAAACTGGGGTGTGTTCTCTCATCCTCGCGCATCTCACATCATTCTTGCAGGTTGCGTCGTTATAGGCAAACCAGTCTGCTCGGCTTGATCAGGTTATCGCCGGTCACGCGACAGAATCCGAAAAAACGTGCCTCTTGCGCAAACCACGCGCGAAGCTCGTCTATATCCAAGTAGAGGCCAGAGCGTCTGACCCCTGTGGCGTCCGAGGAGGAGAAAGGCGCATCCCCTCGAATCACGATGTGGAATGGCCCGCGAAGCGACAAGTGACTCGCGCCCGGCGTGTGCCCGGGCGTGCTAATGAGATTCAGTGCGAGCGTTACTTTTTTACCCTGAGGAGGTTGTTCACATGTATTGGAAGACGGCATTGTGTGTTTTGAGTTGCGTACTTCTATGTACGAACTCGGCCATGGCAGACCCCGGGGCGTCCAAGGCGGCGCTACCTGTCACGGCTTTTTGCTCAGGAGACGAGACGGGCGCGTGCTGTTTCATGGATGGCACGTGCGAAATCCTGACCCCGCGCGAGTGCTTCGGCGATCCCGGCGCCTGGGGGATTTGGCTCGGTCCGGACACCACCTGCGACATGTGCAAAGAAGTACCGCCGATGGAAGACGGCGCTTGCTGCTTCGACGATGGCACGTGCGAGATCCTCGACGAATTCGCCTGCTGGGATGCGTGGGGCTTCTGACTCGGCCCGGATACCACCTGTGACCTGTGTGAAGCACCGCCCGTCGAAGATGGTGCCTGCTGCTTCGACGATGGCACGTGCGAGATTCTTGACGAATTCGCCTGCTGGGACGCTTGGGGCATCTGGCTCGGCCCAGACACCACGTGCGACCTATGCCGTGATCGGAGCCTTCGCCAGCCCAGTGATTCGAAGACGATTCTGAAGAAACGTTGACCCACAGGATCGCGGACATCTTGGAATGACACCGTTGTTGACTTGAGGCTGCATCCCTTTCTGCGGTTACCTGCCAGTGCCCTCGCCGACCTCGCTGATCTAAGCGAGCCGACGGGGGCACTCGTTTCGCGCCTATCCGACACATCCTGCAGGGGAAGCAGCACTGTTCCGAAGCAACGGTGTGCCAATCCTCCTTCTGCCGGCTCGGGGAAGACAACCGCAGTTGGCTTCCCATTCGGCGAGACGGTCGTGCCGTCGTTTGAGGACGGCCACCCGCGCCAGAATGCCAATGCCGTCGATGCGAAGACGAGCGAGTCGTTCACTGTGATAGGGCGGCAACCTGCTCGGGTCCTATGATTCCTGTGCCCGAGTTGTGGCGTCCGTGCCCATGACGGGTGGCATACCACATCCCGGCGGCTCGCGCATCCCGCGTCCTACGGTTCCGTGACAAAACCGGTGGAACGCTTCAGTGCCGCGAGATGTAGCGTCGGCCCCCTGCGGCCGACGTGAGGTACTGAAGCATTTTCCCCATATGCGTCGGCCAAAGGGGGCCGACGCTACATTCAGTGGCGCAGTCCACCCAATCTGAAATGCCCACCGTCACAGCTTGATCTTCATCTTGACATCCTGCCGCAGCATTCGGCACTTGCCGTCTTTGCCTTCGCAGACGTTGTACAACACGTAGCCCTTGACGGTCAGCGAGCCCATCTGCCGGCTGGGGAGCCTGACCTCGAAGCACAGTGTGCGTTCCTCAGAAGTCGTCGGCGCCGGCGGATGGGCGAACTCGACGAACCGATTCGACAACCGGCCGGTCTTGGGCTTCTTCAGCCAAAGCCTGAGCGGCTCGGCCTCGTTGCTCCACTGCACACCCAGGTGTGGATTGGGCCGTAGCGTCAAATGGACCTGAACGATGTTTCGATTTTTCTTGTCAGTGCCACGAACGATGGCCTGTGTGATCTCGACCAGCTTCTTTCTGTCGCGGTCGATTCTATCGCTGTCGTCTCCCTTCGGCCCCTCCTTCTTTCTGTACTTGAACTTGTCCGCCGGCTGGGCCAGCTCCGCGCCTACCGGTGTACACGTCAGCTCCACAGGTGTGTCGCCGCGTTGGGTGATTTCCCGCTTCGCGGTTTTGACCCAGTCGTAGAATGAATACGGCCTGTCCAGCCTGGGGCCGTACTGCTGGATTCGTCGTCGGATGATGTAGTCGTTGGGGTCGCAGTCGAGCGCCTTCCGCCAAGCGTCCACCGCTGCCTGAAAGTCATCCGGCTGCCGCTGGGGCCGGTCGAACCGAATCCGGTGTGTCACGCCCAGGCGGAAGAACGCCACGCCGTCTCGCGGATTCGCATCGCACGCCCGGCCATAGGCCTGAATCGCCTCGTCGATCTGCGGCGGCAACCCGGCCAACATCAAGGCGTCACCGTGTGCCAGCCAACCGGCCGAGTTGCGCGCCTCACCCGCGTGGCGGCGGGTCCATCGTGGGTCAGGCAGCGTCTCCGGCCGCTTCTTTGCCGGCGCCTTCGGAGCCGGGAATTGTCGCAGGGCAAAATCCTTGGCGAAGGTGGCCGGATTCGGCGTGGTGCTGCGGACGATCCCGTGCTCATCGATCGCCACGAGCATCGGCACGCCACCCAGGCCGACGAGATTCAACGGGTCGTGCAGAATCGGCCAGTCGATGCCTTTCCATTGGGCGAATAGCCTACACCGGTCGGCGTGTTGTTCCTGGGCGATTCCGATGACCACGAGTTTGCCGGATGCCACAAGCTGCTTCGTTTGTTCGTGCCAGACCGGCACTTTCTTCCGACACCCCGCTCACCACGATGCGAAATGAACGAGCAGGACCTTCTGCCCGCGGTAGCTATCCAAGGCGACCACACGCTCGCCGTCGATAGCCGGCAGCACGATTTGCGGATGTGGACCGCCGACGGTCGGCGCGTAGGGCTTGGCCTGGACTACCGGCGTCGCAAGGCCGATCGACAGGACCGCAAGCAAGACGCAGGTGTGACCGGTGGAGCAAGAAGAACGAAACGCGTGCATGGCGATTCTCCCAGGAGTGACCGGCGGAGCGCGTCGCCAGATATTCTATCCGAATCCATCCGAGTGTGTGCCACGAGGTTCATGACGTGTCCATAACAGATTCGGCGGCCAACGCACTGTTTAGCCGCGACCCGCAGGGGAGCGCGTGGAGAGCGCGCTCCCCTGCGGGTCGCGGCTAAACAACGGAATCGCGTGATTTCGCCCAAGCTTTGCGTGACCGTGCCCCCCGTCGTCAAGGGACGATCTCGAATGGAATGGCCGGCAATACGCCGAGCGAGATGCGCTGTCTCCGCTTCGCCTTCTTGTCGCCCTTTGCCTCCCGCACAACCTCGGTGAAGGCCTCCACAATCAAGTTATCCGCGAAGCCGACTTGCAGGGCGTCGCCATCGACCCTCAGTTGGAACGCCAATCCGTCGGGGACGACGGTGACGTCCTGAAGGCTCATTCCTGTGGGCGGATCGCTGAGTTCCAGCTCGATCTTCCGCAGTTTCGGGCGTTTCGGGATTCTGATCCGCACCTCGGTCGCGCCGCCGGCGGGGATTTGGACGGGAACGTCGCCGACCAGTTCCACGGGCCGCCCACCGCGTTTGCCTCTGGTGACCGCGACCATGAACTCCCGCGACGGCACCAAGTGCCGATAAAGGAAAGCCTGCATCATGTCTTCCGAGGGAACGACCGGGCGGCGAATCGTCTTCCCGCCGATCTCGGCGCGACCTTCGAGCGTCAATGCGGCAGGCTCGTTGAGCCGCTCTCGTGGTGCCGTCAGGGTCATGCGGATGCTGTTTCGCCCGGCGGGGATGCGCGCGCCGGACAGCGTGAAACCATCGGGCGCATTCTTCAATATCAGTTCGATCTCGCCGTCGAATCCGTCTTTCCGCAATACATGAACGCGAATCGGCGCGGCGCGTCCGACGGGCACGTTCACGCTGGAAGGCGTCACGCGCAGTGCGAAATCGGGCCGCGGGGGTCCAATGCGCAAGCGATAGCCGTATGCGTCGCCCCCATGCGTCCGCGAATCGGACAGTTGCACATACCAGGTCCCATCCGCCGGAAGCTCGGCGCGGAGCGACGAATCCGCGTGGTGCGTCAGGAGCCCTGGGTCCCTGTGCAAGTAACCATCCCGATCCTCCTTATCATCGTTCCACTCCAGGACGCGCCCGGAGGCATCGATCAACCGCAGCAGGGAGTCCAGCGGAGAACGCAAGCTACGGCCCATCACCTCGGCCACAACGTCATCACCGGCCTTGCCCTTGAACCAGAATACATCCACGTCACCGGGGCGCGCGATGCGGCCGTTAATGGTCAGCGGTAGCGTAATTCGCTGAGCGTTCTTCGTGGTGTCGTTGGGTTCGATATCGTCACACTCAGGCAGCGTGCCCACCGCGTAGGTGACGCGGTTTGAAAGGCGCTTGCCTTGACGCAATGCCGTCTGCCGGATGTCCCCGGCGCCGGGCCGTGTATCCAACGACAATCGCTTCTTGCCGAGGTTCCACCCGTCGATCGAGGCAACCGTCTTGTCGCCCTCCCGGCCGCCCAAAGGAAACATCCGCGTGATGAACGGCCGTTCTCCCACGGCAACGCGGTAGACGAAATCCTCCCGGCCGCGGTAGATGGAATCCCGGATTTCCAGTTCGTATTCACCGTCGTCGGGAATCTCGTAGAAGATGACCGGATCGGGATCGAAACGGTAGTCGTCCGCAAAAGCCACTTCGTCGCCTTCGGCGTCGTACAAGGCCAGCGTGGCCTGAAACCAGCCCGGGACGGCATCGGCCAGATACGGAATCAACCGCCGAGCCTGAGCCTCGATCACAAGCTGCTGCCCGCGCGACGCACTGAAGCGAAACCGATCGACATCCCCCGGCATGATCTGTCCGTTCATCAAAATGGGCAAGTCAACCGGTGGTTCCTTCGGCAGCGGGTCGTTGACCATCGGGTCGTTCGACTCCAGTTCACGGGCTTCCGGCAACACGCCCACCTGAAAAACCATGGGATTCGTCAAGCCCTGGCGACCCGCGAGTCGGAGTTCTCGATCGCCCATCGCCGCGTCGGGATCGATAGTCACTTCAATCAACAAGGATTCGGAAATCTGCGCGTTGCGTTGCCGCTTACCGAGCTTGAAAAACGTGTTCCTGACATGCTGGAGCTCTCGGAGGCTCTTGTCCTCGAGGTTTCTCAGCAGCAGATGCTCCGGCAATTCAACCGACTCCGTCTCCTCCGCGTTCTCCTTGTCCGCCATACTGGCATTCCCCCCGCCCTTGGGCCAAGGAGGCTTGGGACCGACAAGTCCCTGTTTGTGCAATTCGGCCCAGCGTTTCTCACCCAGTTCCCTGAGTCGCCGCTGAATCTCCTTGCGCTGCTCCTTGGTCAAGTTCCGGAGTGGTCGATAGTGCTGAACCACCGACGCGCGAACACCCTCCCCGGAGACATGCACATCGGTGACACCTTTGAGGAACTGCCCCCCCACGATGATCTCAAAAACAGAGCCTTGTTGGCCGCCGGCCGGGTACAGATAGCCGATGTGCGGCCGGCGCTGATTCGTCTGGCCCCACGCATCCGCGGCACAGACGATCATTACAACAGAGATTGCCAGTATAGCGATACAGCGCAAAGTCGCCTTTTCAACCTGATTCCAGCCGCGGAGCGGCGACGGAATAAACCCCAGGGCGAAGCGCAGCAAGCCCTGGGGCAACGGCGCACGCAATCCGCAGCCCCCAACGGGGGCGACGGAAGGACATTGCGCGGTACTGCCAGTTGCGGTCACGACACCATGATCTCCTTGAGGCGGCCACCGCTTTTCTCGTCACCTTCCGCGGGTGGCAGAACTCGGACATCCAGTCCCCGTGGATTCGGCAGCCGCCCATCCGGATCGATACCGAGCAATTCGTACATGCTGCCGATCAGGTCTCGCGGATAGACGGGGCGATCTGCGACCTCCTCGCCCCTCTCATCCGAGGCCCCGACCACGTGTCCGCCCTTGAATCCACCACCCGCAACGACGGTGGAGAAGCACTTGCCGTAGTGGCCCCGGCCGCCGTTCCATGGCGCCTCCCACTGCACTTTCGGCGTTCGTCCGAACTCGCCGCCCCACCAGACGATCGTGCTGTCGAGCAGGCCGCGATCCGACAGGTCTTCCAGGAGCGTGGCCATGCCTCGGTCCAACTCCGGCAGCTTCCGGCGCATGATATTGAAATGCTGCTTGTGCGTGTCCCACCCTTTGTAGTTGATGGTGATATACGGCACGCCGGTTTCGACGAGCCGGCGGGCCATCAGGCAGGATTGGCCGAATGTGTTGCGGCCATAACGATCTCGGGTTTTGTCATCTTCCAGCGACAGATCGAACAGCTTTCTGGCATCTCCGAACATCAGGCCGTAGGCGTTCTCCTCGCACCGATCAAGCCTCTGAAAGTGCGGATTGTCCGGCATGGCTTTGCCGAGCGAATCGAGTGTATGGAGCAGTTTGCGTCGATCGCGCTGGCGTTGATCGGAGATGCCCTGGGCGACGATTCCCTCGACGACAAAGCGTTGTCTGTTGGGATCGCCGCCGGTGGCAAACGGCTTGTATCGCTGCCCGAGGAATCCCGCTTCCGAGAAGCGCCCCTGAGGTTCGGTCAATACGATGTAGGGCGGGGCCAGCCCCTTGTACCCGTGGTCAGATCCCTTGAACCGCGAAACGACAGCCCCCATGCTGGGATAGACCAACCGGCCGGGTTTGCGTCCCGTCTGCACGAGATACGACGCCGTTTCATGGGCGTTCACGCCGTGCGTCATGCTGCGGATGATGGAGTACTTGTCGGCTTGCTGTGCCAACAACGGCAGCGATTCACCGATCTGAATCCCGTCCACGTTGGTGCGGATCGTTTTCTTCAGCGGACCGCAGTAGTCGTAGCCCGCGTTCGGTTTGGGGTCGAAGGTGTCGATGTGTGACGGACCGCCCCACATCCAAATCTGAATCACCGACTTCGCCCGGGGCGACTCGCCCGGGAACCACGCCAGTACGTCTCGGGACCCGGCAAGAACGAGCCCGGCCGCCCCGAGAAGCCCGCGCTTCAACGCCTCGCGACGCGTAATAAACATATTGTCCAGACGCCTGCCCATAAGACAGATTCCTCGCGGCTCAGCGGTTCGGCTTCGCTCCGCTCCTACATGGCAGTGTTGAATTCAACTCGGTACCTCACAACTCCTTGTGCGCCTTTGAGCGCATCCTCGTCGAACACCGCCACCATGAACACCTCATCCGGAACCCCATCCCACTCGCAATTCAATCCGTGGTGTGAAGCACGTTCGAATCCGAAGCGAGGATAGTATTCCGCGTGTCCCAACACGATAACGAACGGGCAGCCCTGTTCGCGCAGGAGCGCGAGCCCGTGCTCGATGAGGGCACTGCCAATTCCCTCCCGCTGACGATTCGGCAGGACCGCCATCGGTGCAAGTCCCATGCCTTGAATCGTATCATTACCGTTTCCAGCCGTTGCGGGACTGAACAGAATGTGCCCGACAACTTCGTCACCGTCGACGGCCACGAGAGACACCAGGCCGTCGCATGTCCGGCGGAGGGTGTCGACCACATTCGCCTCGGCTGGCCCGTCGAACGCCGATCCATTCAGCTTCCTAATGGCCGGTGCGTCATCAGCCTGTTCTTTGCGTATGGCGATCATTGTTTCTGTTCATTTTTGAGGGCGCGGCTCTGATCGTCGGCCGACACATCCAGCCTAGTGCCTATATAAAAACTCCTTGGTGTTGATCAACGCCCAGGCGAGATCCCCCGTGGCCTGCCTCGGGTTCAGCCCCGCCGCCTTATAGTACGCCATCGCAGCGGCCAATTCGGCCTGCGTTGGATCGCGCGACAGGATCGTGATATAGACCGAGCGAATCAACATGCGTCGGTCCCGCTTGGCGGTCCGTACCAACCTGCGCAGCCGCTGGCTTTTCTCGATCTTCCTTTGAATATGCGTTGAATTGAGCAGGTGCAGCCGCTGCGCGTCGGTGGATTTGTTGTCCCGCTCGCTTTCCAGGCCGGTATCGCGGGCAGGGCGGCCGAACATCTCCAGGAATGGACTGCTGATGCTGCCGTCCGTCAACGTGATGGTCCGCTGCCCCGCCGGAATGAAGGTGAATGGCTCCGGAATCGCGCTCGAATAGCTTTCCCCGGGCCCGCAAATCCAGCACAACGCATCGATCAACACCTCCGCGTCCAACCGACGCACCGGATAGCAGGCGAACAGCGCCTCCGCGTCGGGATGATCGCTGCGCGGGATCGAGGACTGTTGATACGTGCCGGAGTTGAGGATCAGGCGGTAGATATGCCGCAGATCATAGTCGGTCTTCACCAGCTCCGATTCCAGGTAGGCCAGCAAGTCGGAATTCACCGCGCGATTGTCCAGTCTGATGTCGTCCGGCTCGTGAATGATGCCACGGCCCAACAGCCACGTCCAGATGCGGTTCACGATGTTGCACGCGAACCATGGGTTCTCCGGCGTGATCAGCCAATCGGCGAATACTCGGCGCGGATCCTCACCCGCCGAAATTTGCACCTTGGCGCCGTCGGGGAAAACGACATCCAACGGTCCCGTCGGTGCCGGATCCGGATAGACGATTTCTTCCTTCCACTCGGCGGTCTTCTTGTAGGCGACGCGCGAAAAAAACGCCTCCATGCCGGCGCGTTGGTCGTCCGGCCAGTTCTCCAGTCGCACCCCCATAAACGTCAGGGCCACCGCCCCGGCGATGGCGGACGGCTCCCGGCCCTGAATCGCACGGTAGAAGTTGACCGGCGGCACGCGGAAGTTGCTGCCGCTCGACGTCAACAGTTCGCGGGCGAATCGATCGTACGGCTTGTTTGCCGCAACGGAGTCGCGGATCCAACGGTGATACGCCTGCACGGCGTTGGGCCACAGATTGATGGGAAACTCCGCCTTGACCCGCAGCAGGTCGCCCCACTTCAGCGACCAGTAGTCGACGAATTCCTCCCGCTCGAGCAGCGTGTCGATCAACGCGGTCCGCTTGTTCGGATGCCGGTCATTCAGAAACGCGCGAACCTCCGGAGGCTTGGGCAGCGTACCGATGACATCCAGGTACACGCGTCTGAGAAACACCTCGTCAGAACACAGGTTCGCGGGCTCGATGCCCCGCGAGCGCAACGCCGCCAACACCCGATCGTCGATGGGATTCGTCGAGATGAACCCGCCGTCGCTCTCGAACGGGCGTACGGTCGGCGGTTCCACAGCCGACACGGCAACGACCGGCACGAAAACCACGGCTGCAAGTGCGAGTACAAGTACAAGTACGAGTAAAAGTCGCTTCATGGCACGCCTCGCCAGGTTGCCCCCCATTCTGATCGGACGGTTCATCACAATCCAGGATGTTTCGGCGCTCCCCCGCAGCGCGATTCCCCGTGGGTTTTCGACGTTTCGCTGACCTGCTTTCTCTGACTTCGCTCGTCGTCCACCTTGGCGCAAAGCCCCCCTCCACTATAGTAGAACGAGGACGCAGTTCGCCTATTGCCGCCAAGTTTTTGGGCGGACGTGACAGTTTCGGCGGCCAGCGGCCTGTTTAGCCGCGACCCATAGCAGCCCGTGGCAAAAGTCGGCCGCTACATTACTCTTGCCACGGGCTGATAGGGGAGCGCGTGGAGACCGCGCTCCCCTATGGGTCGCGGCTAAACAACGGACGAGTGGCCCGTCAACGTCTAGTTTTTGGGTGGCACGGTCCGGCGCAGCCGGGCCGCGCTGGGCTCCAAACACGGCCAAGCGTTGCTTGACCGTGCCACCCACATTGGCACCACCCCCGGTGGAGGAATCATGACGCGATTGTTGAACAACCTTTCACTTGTCCTCGTGTCCGCGACGGTATTCATGGGTTGCACCATCACCGCGTGCAATCGTCCCGAAAAATCCGAGCTGCCAACGGTCAGTCAGCGACTGGCCCAACGCGACAGGGCAGATGCCGCGGCCGGGCATGATGCGAGGATCGGCGAGGCTTCGCCGACAAGCGAGCACTCCTCGGCGGACCAAGCGGTATCGGATGGCCCGCCGGCCCAGGATCGGCCGGCGGTCGCCGCGGTCAACGGCGTGTCCATTGATCACGAAGCCTTCGTGACCATGCTGATCGAGTCGCGTGGTTTGCCGTTACTCCAACAACTGATCATGCGCGAGGTTGCCCTACAGGAGGCCAAGCGGCGGGGTTTTGCCGTTTCGCCCGAAGATGTTGATCGTGAATACGACCTGACGCTTCAGGCTGCGCATTTCAACGGCAAGGACATCGAGAATCTGACGCCGGCCCGTCGGGAGCAGCTCATTGAGGAGTGGACCGCGTCTCGCGGCGTCACACGGGTGGAACTCGACATCGCCATGGAGCGCCAGGCCGCCCTGCGGAGGATCGCCCGAGATGGGATCGAAGCCACCGACGAGATGCTGCGCCGGGAATTCGACCGCGTACACGGTGAGAAGGTCGAGGTTCGGCATCTTCAGTTGCCGGCCCTCCGTGTTTGGGATCAGGTCAAAGCGCGGCTCGATCGCGGGGAGGATTTCGACAACCTTGTCGCCGACCACAGCCAGAATCGGCTCTCGCGGGAGCATCGCGGCCTGCTACCGCCTTTCTCGGCCGACGATCCCACCGTCCCGGCCATCCTCGCGGAGGTTGCCTTCGCCCTCGAGCCGGGCCAGGTCTCCAATCCGTTCGAGGCGGAAGGCTCCTACCACGTCCTCAAGCTCGAACGTCGCATCCCGCCCGATGATGTGACGTTCGAGGATGTCGAGGACGAGTTGCGCGGGAATCTCCTCGCCCGGCTGATCGCGGAGCATATGGAGCGAATGGGCGAGCAATTGCTGGGGCGGTGCAGGTTACGGATCGACGATAAGGTCCTCCTCGGCCAGTACGAGGCCCATCGCGCGGCAGGTCAGATCGCCGGCCCGCCGTCGGCCAAGCCGTGATGGGTCCGTGACGAACTAGGCGGGTGCCACTGGCAGCTTGCCTGCCAGTGTGTATGCCCCATGCGCCCACCAGAGAGACCGCACGGGCGGACAAGCCGCCCGTGGCACCCAACATCGAATTCCGCCGGAAGTGTCAGGGGACCAGCCGTGATCCCCGCCCTTTCTCGCGATTGACGGCCCTGCGGCCGCGGCTATAATGCCCGCGCTGCGCAGGGAGGAGCCGGGTGCAAGTACAAAGGACTGATCCCATGCCGCCGCGACAACCCCGTCTCACGTATGTTCTGACTGTCTCGTTATTGGGGAGTCTGTTGTGCGCAACGGCCTGCCAACGTGGTGAAATCCGGGAGACCGCCGAGGGGCCGACCATCGAGCAGTTGGTCGAGTTCTACAGCCCCGAGAGCATCGAGATCCTCCAGTTCACCAAGCCCAAGAGCTTCGACGACGACGCCATTCCCGATGGTATCGGTGTGTCGCTACGACCGAAGGATTGTGGGGGCGACACCGTCAAGGCCTACGGCGAATTCATGTTCGAGTTGTACGCCTACCGATCGGCTTCCGGCCAGCGCCGCGGGCAGTTGTTACAAAGCTGGAGCCAGCCCGTCGTCGATCTCGACGACCAGAAGCAGTTCTGGGACCACGTCACGACGACATACGAGTTTCAGTTGAGCTGGGAAGGCAGCCCGATTCCGCCGCAACGCAAGTACATCCTGGCCGTCAGCTTCCAGGCGCCCGGCGGTAAACGGTTGTTCGATGAATACGAATTCGAGTTTCGCGTCCACCGCTCGGAGATTCTGAAAGCCCTCTCCGAGTCGGGCTCATAGAGAAGACGGACGAACGAGGGTGGCACAGGCGTCCCGCCTGTGACCCCACCGGCTTTGGCGCCGGTGCCACAGGGATAACCCCACCGGCTTTGGCGGCCGGTGTCGCGGGAGCGTGTAGGATCCTGCAGTCGAGTTAGGAAACACCTTTATGGAGATATTGAGATGCGCCTAAAAACCGGCCTGTTGTCGCTTTCGGCGGTCGTGCTGTTTGCCGCCAGCGGCTGTTCGGAGAGTCTCGTCACGCGGCAGCACTACGACATGATCAAGATCGGCACGTCCACGCGGCTCGAGGTCGAGAAGACGCTCGGCGACACCTACGTCACTCGCGGCGACGACCAGTGGGAGTACGACGAGGAGGATCGCCACCTGTCCGTCCACATCCTTTTTGTCGGTGATAAGGTCGAGAAGAAGGAGTGGATCGACGCCAAGACCGGCGAGTGGCACTGCGATCCGCCCGACCCCAAGCACGGTGAGAAGTTCTCCGACAAGGCCGGCACGACGACCATCAAGGAATAGGCCGGAATTGTCCGCGGCATGACTGGCTCCCGTGCGGCACCGGTTTCGATCCGTCGAGAATCACGGAACAAGTGCGATCGGGCGCGGCCCGTAGGCCGGGGATTCCAGGTGGGCTTTGTGCGTAGTGGGTGTAGTGCGCAGATGGCGATATACATTGCCCCTTGCGGGAGCGAGGGGTTCGTGGTTTGCTCCACCGTCGCCCCAACTCCCCGCTTCCACGCCGGCTCGTAGCCCCCCCGTGGAAGCGGGGGGTTCGTGGACCCACGGGAGGCTATGGACCTCTGAAAGGACTCGACGTCGATGTTACCGAATTTCGCTGACCGTTTGCTGCGGGCGATCGAGGCAAAACGGGCTCCCGCCGTTGTCGCGATTGATCCCGTCTACGAGAATTTGCCCGCCCAGATCGCCGAACACCGCGACCTGAATGACGAGACCGATGCCGAGGCGGCCCTTGATGCCGTGCTGGAGTTCAGCCGTCGCGTCATTCGCATCGTCGCTCCGCTGGTGCCGGCTGTGAAGATCAACTCAGCGTACTTCGAGCGCTACTACGGCGAAGGCGTCGACGGCTATTACGACCTGGTCCAGGAGGCCGTTGCCCGCGACCTGATCGTCATCGGCGACGCGAAGCGCGGCGA
>JAUVGW010000026.1 GCA_030593565.1 Phycisphaerae bacterium | reverse complement strand
AGGGGCGAAAGAGGAGGTCGAGGGGTATCTTTCGCCCCGCTGGGGCTGGGCAAAGCGCATGCCGATGCGATCCCACGGCTTGCGCCGTGGGCTTTCTTCTTGCGCCACTCCGTGGCTGGTTGGGTTTTGTATATTCCCCGGAAATCCGTGAAGAACCAAAAAAATCGCCAAGAATCGCCGCCGGCAGCGGCGGCAACGACTGCAAAAGATAATAACGATCCGTGCCGGCAGTCTCCAAGAGCCCCCGAGCTTGCTCGGGGGGTACGCTCCCCCTTGCTGTAAGCAACCCCCCGACCAAGGTCGGGGGCTCTTGAGATGCGGGTCCCGGATGGTGCTACAAGTGGTGCGTCCGGGACGCACCCTACGAAACTCGTGCCGAGCCGGTTCGGGGCGACACGCCCCGGCTCTGATGGGGCGGCTATGGGTGGAGCACCCACATTCCACGGGTTCCGCTTCGCTCCACCCGTGGCTACTCGCGTTGGCCCCTCCGGGGCCGGGAATTTTGAAGCGCCCTGGCCCTTCCGAGGCTGGGGCTATAGGAGGAGAACCTGCACGTCGCCTGGTTCGAGTGTTGCGCGCAGCTTGCCTTGGGTTATGGCGGGCGATGCCGCACTCCGATGGATGGCAAGGAGCACGTCACAAGTGCAGCGGCGGACGGCGGCAGCGGGGGCTTCAATCACGCATCGCCGACGGCGGGCGGCGGGGGGGGGGGAAGTCTCAATTCCACGGCGGCGGATGGCGGGGGGGAGGGCCTCAATCACGCAGCGCCGGCGGCGATCGAAGTCGATGTTCGCCACGACGATCAATGCCGACCGACCGCCGTCGACGTGCCAGCCTGCCGCCACAATCTTCTTCGCATTCATCGTAATGCGCGGGGTGAAGTAGTTACGTGGGTCAGTCAAGTCGGCAAGGAAGCGTCGGCGAATGGCTGCCGCCCGGGCGAGCAAGTCGATCATGCCTGCCGCGCCGGCGTTCTTCCAGTGCAGCGCGACGCGATCGAAGTAGGCCAGCTTTGCATAATAGGGATCGTTGCGAGGCAGCACGAATTGTCCGCGCGGCAACATGTCGAGGCCGAGGTTCATCGGCTGGCGCTCGAACAGTTCCAGCCCGCTGTTGACGAATGGAAACGCCGACGGCAGGAATTGGTTCAACACGGCGACGAGCCGGACGAACGCGCGTCCGCCATCGCGGACGGCCGCGCGCGGTGTGTCGGGCGTCTCCGCCGCGGCAAACGCGGGCAGCACCGCCGTAGGCAATACACCATGCACGAATTCGTGCAGTCGGCCCTGCCGGTGCCGCGGCTGCATGTGCCACGATGCGCCGATGATCGCGTTGTACCCGTCGCGACGTGCTGGCCGGTCGCCGTCGTGATCCAGTTCCTCGGCGAGGAAACAGAAGTCCGGATCCTTGCGTTTCGGTTTCTCGATGATCATGCGCTGCAATTCCGCCGGCAGCGCGTGGCCCATGTCGACGCGGGCGCCGTCCACGCCGAACTGCTGGTAGAACGGCAGGATGTCGGCGAGAAACTTCCACAGCGGACGATTCGGGCGGCGGCCCGGGAATCGGCTCGCCTTGATCGTATCGCTGAAGACGTATGGCGGCTGCTTCGAGGCGTTTTCGATATGTCGCGCCGAGGCCGTCGGATGGTCGAGGAACAAGCGGAGGAACGTGACGTCCGACCACGGCGGCTGCGGATCGTTCATCACATCCGAGAAGCCCGGCGGCGTGATCACCCCGAACTCCCGCACGATCGACCGGAGCGTGTCCGGTCTCGGCATGGCCCGACAGCGTTTCGCGAGTCGCCGCCACCGCAGGGGATCGGCGATGTTGGGCGCGAGGCGGAACTTGGCGAGATGCGACCGAATGACGTCGCGCTTGAAGATCGCCGCCAGTTGTGATCGTTTCGGGATGCCGGGTTCAAGGCCTTCCACGTTCGGCGGTCCGTAGCTTCGCGCGCTGCGCGCGTCGATCCAGTAGAACCAGTCCGGATGATCCAGGATCAGATCGTTATCTCGCGAGGCCGTGCGCGGGGCGAGATCGACCATCACGCGCATATCCATCGCATGGGCCGACTCGACAAACGCCCCGAACTCCGTCTCGACGTCGATCGGCCCGTCACCCAATAGGTGGTCGTGCAGCGCCGGCTCGATCTCGAAGAAGTTTTTTGCGGAATAGGGGCAACCGATTTCGCCCTTTCGGAATGCGCTGCTGATCTTGCTGATCGGCAGCAGGTAGATGGTGTTGATGCCCATTCTCGCCAGCAACGGCAACAGCAAAATGGACTTTAGAAACGTGCCGGTTTCGGTCCAGGCGTCGGATTGAAGACACCCGTCTCCGTCGTGGTCCCAGGCGGTCGAGGTTCGGACGAGCATCCCGTAGATGTTCGCCGAGCGAATCCAGTCGCCGCCGCGCCTGCGAACGTCTCCGTCCAGCACACCGCGGCTCGTCAGTCGTCTGGCCTTCCGCGACCGCGACAGACTTCGGCCCGCGAGCCGCCGTCTTCCCCGTGCGGGCAGAATCACGTTTTCCAGACACGCCAGCGCGAAGCGGCACGGATCCACGCCAAGCTCGCCACGTTGCACCGTGCAGGCATCGGCATAACCCCAGCAGTTCCAAACGACCGGGATGCGATATGGCCGCGCGTGTCGTCGTCCCGCCAGCGCCCGAAGGTGCTGGTGAAGCATGTCGAGGTAATCGGGTAACCGGTTGTGCATAGTTCTGTTCGTTCCTCTGTTCGTCGTCGTTCGTCTGCCCGGTTCGTCGGCACAGGAGTCGGTCGATATCCTCAACACGTTGATTCAGTTTGTGGAGTCTAACCGTATGGCGCGAGGTCGTGCCAGCGGCATCTCAAGAGCCCCCGACAGGAATACCGGCTCGAGACGAGCCGGCTCGCTGGGTCGGGGGTTCTTGTTGCTGGTGCGAGATGGGAATCTCGCACGAGCGGTGATGTTGTGCGAGTTGCATGCCGTGCATGCTGCGCAGATTAGGAGTCGCGCAGGGATAACGTGAAGGGTTGATCCGCCAAACGGCAAGCCAGCAGGCCAGCCAAGCGGTACAATCGGTCATGTTATCCCTGCGCGATGCCTTAGGTTCGCAGAAGGAGTCGTTTAGCCCCTCGCAGGAGCGAGGGGTTCATGGATTTGTGCGAGCGGGCGAGAACCTCCCGCTTCCGCGGGGGGCTACGTGCCCTCGCATAAGGTTGCCCAATTCGCGGCGATGGCACGGGAGATGACAGCAAACGGGATCGCGTGTAGCTTGACTGTCGGCGCCGTTTATGATGGATGGATATGGCGTCACTCAGGCGGACCTTCCGTGCCATTCGTTGCGCATCATTGAGTGTCATCATGGCGGAGATGTTCACGTGTAACGGCCTGGTCAAGCGCTACGGCAAGGTGTGCGCCCTGAACAGCCTCACCCTGTCCGTCGACGGCACCGTGGTGGGATTGCTCGGCCCGAACGGAGCGGGCAAGAGCACGCTGATCAGCGTGCTGCTGGGACAGACGCCGGCGACATCCGGCAAGGCGGCGGTCTTGGGCCTGGACGCGGCCCGCCGACAGAATCTGATCCGGCGGCGCGTGGGCTTCGTGCCGGAGAATGACTGCCTGATACCGGGCATGACGGGAACGGGCTATGTGTGCTACACGGGCAGGTTGGCGGGTATGTCTTACAAGGATGCGATGCAGCGAGCCCATGAAGTGCTGGACTATGTGGAGCTGGGCGAGGCCAGATACCGTCCGGCCGAGCAGTACTCGGCAGGCATGAAGCAGCGGCTCAAGCTGGCTCAGGCGCTGGTGCATGATCCGGACCTCCTTTTTCTGGACGAGCCGACCAATGGGATGGACCCGCAGGGCCGGCAGACCATGTTGTCGTTGATCACGGACCTTGGCCGGGCGGGAATCAGGGTGCTGTTATCGAGCCACCTGCTGCCTGATGTGGATCGCGTGTGCGAGCAAGTCGTCATCATGGGCGGTGGAGAGGTCTTGTCCAGCGGGAACATCGACGAGATGAAGCGTGCCCACCCGACGTTGTACACGGTCGAGTTTGTGGCGGAGGGAGACGGCGAGGACTTTCGTCAGCGGTTGCAGGAGAACAACGTGACGATCCACCAACGCGCCGAGGGATCGCTGGGGATCGAATTGCCCACAGCAGAAGCGCAGTGCATTGTGTTGCAGGCGGCGCGGGAGACGAACATCAAGCTCCGAGGGTTGCATCCGAAGCAGAATTCACTGGAGGAAGCCTTCATGGCGGCGATTGCGAGGCAACAGAACCCATGAACACCGCCCCCGCAACGAGCGCACACGGGTACAGGCGTTGGTCGGGTCAGTTGAGCCGTCGACGCTGGACGTGGTTGGCGATCTTCGTGGCCGGTGTCCGATTGACGAACCGGGCGACCAAGGTGCGGGGACTCGTCTGGATGAGCTTCATGTTCGCGGTGGGTAGCTGCGCGTTGTTCTATATGCTGGCCCGATTGGAGATCCTGGCCGGTTCAGACGAAGCCAGCGACATGTATGGACTCATCAACATGTTCCTGCATGTGGACCTCAGCGGCGTGAAGCAGCTCGCGGACTTCCGTGAGGTCCTGTGGCGATCGGTCTTTCTGTTCATGTTCAAGGGGGAACTATTCTGGGTGTTCGTCGTGATCATGCGGGCGGGGCCCGGTCTGATCGCCGACGACCTGAAGGCCCGCGCACTGCCGATCTATTTCGCCAGACCGGTCACACCGTTGACCTACATGATGGGCAAGTGGATGGTCGTCGCTTTTTTCATCGGCATGGTCGTGCTGGTGCCGAATCTCCTGGCACTGATCTTCGGGACATTGACAACCGGAGGCCTCCAGACGTTCGGACAGACGTTGGCCCTGGCGGGGGACCTGCTGATCACGGGCGGCGGCGTGGTGGTTTTCGGCGGGGCGGTGGTGCTGGCCCTGTCGAGCTTGAGCTCGGACAAGCGTTACGTGATGGTGGGCTGGGTGGCGTTTTGCCTGCTGCCGGTGATGGCGCAGGCGGTTCTGTTCAAAGTGCTGCCGGACGAGACGACAAGTGGCTGGCTGGGGAGTGTTTCGCTTTATCGAGATATCACGGTGACGGCGGATTGGGTTTTTGGCATCAGGGCGGCGTGGGAATCGACACCGCTTCCCCGGGAGGTGTTTGACAGAGCGCTGGGCCGGCAGAGCACCCTTGTCTATCCGGCCGTTGTGCTGTTGACTTTCACGATCGGTTCGCTGCTGATCTGCTACTGCCGCGTGGTGCGTTTCTCGCGTTCGGCGGCGAATGCGTAGGCGTAGAATAGCGAATGGCGGTAATCGAACTAGACAGATTGTCCAAGTGGTACGGCGAGGTGATCGGTCTGAACGATGTGACCGCGACGGTGGACTCGGGCATCACCGGTCTCATCGGCCCGAATGGGGCGGGTAAGAGCACGCTCATGGGCCTGGCGATGGGGCAACTCCGACCGAGCACGGGCTCCATTCGCCTGTGGGGAAAAACCGTATGGGACAGGCCGGCGGTCCTTTCTCGCGTGGGGTATTGCCCGGAAGGCGACGTGTTCTGGCCGGAGATGACCGGGCAGCAGTTCGTGTATTTCCTTGCCCGCGCATCCGGGCTGAGGCGCCGGGCGGCGCGGACGGCCGCACTGGAAGCGATCGACCTGACGGCGATGCGCGAATACATGCATCGGCCGATCGGGACGTACTCGAAAGGGATGCGACAGCGAATCAAGATCGCCCAGGCCCTGGCGCACATGCCCCGTTTGTTGATCCTGGACGAGCCGTTTACCGGGGCCGATCCGGTGGCCCGACACGATCTGGCACAACTGTTTCACGTACTGGCCTCCCAAGGCGTGGACATCCTGATCTCCAGCCACGTGCTGCACGAGGTCGAGGCGCTGACCAAGCAGATCCTGATGATCGATCATGGCCGCATCGTCGCGGAAGGTGATCTGCGCGAGGTGCGCCGCCGGATGCACGACCGGCCCCATGCCATCCGCGTGAAGGTGGATCAGCCCAGGGTGTTGGCGTCGAAGCTCATCGGCCTGCCCACGGTGACTGGCCTGAAAATGACCGCGGAGGACACACTGATCATCGAGACGTCCGCTCCCGAGAAGGTGTATGACCGATTGCCGGAGATGCTTCTGGCCGGCGATCTTCTCGTCCGAGAGATCGCGGCCGCCGACGCAGGTTTGGAGGCAGTGTTCGGATACCTGACGGGCAGGGGGGCGGCAGACTAGCGAATGGCGAAATAAGTTGACGGGCGACCGAGACAAGATCTTCGTAGGTATTTGGCGTTCAGACCGGGGTGGCATGGTTTAGCGGATGGGGTGGCATGGGTTAGCGGAACTGCGTTAGCGGTGGAGCTTACCCGTGGGCAAGGAATATCAAGGTGTTTCCACGGGTAATGAGTGGGCCACCCAGAGGGGTGCCCCACTCGTTACCCATGCCACCCCGGCCGTTTCAATTGGTGGCTGACGGAGCAGTTGATTGCCCGCACTGTGCGGGAAGCCGGGAGATCTGAGGAGAGACTGATGGTCGCGCTTTTCTGGTTCACCATTCGACAGTGCCTGCGAGGGCGGAGGCTGTGGTTGGTGGCCTTGCTGTTGGCGGGGCCGTGCTCGCTGGCCTTGCTGCTGCGGAACTTCGAACCGCCCGGCGGCGTGGTGGAAACATGGGAAGCCTACCACAGCGCGATGCTGTCACTGATGTTCATGGCCGTGCTTCCGCTGTTGTGCATGCTCTATGGATCAGCGCTCATCGGATCGGAGGTGGAAGCTCGCACGTTGGTTTATCTGGTGACCCGCCGGATGCGGCGGGCAACTGTGCTGTTGGTGCGATTCACCGCTACGGCGCTGGTTCTGGTGGCCTTGTTCGGGGTAGCCGTTCTGGCCTTTCATCTTTGCGCAGTTGTCGGCCTGGATGTCAAGGCGCTCAACACGGCAGGCGGCCTTTCATCCGGTCAAGCCTGGCAACCATGGTCTGATCTTCTCGGTTATTTCGGCGCCCTCCCGCTCGGCGTTGTGGCATTCTTGGCGGTGTTTACGCTGGTCAGCCTGTTGACCTCGCGCTCCTTGACGATCTCCACCATGTATATCGTCATTGTGGAGATCGTGCTCAGTAGTCTGCCGGTGGGAGCCCAAGTATACACGATCACCAACCAACTGCGGCGAAGCCTGGCGACATTCATTTCAAGGGATCTGCTTTGGCTAGTGGAGGTACCTGTGACATTGCAGGAGGAGCTGTACCCCGTCGGCGCCACCGGCACCATTCCGCTGGTCATGGTGGTGTTGGCCGTGATGACGTCGTGCTGCGTCCTGGTAAGCAGACGGGAACTCGCGCCCGCAAAATCGGTCCGCGAGTAGCGCTCCGAGATTCTCGGCCCGGCAGGTGATCCGCCTCGGTCGCATTTATAGCAGTTCAAGAAATGGTGTAGCGGCCGACGCCCCTGTCGGCCGTCAAGGGTAGTTGGTATTCGTCGTCCGACACGGGGGTCGGATGTTACAGGATTTCTCAAAACGCCATGGTCCCGAGTCCCTGACAGATTTAGCGGGAGATGGGCATCGCGGCGACAAGAACACCCCACCGATCGCGAGACCGGTGGGGTGTTCCCCTTCGTTTGCGGTGTCGTCAGGCGGTTTCCCTCCTGACTCCTACGGCGCGAGTAGCGCAGTGACCATGCCGTCGATGTCGCCCACACCCAACGTCATGTCCCCATCGAAGTCGCCGTGGCACATCTCGTTAAACGTCGGCTCGCCCAGGAAGCCATCCACGAACAACTGGATGTCGGCTCCGTTGGTGTCGCCGCCGCCGTCCATGTCGCCGTCGGCGGCGGACGAACACGAGACATCCCCGCAGACCACGCCGGTGATCAGGAAGGCGTCGAGGCCGGACTCGTTGATGCTTTGGCTATCGCCGTCATTGGTGGTGAGCTGCAACATCATGTTCGAGGTCAGTGCGACGCCAGCCGCGTCGAGGTCGCCCTGGGTAATCGTGTGGGATCGCCAACCCGTTCCGCCGTCGGTGTCGTGCCTGGCGATTTCTGTCCACGGGCCGGAGCCGCCGTTACTGCTGATCTCTACCAATAGGCGGTCGGTGCCGTCGGTATCCGTGAGACGCAGATAGTAGTCGTAGCTGATGGTGATGTTTCCGCCCGACAGGTCGAGAATCGGTGAATAGAGATACACCGCTCCGTCGTCGACGTCGGTGTTCCACGGTTCTGTGTACCCCGGATTGTTGTCGTTCTCGGTGAGCCAGCATTGTCCGCTGCCGTCGGAGTCCGCCGCCGGCGCGTAGTCCCAGTCTGGATCGTTCGCGGGCACGCCCCGCTGCCAGAAGCCGCTGCTGGCCGTGCCATCGTCAGTGGTCCAGTCCTGATCCGTCTCGAAGTTGTCATCGAGGATGGTCATGTTGCAATCGGTTCCCTCACCTCGCCAACTGCCATCGCAGTCGGTTTCGAGGGTCACGATGCAACCGCCACCCACCGAGCAACACGCGCCGAGTTGCGGGCAGGGATTTGGACTACAGTTGATGCCCGCGCCTTGCCAATCGCCGGTGCAGTCGGCTTGGAGGGTCACTGTGCAGCTACCATCCGCCGCACAACACGCGCCGGGCTGCGGGCAGGGGTTCGGGGCACAGCCGGTCCCCGCGCCTTGCCAATCGCCAGTGCAGTCGGCTTCGAGGATCACTGTGCAGCTACCATCCCCCGCGCAACACGCGCCGGGTTGCGGGCAGGGGTTCGGGAAGCATTCGATCCCCGCGCCCTGCCAGTCTCCGGTGCAGTCGGCCTGGAGGGTCACTGTGCAGCTACCATCCGCCGCACAACACGCGCCGGGCTGCGGACAGAGGTTCGGGATACAGTCAGTCCCCCCGCCTTGCCAATCTCCGGTGCAGTCAACCTCGAACGTCTCCGTACAACCGCCATCCGCCGCGCAGCACGCGCCGAGTTGCGGGCAGGGGTTCGGGTTACAGTCGGTACCCGCGCCTTGCCAATCGCCAGTGCAGTCGGCGTCGAACGTCTCCGCACAACTTCCGTCCGTATAGCAGCACGCACCGGGCTGTGGACAGAGGTTCGGGCTACAGGTGGTCCCCACGCCTTGCCAATCGCCGGTGCAGTCGGCATCAAAGGTCTCCACGCAACTGCCGTCCGTATAGCAGCAAGCGCCGGGCTGCGGGCAAGGATTCGGGGTACAGTCGGTCCCCGCGCCTTGCCAATCGCCGGTGCAGTCGGCCAGGAAGGTCACAGCACAACTCCCGTCCACATAGCAGCACGCGCCGGGCTGTGGACAGGGATTTGGGCTACAGTCAGTCCCCTCGCCCTGCCAATCGCCGGTGCAGTCGGCCGGGAGCGTCTCCGCACAGCTACCGTCGGAATAGCAGCACGCTCCGGGCACATCACCCGCCGCGGTCGTTTCGGTGGCTGTGGGGCCGAGGGCCGTCTCGATGTTGTCACCGTTCCGCGCCTTGACGGCGAAGGTGTAGTCCGTGCTTGGTTGAAGGCTCAGGACGGTGATCGTGCCCCAATCACCGTCGATCTGCCATACTCCCGTGCTGGACGGATTGCCGGCGGCATTGACCCACTTGCCGGTCCAGTTTCCGTCGGCGGGATCGGTTGCCGTGCATTGAACGGCAAACTCGGTGTGGCTGGGATTGCCGTTGGGATTGACGTTGAGGTCCATGGTACTGTCGGCGGGGTTGCTCAAGGTCGGAGCCGCCGGGGCGTACGCCAGCGTAAAGGCGCCGTTCTCACCGATGGAGTAGAAGGTCATGTTCGGCGTTGGTGCGCTGTCGCGAGCTCTGACGTAGTAGATGTACTCGGTATTGACGACGAGGTCTGAGTCGACATAGACCCGACCGGGCTGCCAGGGGCTGCTGTGGCCGGGCTGGGGGACCAAAGGGCTGGTCCAAAAAAGGTACTCGACGGGTGGACTGTCGGCATCGATAGCCACCGTGGCCGTCATGGTAATTTCCGACGTGCTCACCGCCGCCGGGAGTGAGGAGAAGAACATCGTTATGGGCTCGGGCGGGGTGAAGTCGCCGCCTGAAAGTGCGATCCAGACGTCATCGATGTACCAGTCGTCGTTGCTCCCGTTCACCTCTGTCCTGAAGCGAATCCTGAATTCATCATGGAACGCCTCGGGGTCGCTGCCGGGGATCAAGGTCTGCAAGTGAAACACGTAGCTGGATTGGCTGGAGCCATCCGAGACGATCTCGTTGAGCTGGATCCACTCCAGATCACTGGACCAGTACTCGACGATGAGCTTCTCACCGGATTCCACCCCAATATGCTCGGTGTAGTATTCGATATCAACGGGATAGCCCACATTCATCAGGATGAAGTTGCTTCGGATTTCGTCATCCTCATAGGTGTCAGCTCCGGTGGCGTCCAGATTCAAGGAATACGATGGGCTGGGTTCGCTGGACCCGCCCGTGGTGTTAGCGCCCCCTTCGTTATAGCTCCACTTGGAAGTGTCCGGCGTGCCGGAACCGGGGAACGTGTCGCTAAAGGGCAGCGCGATCGGATCGGCGAGGGTGCCGCTGGAAGGGAACAAGCACGACCTCGAATTCTTGTGGTTCACAATGGAGTTGATGGAGGCAGCTCTAAACTCCGGCGGGTTCCCGTAGCCGCCGCATCCGCCGGCGGCCCAACACATGATGGCGCAGTTCGCATCGCCAAGGCTCTCACAGTGACCCGCGTTCCAGTTGTGGCCGATCTCGTGTGCCGTCACGACAACGCGGTTGTTCCAACTCGCGGACCAGTGCGAGTTTGAAAGGCCGTAGCCCAAAGTGGAATTGCACACTACACCCACGTACGCAACACCCAAGCAGCCGCCGAAGCCGCACCCCGTAAAGAGGTGAGTGATGTCACGACGGATGTCATACTCGGGATTGCTCGAGTTGTTCCATCGTGCGCGGAATTCATCATCGAGATGATCCCCGCAATCAGCCTGGCAGGTGTAGACCGCGCTGGAACGAATGACAATGGCGGTGATCTCGTAAGTGATGTCCGTGTCGCGCTCGTAGATGAACTCGATCGAATCCATGATGGCTTCGATGTCAAGCATTGCGTTCGCGATCGAGTAGCCGCTCTGTTGGTAGAACACGTAGTCGCCGTCAATGGCGATGTCCGTCACCTTATACCCCGTAGCGCGAGGGCCGCCGCCCGAATCGCCGTGCATGTCTTCCTCGAGCGATGAGAACAGGGCATGCCTGCTGGGTTCCATGCCGCAATAGAAACCGGAGGGGGATATCGCATCTTCGGACCTGTAAGCCACATGCGTTGAGGCATCGACGTTGAAGCCGGCAGCCTGGACCGGCTCGACGAGCCAGGTGGTCCCGTCACCCAACTCGATCATCGCAGTGAGTGTGCCGTCGGCGGATGAAGCGGCCACACGACTGTGCGGGAGGTCGGCTTCTTGCGCATCGAGGACGACACCTCGGTAGGTGCATGTCGGAGGCGGCGTGATCTCCATCAAGCCAAAGCCGTCATCCGCATAGAGCTTGAAATCATCGGCGCGGAGCGAGTGGGGCCAAAGCTCCAGCGTGTATGCCTGCTGGTCCAGTGTGACTGCAATGCTCATTTGGCTGGGCTCATCGGACGGACCCTCGACGTCCACCGTGATAATCGAGGAAGCCGTCAGCCCGAAGGCATCGTTCACATCGCGAGCGAATTGCGCCGATAGGTCGGCGGGCGGTAATGACGCCGCCTGGCGGCCGGTTCCGTCGGCCCCCGGAGGCGGGGCACCATTCGCCGCACCTGCGGCAAGGATCAGCACTCCGAAGGTCAACGCGACGCAACAGAGCTTCTTCAAACTCCTGGATGGATCATTCCGCATCATTCTGTTCTCTCCTATTCCCAGATTCCCTCGTCGCTCGCCAGGAAAAGTCTTGAAGACGTTCGCAGTCTATTCGGTGGTATGGGCCGCCTCCGCGATCAGCGCATGCCCCAGGCGCCGAGCAAAGCCGGAAGGGGTGCAGAACACACATCGAGCATTTTGCACAGGTTGATTACGTCAGATCGTTGTGTCGCCACAACGACCGTACCGCGAGACCCCATGTCGCCCACTCCACACGTATGCGAGAACATACACCTCCATGATGACTGAAGCTGCCCGAAATGTCAAGTCCGATCGTCTTATCGGCTGATCTCGGGTCCATGACAGTTTAGGCGGCATTGCTCCAAAGGGCCCAACGGGTGCCACTGGCGGCTTGTCCGCCAGTGCCTCAACAGATAGCGCCCTACACGGACACTGGCAGGCAAGCTGCCAGTGGCACCCCGCCGCCGATTGTGTCATGGACCCCTGATCTCCGGGTTCGTGACAGCTTCCGGCGGGCTGCGACACCGAATGTGGCGTCGGCTCCCCGGTCACCATCCTGAGAGCGCCCGTCCGGTTTGATCGACCAGACTGGCGGCGTCATAGTGACTTCCGCCATCGCTGGCAGACCGCGCGGACCTGCGTCAGCGCACAGCGGTGGCCGAACCCATCACCCAAGCGGGAGTCTCGTCGGTTGCTCGCCGGACTCGGAACGAGAATCACTGGCTCTGTGCCAACAACGAGCAGCACTGTGGTAATAACACTATAGCGCAGAAGTAGGTGGCGACCACGACCGAACGTCGCCGAGTGGAAGACCGGCTAACGAATCTGGCGCGGAGTCGGTTTATCGCGGACCGGCGCGCCCGGCCTAGATGACTCGTCAAAAAGGGGATTCGGGCTCCGCCAGGCGTGGGCCGTTCCGGGGTGTCGTATATCTGGGGGCAAGACAGGTTTCCCAGCATGGCTGGTGGCTGCGGCCACCGAGGGTTTCCGAGTATCGAGGTGGTTGCAACCACGAAGCGGCTGGTCGGCGTCCAGGCGGGACTGGTTTTGAAGCGGTTGGCCCGTGTCCACCCGGCCGGGCCGGCGGATGGTTGCGTTTGTACGATCGAAGCCGTACGATTACCGCCGTTGTCGGCCGTGGGCTGACGGTCGGTGTTTGTGTGTGTCTACACCATCGAGAGGACGGTTTCGTAGCGAAACTGCCGATAAACCGCACTGTCTTATTGGAGGAAAGTGACATGAAGAGGAAACTAGCGGTCGTTTTGGGAGTCGTCGTGTGTTGTGTTGGGGTCGCGATGTGGCCCAGTGCTTCGCCCGCCGCGATCGATCAACAAGTCGTGACGGCGGCATCCGCGGTGATGCCGGTGTGTTCCTCGGATGATCCACCCAAGACTGAGTACATCGGGAGCAAGAAGTGCAAGATGTGCCACTCGAAGGTGCACAAGAGTTGGGCCGAAACGAAGAAGGCCAAGGCGTTTGAACTTCTGAAGCCCGGTGAGGCGAAGGAAGCCAAGGAGAAGGCGGGCCTGGACGCTGCGAAGGACTACACGAAGGACGAATCGTGTCTGAAGTGCCACACGACGGGATACGGCAAGCCGGGGGGATACGCGATTCCGAAAGCAGACGACGAGAAGGCGGTCAAGAAGGCCAAGAAGCTCGAGGGCGGGGGTTGCGAGACCTGCCACGGCGCCGGAAGCGCGTACACGAAGCTACACAAAGAGATCAAGAAGTCGAAGCGGAAGTACAAGGTGGAGGAGATGTACGCCGCGGGCATGACGAAGATCGAAAAGAAGCTGTGCGAGACGTGCCACAACGATAAGAGCCCGACGTACGACAAGAGCAAGCCGTTCGACTTCGATAAGGCGAAGGGGGCCGGCTCGCATGAGCATATCGCGTTGAAGCAGCGCGAAGGGTAGTTGATCACTGATCGTTGATTTGACGGCCGGCCCGGAGCCTGGATCATGGCTGGGGCCGGCCGTTTCTATGCGCGGTGCGAATGGCTGAACTCGGGAGTGGCTTTCGTTCTGGTCATCAGCGGGGCCTATAACAGATTCAAGACAATCGCAGCGCCCGACCCCCGTGTCGGACGTTGAAACCCAACCGTTTTTGACGGCCGACAGGGACGTCGGCCGCTACAACACTTCTTAAGGTTCCTTGGTGGGTCGCAAATCAAGCGGGGGTTGGGAATTACATTCAAAAAAGGTGATTTCGGGCGAATAATCGGGGCGTTGCCAACGAATTACCTGTGTGGGGACATGTTTCGATGGCTTGCGGCGTAGATCGCCGCACGGATTGGCGCCAACCGGGAAGTGGGATATTGGCAGCGGAGCATTCACAGTCGGACGCGACGCAACCGCTGGGGGTGCGTCATGCGCTGCTTGTGTTCACGTCGCCGACGTCATTGTTCCGGCGCGTGGAGGACACGGGGCGCTACGGGTGGGCGCTGGCAACCCTGCTCGTATTGATCACCTTGATCGGCTACGCCCAGGTTCAGACGGGTCTGATCGACCGAGTGGTGGACGAGCAGACCGAGATTCGAAAGGCGGAGTTGGAGCAGAACCAGCGAGACCTGGTGGATCGGCGGCAGCTTCGTGAGCAGTTGGAGGACATCGACAAGGCGGGGACCTTCAACAAGCTGATCAAGCGGCTGGGCGAGGTCGTGGCCGCCCCGGTCTTCATCCTGGCGTCGATCCTGCTGATTGCGGCGTGTTTGTATGCCGTGGTGGCGCTGACCGGCCGCAAGCCGGAATATCACACACTGGTTTCGATCTGCACCTATGCCGAGTTCATCGTGTTGGCGGCCTACGCACTTCGGCTGGCGATGATGCTTTACTATCGGACGATCGACGTGAAGACGGATCTGGGGATGCTGGCCACATCGAAGGGGTTGGTGTGGCTCGCGGCGGCCGATCCGTTTCGGATCTGGTTTTGGGTGTTGGTGGCGATTGGGCTGACGGTGACACAGCAGTTGAGCCGACGAATGGCGATTGTTCTGTGTGTGCTGATGTGTCTGATGGGGATGGGCATTCGCGTTGGGCGCGCGTATGCGGGTGTATAATGAACACGGGTGCTTATAGCCGGCCTGCCGAACCACATTGCCGTTTTCGCGTACTAATCGGCTCGCGTTGACGTTTTATTGAGAGTGGAGATTCACTGATGAAGGCGTTTCTGACATTGCTGGTGCTCGGCGCACTGGCCGGCGGCATCTTCATGTTGGGCGGCTTTCGTCCGGGGAAGGACGAGAAGTCGCTGTTGCACGTTGCGGAAGATATGCCGTTGACTGTGCGCGTGGCGAAACCGGAGCGCCGTGGGATCGTGAAGAACGTTCAGGCGCCGGGTGACGTCGAGGCCGTTTTGGAGGTGGAGATCAGCTCGGAGATTGTGGCGAAGATCGAGGAGATGCCTATCGAGGAGGGGGATGTCGTCGAGAAGGGCCAGTTACTATGTCGGCTGAACGACGACAACCTGCGCGCGGGCGTGCAATCGGGTGAGGCGCGGGTGGCGCAGCTCAACGCGGCGATCATGCAAGCGCAGGCGGATCTCGACAAGGCCGAGCGCGATTGTAAGCGTCAAGCGCGGCTGAGCGAGGCGGAGGCGACGACCGACAAGGAACGATTCGAGTATCTGACAATTTTCAAGAAGGCGACGGCCGTGTTGGAGATGCGGGAACAGGAACTGGTCGAGGCCCAGGCGGGCCTGCAACGGGTCAAGGAAGACCTGAAGCGGACGGTGATCGAGTCGCCCATCGCCGGTGTGATATCGAAGTTGAACGCCAAGCAGGGCGAAGTCGTCGTGACGGGCACGATGAACAACCCCGGCACGGTGATCATGACGATCAGCGACCTGTCGCAGATGCAGGTTCGTTGTCGGGTGGACGAGGTGGACATTCCGCAGGTAAAGGCCGGCCAACGGGCGCGGGTATACCTTCAGTCGGACCAGCAGGTGCCTGTGCCCGCTCGCGTGGTTCGGGTGGCGTCGAAGGGAACGAAGACGCTCGGGCGGGATGTGGTGTTTTTCGAGACGCTGCTGGAGGTGTTGTCGAACGATCCGCGTATCAAGCCCGCCATGACGGCGAACGTCGATATCGAGGTGGCGAAGTGCGATAATGCGCTGGTGGTGCCGGTGGAGGCGATCGTGCATCGGATGCGGAAAGACCTGGACGAGAAGATCGTCAAGGCTTTTGAAGCGAAACAGTCACAGCTTGATCTGTCTGACCGTGCGCGCCATGCGCAGTATATCAAGGTGGTATATGTGATGGATGGCGAGGTCGCGCGCGTTCGTTTGATCGAGCCCGGCATCGCGGACACGCGCGGCGTGGAGTTGAGCGAAGGCGTCGCGATGGAGGACGAGATCATCGTCGGGCCGTACCGAAGCCTGGACAAGCTGAAGGACGGCAAGAAAGTGGCGTTGTCCGACGAGGACAAAAAGAAGAGGGCGGAGATGGGTGAGGAGGCCGCGCCGGAGGCCAAGCTCGCTGCGGAGGACGACGACAAGGGCGAGGAGGCGGGCGAGGATCAGACGAGCGAGGCTGTTGCGAGCGAGGAGGAGGAGGCGTCCGGCTCGGAAGGCCGGTCACAGGCAGTCGCGACCGGGGCTGCGCCGTGAGTTCAAACGGTGACAAGCTGATCGAGTTGATCGACCTGGAGAAGACGTATCGCGTCGGTACGGAGCTGGTGCGCGCGTTGCGTGGCATCACGCTGGCTATCGCGGAGAACGAATACGTCGCGATCATGGGGCCGAGCGGCTCGGGCAAGAGCACGATGATGAACATCCTGGGGTGCCTGGACATCCCGACGGGCGGGACCTATTGCCTTCGGGGGCAGGATGTGTCGAAGCTGTCGCAGTCGAAGCTGGCTCGGATTCGCGGTCGGCAGATCGGGTTCGTGTTTCAGAGCTTCGAGTTGCTGCCTCGAACGACCGCGCTCAAGAACGTGCAGCTTCCGTTGATGTATGCGCAGGTGCCTGGGAAAAAAAAGCGGGCCGCTGCCGCGTTGGAGCGCGTGGGCCTAACGGACCGGGCACACCATCACCCGAATCAACTGTCGGGCGGTCAGAAGCAGCGGGTGGCGATCGCGCGCGCGCTGGCGCAGGAGCCGGACATCATCCTCGCCGACGAGCCGACGGGAAACCTCGACAGTAAGACGGGCGATGAGATTATGGAAGTCCTGGATGATTTGCACACGGAGGGACAGACCGTGCTCGTGGTGACACATGAGGAATACATTGCCGCGCGGTGCAAGCGTGTCATTCGGCTGATGGATGGTCTGGTCGAGTCGGATGTGCGCAATGGGGACGCATCTTGAAGGATGAAAGACGAAAGATGAAGGCAGGAGGATGAATGTGGCGCACTGGGCGCCGCGTCCTTTCTGAAGTCCGTGTTTGGCGGTCAGGTGGGGTGGCATGGGTAACGAACGACACGCCCTGCAAGGGCGAGGCGTTCATTACCCGTGGGGACGGACTGGAATGGATGCGCACGGGTAAGCTCCGCCGCTTAGCGCGGCTTCGCTAACCCATGCCACCCCGACTGGGCTAACCCATGCCACCCCGCCGAGATCGCGCCCGCGCGGTTAGGTTTGGATACGCCCGGTGCTAATGCAACATGACCCGACGTTTTCTTTCCATTCTGCTGTCTGTACCGAAGTGGCTGGTGTCCGCACTTGTGCGTAACGGCCAGAACGTCGTCACGGCGTTCGTGCAAATCTGGGCGCACAAGGGGCGGTCCATCCTGACGACGCTGGGGATCATCATCGCGGTGACGTCCATCATCGCGGTGGTGTCGTTCGTCGAGGGTTTTGGCAACTACGTCACCGGCATGCTGAAGAACTACGGCACGTCGTACATGGTCGTCCGCCCTGATAGGCCGTACGGGATGCGTCGAAGCGGGATGCGGCGCGTGCGGATGACGATGGAGGACGTCGAGGCGGTGCGGACGGAGTGCTCGAGCATCCGTCGGACGACGCCGTTTGTCTACCGTCGCGAGACGGTTTCCTACGGCGGCGAGACGGCGAAGGACATTCCGATCCGCGGCGTGAACGAGTTCTACCAACTGGTGCGCAACTTTCCGGTGGATGCTGGCCGGTTTTTCGGGCCCGTGGACGTGGAGAACGGCGCACATGTCTGCGTGCTTGGCCGGACGCTATTGAAGATGTTGGAGTGTGACGACTCGATCGTGGGGGATTACATCTACATCAGCGACAGGCGGTTCCGGGTCGTGGGGCTGCTGGAGTCAAAAGGCGGCTTCATGGGCGAGGATCAGGACGAGACGATCATGATCCCGTACACGACGGCATTGATCATCTACCCCGACATGCGTGAACGCGTGATCTTCCTGGCCGAGGCGACGAGCGATGAGGAGATCGGGCAGGCCGAATCGCAAATGACGCGCGTGCTGCGGAGGCGGCACGGATTGCAGCCCGGGCATCCGAACGACTTCCACGTCGAGCGGCAGGACCAGACGTTGGACGAACTCGAACAGGTGCGAACGATCGCGACCAGCATCCTGGCGGGGATCGTCAGCATCTCGTTGCTTGTGGGCGGTATCGGCATCATGAATGTGATGCTCGTGTCCGTGACGGAGCGGACACGGGAGATCGGGCTGCGCAAAAGCGTCGGCGGTCGCCGCCGCGACATCATGCTCCAGTTTCTGACGGAGGCCGTTGTCCTGAGCACGTTGGGCGGGGCGATCGGCGTTGCGCTGGGGTACATGGTCTCGTCCGTCGGTTCGTTGCATCCGAAGATGGTGACGATTGAGGTTCCGATGTGGTCGGTCGCGCTGGCGATGGGTTTTTCGGCCGGCGCCGGGATCATTTTTGGGATTATTCCGGCGTTCAAAGCGGCAGTGATTCACCCGATCGATGCGTTGAGACATGAGTAAGGGGAAACGTCGAAACGTCGAAAGCCGAAAGTCGAAATGGGGAGATGCGGAAAGCCGAAGGTCGATAAGATGCTGCGTTGGGATAGGTTTTTAGGGGTCTGAGTTGGCTGGTCAGACGGAGACTACATCGGGTTCTTCCGCGGGGGCGGGCGGTCGTGCGCCGTTGAGGAGCGCTGGCGCGGCGGTTGGGCGTGGGGTGTGGCGGTGCGCGCTGTGGTGTGATGCCGTGGCGGCCCGGCATTGGCAGAATGTGCTGACGGCACTCGTTCAGGTGTGGGTGAACAAGGCGCGGAGCGTGCTCACGACGCTCGGCATTATTATTGCGGTGACATCCACGATCACGGTCGTGTCGCTCGTGCAGGGATTCGGGGACTACGTCACGGAGATGCTTCGGGGTTTTGGCACGAACATGATGTTCGTGTTTCCCTATTCGCCGTCGGGGATGCGCGGGGCCATGCTGGGGCGTGTCGTGATGACGGTGAACGACGTCCGCGCGGTCGGGGGGCAGTGTGACAATGTCCGCCGGATCACGCCGATTATCTTCATGGGCGGGACGGTGGAGTATGGGCGCGAGAAACTGGAAAACCAGCGGATCCGCGGCGCCACGGAGCAGTTCCAGCCGATCCGCCGATTCTTCGTGGACGAGGGCCGCTTCTTCGGCCCGATCGACATCGATAACGGCACGCACGTCTGTGTGTTTGGTCGGGAAATCCTGCGCATGTTGAACGCCGATGAGACCATCGTGGGAGATTACATCTACATCGACAGCATGAGGTTTCGCGTATTGGGCCTGCTCGAGGAGAAAGGGAGCATGATGGGCGAGGATCAGGACAACCTGATCCTGATCCCGTACACCACGGCGCTCAAGATGTCGCCCTTTATGCGCTACTTCGTGCCGTTCATGGTCGAGGCGACGGGCGAGGAGGACGTGGAGGACTGTTCGCTGCAAATCACGCGGGTCCTTCGCGAACGGCACGGCCTGCGGCCCGGTGATCCGAACGACTTCCGCCTGTTTCGGCAGGATGAATTTTTGCGCGACTTCGAGCGCGTGAAAATCATCGCCACGAGCATCCTGGCGGGGATCGTGGGGATTTCGCTGATCGTCGGGGGGATCGGCATCATGAATATCATGCTGGTGTCGGTGACGGAGCGGACGCGCGAAATCGGCCTGCGCAAAAGCGTCGGCGGGCGGCGGCGCGATATCATGTCGCAGTTTCTGACCGAGGCGGTCGTGCTGTCGACGGTCGGCGGGGCGATCGGCGTTGCGCTGGGCTATATCATCTGTCATTTTGCCTCGCTACACCCTGCATTGGTGATTGTGTCGGTCCCGATCTGGGCGGTGATGCTGGCGTTGGGGTTTTCGGCGGGGGTGGGGGTGGTCTTCGGTATCATCCCCGCCTTCAAGGCGGCGATCCTGCATCCGATCGACGCACTTCGGCATGAATGAGGCGACTTCGGGGGTGGCATGGGTAACGAGTGGGGCACCCGGAGGGGTGCCCCACTCGTTACCCGTGGGAACACATCGAGGCTCCTTACCCACGGGTAAGCTCCGCCGCTTAGCGCGACTCCGCTAACCCATGCCACCCCGGCCGTGTGCCACCCCGGTTACGCCGATGCCGCTTCACACTCCCCGGTGGGTCGCGGCGATTTCATTTCGCGACTCTGCGCTGTAGTGTGATGTGCTGCTCGGTCCGAACATCATGCGGCCGCCGGCCGTCAGGCGGATCCGGCGCATCGTTCAGTCGAGGGTCGCAGTGCCGCAAGCGGATCGTACAAGTCGACGGGCTCGCTGGCTCGGGGTTCTTGCCCTGTTGGTCACGGTCGCCCTGTGGAGCCTCAACGGTCCGCTGATCAAGCTGCTGGACGAGGCCGGCGTTGATGGGCTGGCCATCGCCTGCTATCGTTCGCTGCTGGGCGGGGCGGTGTTTCTGCCGTTTGCCGTTCGGCGATGGCGGACGCTGGGCCGCGTCGACGTTCGATGGCCGATCGGGTCGGTTCTCGCGTTTACGCTGATGACCGTCTGCTTCGTCATCGCGACGACCCGAACGGCGGCCGCCAACGCGATCATCCTTCAGAACACGTCGTCCGTCTGGGTCTTCCTACTGGCGCCGCTTCTGTTGCGTGAACGGCTGCGGCTGACCGACGGCACGGTGCTCCTGTTCGCCATGATCGGTGTGGCGATCATCTTCTTCGGGCATGCCACGGCCGACGTCCCGGCATTGGTGACCAGTCTGGCGAGCGGGCTGGGCTATGGCACGTTGATCGTCGCGCTGCGGGGGCTGCGGCGGGTGGACCCGAGCACGGTGGTTTCACTCAACTTGCTCGGTTCGGGCTTGCTGTTGGCGCCGGCGGTGGGGCTGTGGGCGACGTTCAGCCTCGATGCGCATCAGTTTGGGCTGGTCGTGTTGCTCGGCGTGGTGCAGCTTGCGCTGCCCTACCTGCTATTCTCGTGGGCGATGCAGTACGTCGAGGCGCACCGCGCGGCGTTGATCGTGCTGTTGGAGACGGTGCTGAATCCGCTGTGGACGTATCTGGTCGTGGGAGAACGCGTGCCCACACCCACGCTGATCGGCGGGCCGCTGATTCTGATCAGCGTCGTGGTCTGGATGTTCGTCACATGGCGGCGAGAAAGCCGGACGATTGATGACGGGGGATAGGGGATTATGCCGACAGGATCGAATGAACCCCCGGAGGGGGTGGCGGAATAGAGCCCAGGGCGAAGCGCAGCGAGCCCTGGGTTCGGTGTCGCACTGGCATCTGAACCCCCAACGGGGGTGACGGAACCGCATTCGTTTATGTGCTTTCCGGACGGACTCCCGCGGACTTGAGTTTCCGTCGCCCCCATTCGGGGGCTCGTGTCGTTCGTCACGTTGACCCAGGGCTCGCTGCGCTTCACCCTGGGCTTTATTCCATCGCCCCCGTTGGGGGCTACCGTCGTCCACTTCGCGGACTGAAACACCCGTCCGCCACAGTCCAAAACCGCCGAATCTGTCGCGGACCCCCATGTCGCCGAATCTGTCATGGACCCGTGGCCGGGGGGCCGCCCACCGGGCCGTTGACTTTGGGGACCGAAATCGCTACCGTTTTTGCTTGTCGAAAATCACCATACCCATTTGCATTCTGGAGTAAAATCTATGGCGGACAAGACGGCTGACCTGGCTGGGCCGGGCATCAGTACCTATGAGGAAGTGGAGAAGATCCTGCCGAACGACTATGAGCCGATCCTTGCTCCGTTGGACAGGATGAAAGCCCTGTTCGAGATCAAGAAGTACATCGAGGAAAACCTGTCGAAGGAACTGAACCTCCAGATGGTGCAGGTTCCCCTGATCGTCGACAAGGACAGCGGCGTAAACGACTACCTCGACCGTGACGGGTCGCGGACGCCGGTCGATTTCCCGTGCGGGCTGGGGCTCAAGAAGCGGATTGAAGCGCAGGTCGTCCAAGCCGCCACGAAATGGAAACGCATGGCGCTCAAGCAGTTCGGCTGCAAGGTCGGCGAGGGCATCTGCACCGACATGAAGGCCGTCCGAAAGGACTACTTCCTCGACCACGATCACAGTTCGTACGTGGACCAATGGGACTGGGAGAAGGTCATCAGGCCGGAAGACCGGAATCTCGACACCCTCAAGGACACGGTCCGCAAGCTCTGGAAGGTGATCCTCGGCGCGGGCCTGCGAGCCGAGGAGATGTTCCCGCAGCTCAAGGGCAAATATCCCGATTTCCCGGAGGAGCTGAAATTCATCCACGCCGAGGAAATCCTGGACATGTACCCGGATCTGCCGCGTAAGCAGCGCGAAACGGAGATCATCAAGAAGTACCCGGCGGTCTTCATCATCGGCATTGGCTGGACGCTCAAGGACGGCTATCCGCACGAGATGCGGGCTGCGGATTACGATGACTGGGTCACGGAGACGAAATCCGACAGCGGCGAGACGATGCACGGGCTCAACGGCGATATCCTCGTCTGGAATCCGGTGACGAAGCGGCGACACGAACTCACGTCGATGGGCATCCGCGTCACGAAGGAGTTGCTCAAGGTGCAGCTCGAGATGACCGGCCAGCTCGACTTCCTCGAAATGCCGTATCACCAGGCGATCCTCAACGACGAGATTCCGCTCAGTATCGGCGGCGGCATCGGGCAAAGCCGGACGTACATGTACCTGCTCCGAACCGCGCACCTGGGCGAGGTCAGCGTGACCATCTGGCCGAAGCAGCTCAAGGACATCTGCTCGAAGCGGAAGATCCACGTTCTGGAGTAGACCACACCCGAACGTGTTTGGCGCAAGCGGAACGGCATCGGCACATATGCCGATGCCGTTTATTTGCGCGAGGTCGCCTTCGCGGTAGAATCCGACGCGTGGGCGAATGGCGAATGAGTAAGGCACGGGCGCCCCGCGCGCAGGGCGGCAACAACAGGCCTTTTTGATTTCACCACTGAGGCACCGGCGCCACGTGTAATCTTGGAACACCATAGACGGCCGTTCGGAGTAGACCATGCAAACCGAAACAACGTATGACGAGGCCCGCGAGCGACGATTTCCCGAGCAGGTGGCGATCGTCATTGCCAAGGACGCGCAGGGAAAATACAACCCGATTGCCGTCAGTTGGACCATGATGACGTCGCACGAGCCGCCGTTGATGGCCATCTCCATCGGCAAGACTCGATACTCGCTCGAGGCCGTTCGCCTGGCGAAGGAGTTTGTGATTTCGCTGCCGTCAGCCGCAATGCAGGGCGACGTGGTGTTTCACGGCACGAAGTCGGGTCGCGACATGGACAAGCTCGCGGCGTGCGGCACGAAGACGCAGCCTGCTGTGAAGATCGACTGTGTTATCCTGGCCGATGCGGTGGCGAACTTCGAGTGCAAGCTGGTCTCGGAACACGAGACGGGCGATCATTTCATCTTCGTCGGCGAGGTCGTCGCATCCCACATGAACGAGGCCGCATCGGTTCGACGGCTGTACACGTTGGGCAATGAACAGATGGGCGGCGTTCTGCCCGGCTGAGGGCGGCGAGCCGACGATGCGTAGGTGTCATGTCAAGATGATCGGGCATGACCGAGCAACCACCCAGCGACCCACCGATGCCACAGGAGCGTGAGGCCGCCGCCTGGATTCGGTCACGCCCAACCGTGAACTGCTATAAGGTTTTCGCGCCGCCCCCCCAAGGCCGTCCAGCCGACAATCCCGCAGATTCCGTGAAGTTTTTTTCGAGGAGGGCGAACCGTCGTCGGCCCACGGCGTACGAATGTTAACTTTCTCCTTTCTGGCAACTGTGGCAGGGGTGGAAACCGCATCGGGTATGCAGTTTCCACCCCTTTCCTTGGCCGTGCTGTGGTCACAGGCTTAGTACCTAAGCCCCGACGCTTTCATACCCGATTCAATGTTGATGTGTGTGAGCCTCAATACCGGTCCATCGCAACAGAGCATCCAGGAGTAGGATAATGAGCGTGAAAATGGCTGATAATCATGAAACCGTCGTGATCGACGCCCTGGCCTCCCTCGGCGAACTCACGACCCTTCCGGTGGTGACGATCAAGATCATCGAGATCGTCGAAAGGCCTGACGGTACGGCTCGCGAGCTTCATGATGTGATTAGGCACGACCCGGCATTATCTGCCAGGATCTTAAGGGTGGTCAACTCCGCTTTTTATGGTTTGCCGGGGCAGGTAGGTGACGTAGACCGCGCCACGCTTTTGCTGGGCGGGGCCGCGGTCAAGAACATCGCCGTCGCCGCCTCACTCACCCAGATGTTCAATGGGCGGCAGCATCCCCATCTCTTTCACGCAAAGGAGTTGTGGCGACACAGCGTGGCGGTGGGTGTGGCCGCCCAGGGCATCGCTCGGATTTCAACCGGCGAATTCGCACCCGACGAGATTTTCCTGGCCGGTTTGATCCATGACTTGGGTCTGCTGGCGGCACGGCAGGTGTTTCCCGACAAACTGGCTGACGTATGTCGGCGATGTAACGAAGGTGAACGCAATTTCCTCCAACTCGAACTGGATGTCATCGGGGCGACACATCAGGACTTGGGCAAGGCGTTGATGACGAAATGGCGGTTCCCGGATCAGTTGCGGGCCGCCGCCGGTTCCCACCACAATCCCGAGACGCTGCCCAGCGAGCTACAGCCTGTGGCCATGGTCCTTCACTGCGCCGATGTCCTCTGCTGCCGGGAGAAACTCGGATTAGACCTGACGGCGGGCAACGAGGAATGCTCGCAGGGCTTGCTCGACGCACTCGGCATCACCGTCGATCAACTTGCCGAGGTGCGAGATGGGCTGGCGTCGGCGGTTCAGGAGGCGGAAGCCATGCTCGATTCCGACAGCTAAGCTGGTCATGCTAATGTCTGAACAGTGTGGGCGCCACTGGCGGCTTGTCCGTGTTTAGCGGTCAGGTGGGGTGCATGGAAAACGAACGACACGCCCTGCAGGGGCGGGGCGTTCATTATCCGTGGGGACACCGCTGGAATGGGCGCACACGGGTAAACTCCGCCGCCACGGGCGGCTCCGTTTACCCATGCCACCCCGGATCCGTTGCGACACGCACACCGTCGCCCCAATAGAGAGGATACCCGACAATGACCATGCTCGACGCCAAGACGTCAATCACCGGGACGCGCGACGATCGTCGTGGGCTCGATGTGGAATCCCTCAAGCAGTCTTTCCTCAACCACGTGGCCTACACCCAGGCCAGGGTGCCCGGCTTCGCGACGAAGCACGACCTGTACGTCGCCCTGGCAACCATGGTTCGCGATCGGCTTATTGAGCGTTGGATCGCGACTCGACGCGCCTATTACGACCACCCAGACACCAAACGCGTCTACTATCTTTCGCTCGAGTTCCTGATCGGACGTTCGCTGGAGAATAGCCTTGTC
>JAUVGW010000152.1 GCA_030593565.1 Phycisphaerae bacterium | reverse complement strand
CCTCGATACGTGTCACCTGTTCGCGGCCGGCTACGATCTGGCTGATCCAGACGACTATGAACGTATGGTGAATGAACTTAGGGCACATGTTGGCCTGGACCGGGTCAAGTGCATCCACATGAACGACTCCAAGAATCCGTGCGGCAGCCGCGTGGATAGACACGAGCACATCTGCAAGGGGGAGATCGGTCGGCGGGGCTTCGTCAACGTGGTCAACGATCAACGGCTGGAATCCGTTCCCAAGATCCTCGAAACCCCCAAGGGTGTGGATGATCGCGGCGTCGATCTTGACCACGTGAATCTCCGGCGTCTTCGACGGATGGTCCGGTCATAAACCGTGACGCCACCACGTGCGAATCAGAGCCGGCTCGTGTCGAGCCGGACCGGGGCGACACGCCCCGGCTCAGACTGCAGGCGCCCCGGTTCTGTTGGCGGCACGAGCCGGCTCGGACTATGCGGTCATCGCGTAGGTTGGTGATGTGACAATGCGGCGGCCTCCTCGAGAACGGGCTTCCCCCTCCGGAAAGCACCCGGTTCATGCGGCTCGCCAGATTCGAGGCACGCATCCGACAAGGCGGGGGGCGGCGCACCGCCATGTTTGCAGTCGTGCATCCGATCGTCAGGTCCGGCTGGGGGTGTGATCCGTGACACCGGCACGGGACCGGCTCCCGTCGTTCACGAGTTGCAGTTTATCGGTATCTCCCACGAGACAGATCCAACCGCATGAGGCGCACATGTTTGCGCGGACGGTGACATCTGCTGTGTGAAACGTGAGGAACTTGGCTTCCAGTGGGCGGAATCGGATCGCGCCCGTGGACTGCATCATCCCAGTGACCAAATGTGTGCCGCCGCACTGCGAGCAGCTGTTTTGTTTCATTCTCGTGCTCCTTGTTTCTGCGCGTTCCCGTGCGACCCACCCCTGCGTGGCCGCGTAGCCGAATCGTGTTCGGCAAGCGTCGGTCGGTTCACCGTCGGCGTTGTCCGGGCAGGTCAAAAAGCTGCTCGGCGCAGACTTCATCGGCGCTTGAGGGCGGCCAGTTAAGTGGGGCCGCCCGTCGGAAACGCGTGTCGGCTTCTCGGGCGTTCGTTCGAGTGTCACGACGTCAACGCCGGCTGGGTCGGCGTCTTGCCGATAAACCCTACCCCGTGAAGGAAGAACGAGGCCGAGGGCCTTGTCGAGACCCGAGGAGCCGGGTCGTCTCGGACCAACCCTCAGCCGCGGTCGGTCATTGCGCCAACGCACGGGCCTCGCAGTCCGTATTTTCACCGGCGGGGCGGCACTACCACGTCCGCTATGCTATGCTGTCACTTGACGCGTCCGGGAACGAGAGGAATACTTGTCAGGGACGTCGTGGTTGAGGGGTCAGCATGTGCCGATATGGGGCTTGCATTCCCGGTTCCTCGCAGATTCCGATGGGATGAAGATGAATGGAAGTACGGCAGCGATGACAGCGAGACGAATGTGGCGTGTCCTGTTGCCGCTGGTGGGATTCGTGGCGATCGGTGGTTGTGGGCTCTCTCTGTTGCTGTTTCCCCCTGACAGCGGCTCGACGGTCCCCCCCGGGAAAGACTTCGACACCGCAAGACTGCTGATCCTCGACACCGCCGGCGAGGCGGTCATTACCGGAACGATCGAGGGCGATGACCCGGCGGTCTACGATCTGGGACCTTTCGAGCCCGGCGACCGCATCATCGTTGCTGTGGATGCGGCAGTCGGCAGCGTGCTTGATCCGACTGCCGCGGTCTTTGATGCGAACCGGGAAGTCTTCGCCCTCAATGACGATGGGGATCTCGAGGCGAACATCCTGGGGTCACGGATCGACGAGGTCGTCTCGGTGGCTTCCGAACACTACTACCTGGCCATAGCGAGATTCTTTTTCGACGCCCGCGGCGGCGCGTATGAAGGTACCGTCCGCATCGAACGCGGTGGGACGGTCACGCCGCCGCCGGTGCAGGTCCTTGTCATGAACTTCGCGGGGGGGAGCGTGACCTTGCCCGGCGAAGGCACGATCACGATGAACGCCTTTGACGCGGCCGATATCGATGCAGCGTACGCAGGCAAGACGGAGGAGATCAAGGCCGGGATCGTGGCATGTGTGCGCGAGAACTTCGAGGACACCAGTTTGCAGATCGTGACCAGCGACGATCCGGCGCCGGAGCCGGGCACCTTCAGCACGATGTACTTCGGCAGCTTCAGTGCCAGCAAGTTCGGCTTGGCGGAGGCCGTTGATCAAGGCAACCGCGACCGGTGCGATGACGGCATCGTTTTCACCGACAAGTTCGACGACCCGTTCGCGACGCAGCCGACGGTGGCGGGCATGGCGATCGCGATCGGCAATGTGGCGGCGCATGAGGCGGGACACCTGCTGGGATTGAACCATGTGGCCGACATCACCGCGCTCATGGACAGCACCGGCACGGCCAGCACGCTGCTGGCGGATCAGGAGTTCAAAATCGCCCCGCTGCACGCGCCCGTGTTCCCCATCGGCGAGCAGAACGCTCCGCTGATTCTCGGTCGCGTCGTGCCGACAGTCTGAATATCTCAGCCACGGCAGCCCTGTTCTTCTATGAGGCCTTGCGGCAACGCACCAGAGGCTGTGATTGACGATTGGGATTTCCACCCGTTTTTTCCCGGCGCGGCCAAATGCAAAAAAACTTCTACTTCCCGCAACTCCTGATGCCGGCCGCCAGCGAATCACCCCCTCGGCTGACGTTGTCGCGGGAAATTGCAGCAGAAAAAGTGCGCACTGCCGCAAACTGCCGCAAAGTCTTTGGATGGTGGTGTCTTTTGTTGTGCACGGGGCTGCCCCGCGTCCACCCATCAATTGTGCTCTGTGTCCCGGTTGGGGGGGGTATGGGGGGACGGGGGTATTCGGGGATTGTGGGGAAGGCGGTGGACCGTTTGTTGAATACGGCATCCGCCAAACGGCAAGCCGGGTGGAGGCGGATTCCAGGCGCGGGGGGGTGTGCACTGCGCGAGGCAGGCGGTCCGTGCGGAGGCCATAGCTGGCCGTATTAGGAGAAGGTGCGTCCGGGACGCACCCTACCAGATCTCAACGACCATTCGCCCCCCCGTCGCTGAAGCGATGGGACACCCGGCCGACCGCGCGCTGACGCTTGGGGCTCTGATCATGCGCGGGGCGGCAGTTTCTCGAGCAGCAAGCGGACTTCGACCGCGTCGTCGAAATCGAGGTCCGGGTTGTTGGCCAGGGTGGGGGCGCGGGAGCCGTCCAGGATGGCCTGGAGGGCCGGGACCAGCGCCTTTGCCCACGCGGGCAGGTCGGGGCGTTTGAGAAGTTGGGCAAGTTCGGCGCGAGCCTCGTCGGTCTTGCCCTCGGCGATCGCGTGGGCGGTGTCGGCGCAGTACTTCGCGCCGGGATTTTGGTTTTCGCCGCCGGCGCGGCGGTAGGCGAGGTAGGCCTCGACGGCCTTGCGCCGGGCCTCGGCGGCAGCCTTCGCATCGCCGGCCGCGCGCTCCAAGTCACAGAGGATTGCCCAGGTCTTCCACGGCTCGGCTGCGTGGCCGAAGGGCTCCTTGCACTTGACCGCCCGCCGCAACTCGTCGCGGGCCTCGTCGTAGCGCTTGAGCTTGATGAGTCTGATGGCTAGGTTGTTGCGCATGATTCCTTCGTATGCCGAGCTGCCAAGTTCGATGTAGATGTCCGCAGCCTGGCGGTGGAAGCGGGCACTTTCTTCGTAGCGACCCATGGTGCCATAAAGGTTGCCGAGTTCGCCGAGGCTGCTCGCTTCGCCGGATCGGTCGCCGGTTTGTACCATGATGGCCAGCGACTTGAGGTAGGCCTGCTCGGCAGCATCGTATTGGTCGGCATTCTTATGGACCATGCCGATCAGGTGCCACGCGGTGGCGACGTATCTTGCCTCGCCGAGCTTCTCAAAGATGTCACGCGCGGCTGTGTGTGCAGCGAGCGCCTCGCCGAACCGGCGTTGGAGCATCCGGACGGTGCCCAACTGGCCTTTGTTGACGGCTGCGCTCCGCGGATCGCCACGTTTCTGCGCCCGTTCGACAGACTCCTCATACGCTTGAGCCGCCTCATCGAGACGCCCCAGACCGCGGAGGCAGTCGCCGCCCTCCGTGATCGCGACTGAGGCCATCCTGGCAGCGACCTGACCGCCGGCATCGGCGAGGGTCTGGAACCCGGTCCGTGCCTTCTGCAACTCTGGGAGCGCGGTCTGGGGATCGCCGCCTTCCTTCAGAACACGGCCCAGCGTAAAGTAGGCCATGGCGATGTCGTACGCGGCGCCGCCGTAGGCGCCCTCTCCGGCGCTCTCGGCGCGGGAGAGGAGCGCATGGGCGGCGGCGGCGGCCGCGGGGAGATTGCCCCGCTCAAGCAGGCGGTCCACAGCGGCGTCTTCGGCGATGTAGCGGGCATGGCTCCAGTCGCCCAGGCCGCTCTGGGCCTTCGTACGGACGGCGACGACGCGGGCCAGGGCCTTCGGCCGGGCGAGATTGGCCAGGAGGCCTTCCAATCTCGTTGCAACATCCACCACGGACTCGGCGGGGGCGCCGGCGGCCAGGTGCTCCAGGGACGCTACGAGGTTGGGCAGGTCCAGCAGCGTGAGGTGACTAGCGAGCTGCGGGTCTTTGGACTGTTGCTGATAGAGAAAGCCCGTCAGGGCGGCAGTCGCCTCAGCCCATCTTGCCCGGGCCTGCTCGCGCTCGTTGGCCTTTAGTTGACCAAGCAGATAAGGACCGAGGGCGGGGTCCAGGCGGAGGTAGCTGCGGCCCATGTTCTGGGCCAGGCCGACGGTGATCAACTGGCCGCACAGCGTGATCTCTTCATCCTTCTCCATGTCGAGGCCCAGAACCCTACCAATGACCTGCGCCCAGCCGCCGCCGTGGAAGACGCCGAGCGGGCGGATGCGCTCGCGGGTCTCTTTCGGCAGGCGTTGGAGCGATAGCTCGACGCTGGCAAACAGCGACCGCTCGCGGTCGTTGGGGTACTGTTTGTGCAGCTTGGCCATTATTTCGCGAATGTGCGTTGTCGTGTGACCGACGCCGGCGCTGCCTACTTCGCCGGCGATCAGGACGAGGCTTCGTGCGTGGCATTCGACCGCCGTGACGAGAGCCTTGATCTCGTCCTCGTCCTTGCCTGCGTCCGACGCAGCGGGGGACAGACCCTCGTGCTTGAGCACCTCGCCGACCAGTTCGATCGCCTCCTTTTCGTCCAGGCGGCCGATCCCGATGTGGTGGCCTTTGAACGGCTTGGGCATCGGTTCGCGCGTGGTGAAGATCAGCTTCGTGCCGCCGCACTTCTGTAATTCGCCGGCGAGCTTGAATAGCTCGGCCAGCACCTTGGGCTCGTAGACGGTTTGCTCCGGCGCGCCCTTGGGCGGTGGGAGGACCGACTCCATATTGTCCAGCACGATCACGGTCCGGTGATCCCGCAGGGCACGCTCGACCTTCAACCGGGCATCCTTTTCGTCCTTCGCTGCCGCGGCGACGAAACCCGTGACGAGCTGCTCGCCGAGGGCGTAGAGAACGTTGCGGGGGTCGGGGCGCTTCTCCAGCGAGACGAAGGCCGCGCGGTCGAAGCGCTGGCTCTCGACGAGCCAGCGGGCGAGTTCGGCCGCGAGCGTGGTCTTGCCCTCGCCGCCCGTGCCCTGGAAGACGACGTACGGGCTGGAGATAAGCGTCCGCTCGGCCGCAAGCAGTTCACGGCTGCGGCCAACGAAGGTGTGCTCCGGCCTGGGTGGCAGATCGCCCAGGTGGAGTTCGGCGGCCTTGCGGCGGAGTTCCGCGACGTTGCTGGTGGTAAGGCCGTGGATCATCCGCGGGTCGTGCTCCTCCTGAAAGAGAACGGGCACGAACCAGTCGTGGAGATGGAGTTCACCGCCGCCAAAAACCTTGCCGCGCAGGGTATCAACGTGAAGGGCCTGCCGCCCGGCGAGCATGGACTCGCCGATGGTAGCGCCGGTCATGAGCTGGTCATAAAACTCGGTGACGAAGCGGCGGGCGGTCTCGACGAGGACGCTATGGCTCATGGCCACGACGGAGGCTACGCCCTGCTGGAGGAGCTTCGCGGCGACGGACGCCGTTGGATCGTCCTTGGCCATCGCCGATTGACAGGCGTCCAGGAAGAACAGGGGAACGCGGTGGTCACGGATCATGCCTGCCAACTCTTCGGCGCTGACGTCCTTTGACTTCCGCTTTTGCAGTTTGTCGGCGTCGGCGGGGTCCTCGAAGCATAGGGCGCCAAGGCCGAGCTTGGGGTCATAAACGCCGTGCCCGTCGAAATGGACGACGTGGTAGGACTTCTTGGCCTTGTGCGTCTTCTTCAGTTCTTTCTGGAGCGCCGGGAAGGTCGGCGGATCGAGTAGCGTCAGTTCGACGTTGTTACCCAGCGGTGTGAGAGCATCGACGAGCGGGCGGGCGCTGACACGATGGTCGATGTAGGTCGTGCGATCGTCCTCCGGCCGGGGGCTGACGAGCAAGACGCGCAGAGGCGGGTCGGTCGCGACAACATCGTGCGATTCCCTGTTTGGGAGGCTGCGGCTGACGCGGATGCCGCGTGCGCCCTCGAACAGGTGGCCCTTGCCGTCGTGCAGGAGTTCCCATGGCAGGGCAAGGAGTAGCGTGGCGGCCTCCTGGGCGGCCTGCTCCTCTTCCGCCGACGCGTCCTCCGGCAGGGCCGGGTCCACTTTGATGTTGAGCCGGCGTGTCGTGTCGCCGCGGACGCGCTTCCAGTCTTCGTACGCTTCGCTTGCCGCGTCAGGCTTCAGGGCGGCCTCGAACAAATCGCCGCCCCATTCGGGGAGCTTCTTGACGACCTTGACGGCGCGCTCCGCGAAGACGCCGATCGGCCAGTGTGAGTAGCGTTCGAGGTACCAGGTAAGCTCCTCGTCCTCGATGGGGCCGAGCGCGGCGGTGAGCAGGTAAGGCAAGCTCTCGACCCTCGGCGCGCCTTGCGTCGCCGGCGTGTAGATCAGCGTGGCCGTCGCCTTGGCTCGGCGTTGGCCACTGACGGTTGGGAGAGTGAGATTGTTCAGCTTGAGCGTCAGGTTCGCCGACGGGGCGGCGGTGTTGCCGTCGTCCGGTTTGCTGTCGGAGGGGAGGCGTTCGCCCACGGCCGCCAACAACTCGGAGAGTGCGTTCGTCACCGCATCGTGGCCGCTGCCGATCGTCACGGCCAACGGCCCCTTCTTTCCAAACCAAAGATGCAGGGCCGATGGCTTGACGCCGTCCAGGAGGATGGGGATCACCTGGTAGCCGTCGGAGCGTTGCTTCTGAACTCTCAGGGCGCGCTTGATCTCCTTGTCGACCCAGGCGGAGTTGATAACAGCCGGACTGAGCACGACCATGAAGTGCCGGGCGTGCTCGATCTTCTCAAAAACTGTGTCGTTGAGGTCGTCGCCACCGGAGAGGCCGCGCGAGTCGACCCAGACGGTCAGACCTTGGCCTTCGAGCGCCTCGCGGATTTGCGTGACGATCGCGTCGTCCGCGGTCGTGTGTGAAAGGAAAATGAAGTCTTCGGCATTCATGGCATCGCACTCCGACCCAAGGGTTCATCCGTACTCGGAAAGACAGGTTAGCCGAAACCTGCGCCGGGCACAAGCATGTTCCGGGCTTGGGAAATAAGGAAATGGCGATAGCGGGAAATCGGCGCTACCATTCAAACATGCAGAGCAAAGCGAAAACGGTCATCGAATACCTCGCCGACCTGCCGCTTCGTCGCGTGAAAGCACACCACGAATCGCCCCCTGATCCCTCGGTCCCTTGATCCCTCAATCCCTCATCCCCGCGGAACGGTGAACAATACTACAAGCCGGGTAGGTCGCATGGGTAGGTCGCGCTTTGCGCGACGCTTGGCGGGCTTTGTCCGCCAAGCCCCATCCGACGCCAAAAAAAGTTGAAAATGCCCAACTACTGCGTAACTTGGGCTAGCGCGGGGTCTTCTTGGACAAATCGTTGGCCTTCGGACCCACTCGCTTACGCTCGGGGCTCTGATCCGGTACCCGATGCGGGGGGGCACGCGCTACTTCGCTGTTTCGCGAGTCGCCTAAACTGTCATGGACCTAGCATTGGTGGTCTTGCGAATCTCGCTGGAGTCGAGTCGCTTGTTTCGGTAAGATGTATGTGGACGTTTGGCAACTGGGAAAAATCGGAGAGGGCCTATTCATCGGGTCAGCGATCCGGATTGGATAGGCTGGTCCTCTGTGTTGCGCGAGCGTACGGGGAATCCGCGGAAGATACTTCGTACGGAGCAACTGGCCTCTTCGTCGAGGGAAAAGGAAGGTTCACCGTGTTCAAGTACCGTCAGTTCATCAAGTTCTGTTTGCCTCTTCTGGCGGGTTGCTGCCTCATCGCCCCGGCTCTTGTGCGGGCCGACGTCGATCCGTCCCCGGCCGACGCGGCCCCGGCGGTGTTCGAGAAGTTTCATCCCGCCTTGATGGGCCTGCTGGACGAGACGTCGGCACCGGTCAAATCCTGGGTGTTCTTCGCGGACAAGGGAGTCCCGCCCGGGCCCGAATACCAGGCCGCCATTGAACGAGTAGCGACCGCATACAACCCACGCGCGATCCAGCGGCGCATGCTCCGCGGCCGAGCCGCCCAGGGGCGCGGCCCCCTGTTTGACGAGCGCGACTTGCCCGTCGTTCAGGCTTACATCGATGCCGTAGCAGATACCGGCGCGCGCCTCCGTGTGACCAGCAGGTGGATCAATGGGGTCAGCGTGTACGCCACGGGCGATCAGCTCGAGTTGATCGCTGCTCTGCCGTTCGTGACAAAGCTGCAACCGGTTGCTCGTTCCCGCCGGCCCGAGGTACTCAATCCGCGTGAGACAGGCGACGGACCGTTTCCCAGTCAGCAGATGGGCGGCCCACGGAGCCTCGACTACGGCGTCGCCACAGCCCAACTCAACCAGATCAACCTGATCGCCCTGCACGACGAGGGCTACACCGGCCAGGGCATCATTGTGGGCATCCTGGACACCGGCTTCCACCGCAGCCATGAAGCCTTTAACCACCCCTTGCACCCGTTGAACGTCGTGGCCGAGTACGACTTCGTGGATAACGACGGCAACACCGACATCGAGGTCGGCGACCCCTCCGGCCAAGCCAATCACGGCACGATGATCCTGGGCGTCCTCGGCGGCTACATGCCCGGCGAACTGGTCGGCGGCGCATACGACGCCTCGTTCGTGTTGGCCAAGACGGAGGACACGACGGACGAGTACCCGGCCGAAGAGGATAACTATGTCGCCGGCGTAGAATTCATCGAAGCGAACGGTGCGGACATGGCCACGTCCTCACTGGGCTACATCGACTGGTACACTCAGGCGGACCTCGACGGGCTGACGGCCGTCACGACCATTGCCGTCAACACCGCCACGTCGAACGGCCTACATTTCTGCACGGCGGCCGGCAACGAGTATCACGATTCCGATCCCGGCACGTCGAGCCTGATCGCGCCTGCCGATGCCTTCCAGGTCATCACCTGCGGTGCCGTGAACAGCAGCGGCTCGATCGCCTACTTCAGTTCGGACGGTCCCACGGCTGACGGGCGTGTCAAACCGGAAGCCTTGGCCCGCGGTGTCAGCACCCACACCGTCTCGCCCTCCAGCGACACAGGCTACACCACCGCAGACGGCACCTCTCTGTCCACCCCCGTGGTCGCCTGTGCGGTCGCCTGCCTGACGCACGCGAAACCGTGGTGGAGCGTGGATCAGATGCGCGAGCACCTGTTCGAGACAGCGGACTACTACGTGACCTACGGCACCTACGATCCGCTTTACGTGTATGGCTATGGCGTTATCGACGCGATGGGCGCCCATAGCGCCGAACCAATCACCATCGTGCTGCCGAACGGGGCACCCTGGCGCGTGGACCCCGGCGTTCCCACGGTCATCGAGGTTCAGATCGAGGACGGCAGCGAGACTGTCACAGCAGGCAGCGAAACGCTGCACTATCGTTTCGATGCTGGGTCCTTCCTGAGCAGCCTTCTCGTTCCGCAAGGCGGCGGTCTATACCAGGCCGTGCTGCCTGCCGCCGACTGCGACGACGTGCCGCAGTTCTATTTTAGTGCGAGCGGAGACGGCGGAAGCACGGCGACCAATCCCCCAACCGCTCCGACCGACGTCTACTCGGCCGTCGTGGCCACGCTGACCACGATTCTGGATGACGACTTCGAGATCGATCAGGGTTGGACCGTGGAGAACATTGATCTGCTCAGCGGCGCCTGGGAGCGCGGCGTCCCGGCCGGCGACGGAGATCGCGGCGATCCGACGATCGATTTTGACGGTTCCGGACAGTGCTTTCTAACCGGCAACGCACCGGGCGACTCGGACGTGGACGGCGGTCCGACCCGGCTTATCTCGCCGACCATGGACGTCAGCGGCGTGAACGATCCCCTCCTGAGTTACGCCCGTTGGTTCGCCAACGACGACTACGATCTCGATCGGCTGGAGGTGGAAATCTCCGACGACGACGGGGCGACGTGGGTGCTGCTCGAAAGTGTGGCCACTGTTGAAGGCGAATCGCCGGTATGGATCGAGGTGGAGTTCCGCGTGGTCGAATACGTCGATCTGACATCACAGATCAGGGCTCGCTTCAGTGTGGCAGACAACCCCAACAACTCGAAGATCGAAGCGGGGATCGATGCGGTCAAGGTATACGATCTCTCGTGCCTGTCCTACCAACCGGGCGACTTCGACGATGACGGCGACGTGGACATGTACGATTTGCCCGTTTTCATCGATGTTCTGATTGGCGCTGACACGAATCCTGATCATCACACCATCGCCGACGTGAACGGCTCGGGCACACCCGACGGAAACGACATCCAGGTATTCGTCGGGCTACTGCTGGGCGCGTAACCCGTGGAAAAGGGGAGCTGGCTGCTTTCACATCGAGGTCCGCTTCGACGTTTCGACGCAGCAGAGGGCGGGTTTCCCTTCTCACTCGACATGCCGGGCTGCGATTTTTTTTCAGAATCCTTTTTTTGGGGGAGGGAGCAGCAGCGACTGCCGTTCCGCACCAGCCCGCAAGTCACGTTGTGCCCCACATCTGCCGATAATCTTACGGCTTACGGGACGGCCGGTTTTTTTATTCGGCACCGGACCGTCGCTCCCGGTGCATGACGGCGAGACATGAACCTCGAGACGATCCGGCACATTTACCTGCGACGTGGCGTGGCGACGGCATTTGGCGCACTTGGCCTCGACACCTCGCAGGCTGTTGCGCGATGGCTTGCCCGCGGCGCGTCCGATCTGAACACGGCGGGACGCCAACGCGCGGAGGCCGGTCTTCGTGCGGCAATGAGCCCAGATTTGGATGACGCGGCGGTCGCGACCACGATCACCGCCATGTATGATCACATCGCCCGCTTTTGGACCGAAGTCCTGTTCATCAAACGGCTTCTCCGCGATTCGTCCTGGCGCCGATTCGTCCGCGTCGAAAACGAAGCCGCCTTGCGCGCGTTGGCGGAATCCGATCGTGGCTGCCTGCTCGCCACCGCGTATTTCGGCAACCCGGCCGTCGCGGCATGCGCGCTGGGCCGCATCTTCCGACCGGTCCACGTCATCGTCGATTTCCTCGGTCAGCCGCGGCTGCGCGCCTGGCAGCGCGAGTTGTACTCGCATCGCTGGGTTCGACCAATCGACTGGCGCGATGCCGCACGTTCGGTACCGAACGTGCTCGACCGGGGAGGCGCCGTGATGATGATCTGCGACCACCACCGCCCGCGCGGCAAGACCGTCCCGACACGGTTTCTCGGGCGAACTCTCGGTTGTTATCCGACGCTTGGACGGCTGGCGCACTGGCTGCACGTGCCGGTCGGCGTAGTGACGTGCCGGCGCGAAGGCGACGGCGGCTTCGCGTTCACGCTCGGCCTGCACGCAACGCTCGAACATGACGCTGCCGATACGCACAGCTCCGATGAACACGATGACTATCGCCGCCCCTCCGATTCCGCCCGCCCCGGTTCGACTGACGACGCCCTCGTCCGTCGCGTCATGGCAACGCTCGAACAAGTCATCACGGCCCATCCGGAGCAATACGACTGGTCCCTGCCCGTCCACGCGCCCGCCGAGCCTGCGCGTGCGCAGCGCCCCGCATGGCCCCAGCACCCTGCCGCCGGGATTGTCCCCAAGATCCGCCGCCCCCTGTCGCCCGAATTCGCCGCCTGTAGTGCATCCTCCCCGCACGCCTAGCAGCAAAGGGCTGTACGGTTCGGAAGTCGGCGTTTTTGCGCGACGAACGTCCTCGGGTCCGGAATTCGGGCTATGGCATTTCACGTTTGCCGGTGCCACAGGAGCGTTTAGCCGCGACCCCCCGAATTCGTTATGGACACCTCGATGTCGGGCAATCGCAAGAATGGATCTCGCGCATGAGCTGCGAGTCTGTTGAAGGGGGTTTGACAGGCACGAAACCGATCAGAGCCGCCTTCTGTGAAGGCGGTGCCCTCCAAACGCCACGGCACACCGCCTTCACAGAAGGCGGC
>JAUVGW010000242.1 GCA_030593565.1 Phycisphaerae bacterium | reverse complement strand
GTGACGACAGCGGCCTCGACCTTCTCGCCGAGGTAGTCTTCCGCGGTCTTCTTGAGGTCCTGCAAGACCATGGCGGCAATCTCGGGCGGGGTGTAGTCCTTGTCACGGATCTTGACCTTGACGAGTTCTTCGGGACCACCGACGACCTCGTAGGGCACGATCTTCTCTTCAGAGCTGACTTCGTTGTGGCGTCGGCCGATGAAGCGCTTGATGCTGAAGACGGTGTTTTTGGGGTTGGTGACCTGCTGGTGCTTGGCGACCTGCCCGACGAGCCGTTCGCCCTTGTCGGTGAAGGCGACGACTGAGGGTGTGGTCCTGGCGCCCATGGCGTTTGTGAGGACCTTGGGCTCTCCGCCCTCCATGACGGCAACGACGGAGTTGGTGGTACCGAGGTCGATTCCGATAATTTTTGACATGGCGACGTATCTCCTTGTTGGTTTTCGATGTTGGTTGTGGCGACGCGAATGATCGCCTTGGCAGTCGGCGCGCGCGTCGTCAGTCGACAAGATGGCAATGGCGGTGCCAGGAGTTGGTCGCCAGGATGCTATGCGTAACTATCCATGGTACAACACGTTATGGTTGTGTCACGAAATAGCCCGGCTCGGCCGGCGCGGAAGGCTGCCAGAGTGGCAGGCCGGGATGGCGTTTGGCAGGCGATCGGCGGCGGGGCGGACGGGCAGGGCGATCACCCGCAGCCGAAATCGATCGATTCCGTCGTTTAGCCGCGGCCCACAGGGGAGCGCGCGCCACGCGCTCCCCTGTGGGTCGCGGCTAAACAGTGCACTGGCTGCCGAGACTATTGCGGACCCCGTCACCCGGGACTGGACGGATCAGAGGTTGGGTCGGAGGGGGGCTGCAGTGTATAATCAGTATGCTCGGCGTAGGCGGATCGCGCATCGGGGACGTCGGACGAGCATTTCGGATAGCATAGGGAGGATGTAGTCATGTCACGGTACTGGGCATTGGCGTTGGTTGTTTGCGTCTGGTTGTTGCCGTCGCCGGCTCTCGGACAGGAGGAACGGGAATGGCTGTTCTTTGGCGACCAGGATTGGCTGGATGACTCGAGCGATCACTGGGACGCGGCCATGAAATACTACCAGGATGGCAAAAACAGAAGGTACCTCCGAGAGATGGAATGGCTGCTGGACAATCGGCCGGAGGCGTATCCGGACATCGAGCGGAACATGACACGGGGCATCGTGCGCCATATGTATCTGGTGGGCGATAGGTATGCCCGTGCGCACGACGTACTCAAGGAGCGGCGCGAGGCGCTCGAGAAACTGTTTCGCGAGGGGAAGGGAGATTACAGCAAGGGGCTGGAGCTTCACGAAATCAACATGCAGTTGGGCGATTGGAGCCGGACGCTGGAGCTGTATGAGGAGTTGGGGCGAGAGAAGGGAAAAGTCGGCAAGCGGATGCAGCGAGAGCTGTTCCAGTACATCGAAGAGGACCTGATCGAATACGAACAATACGACTTGCTGTTGAAGGGTGCGGGCAGGGGTCCCGGAAACCTGGATGTGCGGATGCTGCGGCTGAAGCGTCAGACCGACGAGCGTTCCGAGGGTTCAGACAATTCGAAGCGGCTCGATGGCGCTCACGCCGAAGGGGCGAGACTGAACTTGTGCCGTTCGGCGGCGCGGTATTACCATGCGCTACTGGGCACGGACAAGCTCGACGATGCCGAAGACTTGGCGGACAAGTTCCTGGAGTACCACAAGAAGCCCGCGACATATATCTGCTTCATGCGGCGCGCGGCGAAGCTCAAGAAGTACGACCTAGTAAAGGACTTCGTGGACAAGGCGAAGAGCAACATGGAACGGGAGCCGTACAGGGTCGTGAAGAAGGCCATGGAGAAGATGACGAAGAAGAAAAAGAAGAAAAAGAGCAAGACGGATTAAGAAGTAAGCTTGCTATCGTTTTTTCTCCATGGCGCGCGGCGTCGGCCAACACATCCACACGTCCGCACATTCGCAAATCCAGGTGGGGCTCTGTTGAGGAGACCGGGGTGCGCACGCCACGGGCCTTTTGAATCCGCGCCGGAAGCGATAGCAGCCCGTGGCAAAACTGTGGCACCGGCTGATAGGCGTCTTGTAGACCGGCGTTTTGCAGAATGAACGGGATATGCAGCAAAAAAGCTCCCGTCGCGAGGCGACGGGAGCTTCGGGTGGAGTGGGGTGGGAGCCATGATAGGGTGCCGTGGGCCTACGGCCGTGGTGTGCCGACCGTCTTTGGTCGGATGTGCAAGACGAGGATCGCGGACTCGCCAGGGCCCCAGCCTGTGGGGGCTGAGCCGAGGACGACATAGGCGCCGGGCTCGGTCGTGACGGCGGTTTCGATCTCGAAGACGGGTCGGCGCGACCGTCGTTCCGTCTTGCCCTGCTCGCCACCGCCGCCGGAGCTTTCCATCTTCAAACGGGCATTGAGTCTGATCTTTATGGCGTCGCCGACGGTACCGGCCAGGACGCCTTCGACTTGCGTGGCAACGTCAACGTCTCCGGCGATGGCGCCCTGAATCTGGAATTTCTCGCCCTCGACGGCAATGGTGGACATTCTGCCAAGGAGCTCAAGGCCGCCGAATCGCTTCAGTTCCTTTGCCACTTCGGCGAGGTCGGGGGGGATGATCGCATCCGTTCCGTCGTCATTGATGTCGGCATGGAAGAAGGCCAATTCGAGGTTCACGGTGGTGGGGGCGCTATCGAGTTGGGAAACGATTCGTTGAGCGCCGCTAATGGCGGCCCTGGGGCCTTGCATGATGACCGTGGCGAGCGCGCTGTCGGCGCTCACGCGGATATCGGAACCGGCAAGGGTGGTGGCGATCTGCCGGGCGACGTCTTCGGCGTCCCGATGCTTGAGCCGCACCATGAAGACTTCTTCCTCAGAGGTCTCGTCAGCGGGGACATCGAGCGCTTCGACGAGCCGTTGCGCTTCTTGAACACTGGCCGCTGAGCCCGCATAGATCACTGAGTTGGTCCGCTCGTCAAAACTGCACTTAGCATCGTGGATACTGTTATTGAGTACGTCGCGGATCTCGTAGCACACGGCGTATTTGAGCTTGAATACCTCGATGGTCATGGGGGCGGGCGGCCCGCCCCGCCGGCCGCCGCGGCGGGCAGACTGTGGGGCGTCAGGGGCGTCCTGGGCTGGCGCCATGGCGGGCACGCAAAACAGGATCAACTGCGTGGTGATCGCAAGCAGGAATCGCGGCATCATGGGAGTATTCCTTTCTAGCTGGGTTGGCTCGACGCATCGTCGGCAGCGTCTGTGTCAGCGGCGTCGGGCAACAGGGTTTCGTTGTAAAACCAAACAATGTGTATCCGCGGATTGGTTGATTTGATGGGCACGGCCAGTTTCTTCTCGGGCACTTTTACGTGAAAGGCAGGCAGTTCCGCCATCCGCCGTTCAGGCGGTGGGGTAACGATGCCGTCTTGTCGGAACCGCGCGACATACATGCCTGCGCCGATGAGCAGGAAGATCGCGGCGGCGACGCCCCAGGCCGTGCGGGATCGCCGGCGTCGTGGTCTCGCGATGCCGGTCGGTGCGTCGGCGATTCGGTTGGCGGCGCCTGCGAGGGCCAACAGGTCATCTGCAAGTTCGCGATGGTGTTTGAAGAACCGTGCGCAGTCGTCACATTTGGCGAGATGTGTGTCGATCTCGGCACGGACCTGCGCGTCGGCTCGATCGTCCAGCCAATCGTCGAGGGCGGCGCGGATGTTCTTGCAGGGCGTCATGAGGCGGCCTCCGCGCGATCGGGGTCCATCCACTCCGCGAGGCGTCGCCGGGCGAAGTGAACGTGCGAACGGACCGCCGGGACGGACAGGGCCATGATCTCGGCGATGTTCGAGTAGTCCAACTGTTCCATCGTTCGCAGGATCAGCGCGATGCGTTGTTGGTCGGGTAGTTTGGCAACGGCACCGCGTAGGAGTTCTAGCTGTTCGGTTCGCTTAAGCCTGGCATCCGGCGCGTCGCCGCCGGGTAGGTCAGTGTCGTCTGCCAGCGACTGGGGGCGAAGGCGGCGGCGGAAGTTGAGGCACAGGTTGGCCGTCGTGCGGAACATCCACGGTTCGTATCGTTCGTGAGGCAGCCTATGGCCCGTGGCCATCGCTTGTTTGAAGGCGTCTTGCACGATTTCCTCCGCGTCGTCGCGGTTCCAGATCAACTTCACGGTGAAACGAACGAGACGCCGACGAAGGTCGGCCATCGCGTCGTCTTCGCTCGGGCGGGCGGGCGATGCCGGGCGGACCTTCAGGTCCGTGGATGATGAGAAGCCATGGATCATAAACTCGGTCCGCCGGGCAATTGCCATCGTCCAACAGGAGAGTGTCACGAGACGAGCAAGCGTTTAACACTACATCGCAGAATAAATGTCATATGGAAGCCTCGCGAGCTTTTGGAGCGTGTCCCCCAAGCGGAAGACCGGCTCGAGACGAGCCGGCTCGCTGGCTCGGGGGTTCTTGGGCGTTGCCAACGCCTATCTGGCGCTGTCACGTTAGCCGGGGTGGCATGGGTTAGCGGAGCCGCGCTGAGCGGCGGAGCTTACCCGTGGGAAAGGAACATCAAGGTGTTCCCGCTCGTTACCCATGCTACCCCGCGCTCCCCTGCGGGTCGCGGCTAAACGGAACTCGGACCGCCAAAACTATCACGGCTTCGCTCTGTGGGTCGGGGGCTCTCGAGACTACCGCTCCGTCGCTCGTCAATTGATGGCCTCGGTTGGGTGCCACGGGCAGCTTGTCGGCCCGTGGCACCCATCGCCAGTGGCACCCATCGTTTGGGGACCCGTCACTTGAGCTGCGACAGAGCACTACAACATCATGACGATTTCGAGCTGTCGGGAAAATTGACGGCTTTCGCTCACCGGCTCCGCCGCTTGCGGGCTTTGCGGCGGTCCTTGCGGCCCGGCTTGAATTTGGGTTTGGTCTTTGCCTTGAACGACGGCATCTTGCCGCCGGCCATCGATTGCTGGGCGAATTGCGTGCCGAACTTCATCCGGTCGCGCATGCCCATGCCGGCCATGGCCTTCATCATGTCGCGGGCCTGAATAAACTGCTTGCAGAGGCCGCTGACGTCCTCGACGTCCGCCCCGCTGCCCCGGGCGATGCGACGGCGGCGCGAGGCGTTGAGCAACTTGGGATCAGTCTTCTCCTTCGGCGTCATCGAGGAGACGATCGCCTTCATGCGTGTGATCTCGCCTTCGTCGATCTTCATGTCGGTATCGCGCATCATGCCGCCGACACCGGGGATCATCTTGAGCATGTCCTTGAGCGACCGGCCGCCCATGACCTTGTCCATCTGCTTGACGAAGTCGTCGAGGGACAGGTCGCCCTTTTTCATCTTCGCTTCGAGCTTGGCGGCCTCCTCGACGTCCACCTGCTGCTGTGCCTGCTCGACGAGGGAGACGATGTCGCCCATGCCCAGGATGCGGCTGGCCATGCGGTCGGGGTGGAACTCGTCGAGGCGGTCGAGCTTCTCGCCGACACCGATGAACTTGATCGGCTTGTGGACGATGCTCTTGACCGACAGGATCGCACCGCCGCGCGTGTCCGAGTCGAACTTCGTGAGGATCACGCCGTCGAGTTCCAGGCGCTCGTTGAAGTTCTTGGCGGTGTTGACGGCATCCTGGCCGGTCATCGCGTCGAGAACGAGGTAGATTTGGTGCGGCGAGACCGCCCGGGAGACGTTCGCGATCTCCGTCATCAGTTCGTCGTCGATGGAGAGACGGCCGGCCGTGTCGAGGATGACGACGTCGATCAGCTTCTTCTGGGCGATGCCGACGCCGTTTCGGCAGACCTTGACGGCGTTTTTGTGGCCGCGCTCGGCGTGGACGGGCACGCCGAGCTGCTCGCCGAGGACCTCGAGCTGGTCGATCGCCGCCGGGCGTTTTAGGTCCGCCGCGACGAGCATCGACTTCTTGTCGCGGTCGAGGCAATACTTCGCGAGCTTCGCGCACGTCGTTGTCTTACCGGAGCCTTGTAGGCCGGCCATCAGGATGATCGTGGGGCCGCCCGCTACCCAGGGAATGCGCGAGTCGATCGGGCCCATCAGGTTGATCAGCTCGTCATTGACGATCTTGACCATGACCTGTTCGGGGTGGAGCGTCTTGACGACTTCGGCGCCGAGGGCCTTGTCGGTCACCTCCTTAACGAACGACTTGACGACATCGAGGTGGACGTCGGCCTCCAGAAGGGCCGTACGGACATCGCGCATGACCTCGCGGACGTTGTCTTCGGTAATCTTTCCCCGTCCTCGCATATTGCGAAAGACGTCGTTCAGGCGGTCGGTCAGTGCGTCAAACATTGGCTTTCAGGTTCCCTCCGAAGGAAAAACAAAGTCGAACCTTGCAAGATACGTGTCGCAAGTGTCGGATTCAAGCCGCCGGTCGGTTCGAGCGATTTTGCGGGCCCGTGACAATCCAGGCGGCTCATGAGGGTCAGCGCCGGGGCGGTCCCCGGTGGCCAAAATCTACCGATTCCATTGTCTGGCCGCGTAACTCATTGTGACATATATACCTACGTGCGGTTCCGCCCGTTGATTGCCAAATTGCGGAAATTTCCGCAGTTCGCGAAAACAAAGGGGTTTCCGGGGCGAATCGACGCATGTCTCGGCGACGCCTAGACTTGCGATTCAGGATTGAACGAGAATCGTAAGCTTCTGTGATGACAAGGGTTATGCCGATGCAAAATGATGGCGGAAGTGCGGATGGCCCGTTGACATAGGGGGAATCTTCTGGTACCGTCCCGTGCGTCGAGGTCGGGTCGCCCCGGCCCAATGATTGCGGCGAATCGCCACGAGCATCGGCTTCTAGAGCCGTGGCGCTCCTCCGGATCGGAACTCGGTTCTGATCCGGAGGTTTTTTTTCGGCGGACCAACCCATACGCGGCGCATGCCGTTGGCGCACGCATCACACCGCGTAGCATTCCGTATAATCCAATGACGCACACCACTGAGCAACCTGGGATCTTCATGGGTCGCATCCTGCGGCGTCACGAGCTTTGTCGGGCGCATTTCGAGTTGACGTTCGAGGTGGAAGGTTTCCCCGCTGCCGTGCCGGGGCAGTTTCTCCAAGTCCTGTGCCGACCGCCGTTCGATGATCGTGTGGGCGTGCGTTTTCCCAACAACAATCAAACAGGAACCGACTCGCGGAGCGGTTGCGAGGATCCCGGTTCGGTGCTCCGCCGCCCATTCAGCATAGCCGGCGTTCGCAGGAACCGCACGTGCGCGGAGGTTGATCTGCTCGCACGCGTCGTTGGGGCGGGCACACTATACCTGGCTTCACTTGTGCCGGGCGACATGCTTGACGTCATGGGCCCGATGGGACGCGGTTTCTCCATGCCGAAACCCCGTGCGCGCGCATTGCTCGTCGCCGGCGGCGTGGGATGGGCGCCGATTGGTTGGCTGGGGGAACGCCTCAGCACCGCCGGTGTGACTTGTGACGCTATCTGCGCCGCCGCCACGCGCGACTTGCTTCCGGTCAGCATCATTAAGGAGCCGTCGCCGGATGGTGAAAACACGCTATGCGTGGACGAATTAGCGCGCGTTGGAATCCGCACGATGGTCACCACGGATGACGGTTCATGCGGGCTTCAGGGACTCGCGACGGATGGGATGAAGCGATACCTCGCGATGTGCGACGATTCGCCCTCGCTGACAGTCTACGCATGTGGGCCGTCGGCGATGCTGCGGGCGGTTGCTTCCATGTGCGGCGATTCCGGCATCCGTTGCGAATTGGCCATGGAACGTATGATGGGCTGCGGCATGGGCACGTGCCAATCGTGCGTCATCCGCTTGGCCGACGATTCGAGCGCGGAGGGGTGGCGGTACGGCCTGTGCTGCGCGGACGGGCCGGTTTTTCGCGGGGATCAGGTGGTTTGGGGTTAGCCGACCGCATCCACCGGAAGCCCATGGATTGCGCTCCATGGGCTTGGCGCGCGCTTCATTTGCCATTCAAACATCACTAATCGGGCGTTTTTTTTATCAAGTCAGGGATTTTCATGGGGTCATGCACGATGAAATCCGGTTCGGAGCTCTGAAGCTGCGAGACCGACTGGAATCCCCACGTGACGGCGACGGCTATCATCCCGGCGTTGTGCGCTGTTTCGATGTCGACCACCGAATCACCGACGAAGAACACGTCGCGCGGCTCGATTCCGAGCCGCGCG
>JAUVGW010000157.1 GCA_030593565.1 Phycisphaerae bacterium | reverse complement strand
AGGGCTCGCTGCGCTTCGCCCTGGGCTCTATTCCGCCACCCCCTTCGGGGGTTCATGCGTGTCCGTCGGAGGTTTATTCGATTCTTTCGAGGGTTTATTCGATCGCCCATCGCTACGCCGCCTAAACTGTCATGGACCCGTCACGGGGTGCCGCCATTGCTGTCCATTGACTTTGCCGCTGATCGTGGTGATAATACTGGTGGGGAAAGTGTACGCCTGGGTAGGGCGATGCGCACAGACTTCGCTCGGCTGACGTGCCCGTAAAGGCGAAAGCACGGCGGGGCGCATCCCGGGGGGCTATAATAGGTCGGTCGTTCGCCACCGTGGGGAGTCCGCGGCGAACGTCACCCGCCTGTGCGTGGAGGTCGTGATGAAATCCTACCGTTGCGGAGAGATCGCTCAGCTATCTCATGAGCTGAGCTTGTCCCCGTTGCGGCACCGGCTTCGCCAGGTGGCGGGCATCAAGCGGGCGATCGACCTGATCGAGCCCCATCGCGAATACCCCTATACATTCGTCTGCTATCACATCACGGGCTATCACTCGCGGCGAGCGCAGGATGTTCTCCTGAACGGCAAGGACCTGATCACCGATCTCATCAAGCTGCTCGACGCGTTGACGACCGAGCATCCGCTGCCGGTCCAGGCGTCGAGCGGGGAGTTGTACGACGGCGATGCGTTGGCGACGCGATTCAACGTTTCGACGAAGACCATAGCGCGATGGCGCAAGCGTGGCTTGGCCGGGTGTTGGTACGTCAACGACGGGCCGAAACCTCGGCGATTCGTGTATGCCGGTCGGGATGTCGAGCGGTTCATCGCACAGAATCTCGACCTTGTCCGCCGGGGCGCGACGTTCCAGTTCATGGGCCGCGAGGAGAAGGAACGACTGATCGCGCGGGCTCGCGAGCTCGCGGCGTCGGAGAAATGTGGCCTGCACGTTGCGACCGTTCTCCTGTCGGAGGAAACGGGCCGCGCGGTTGAGACCATCCGCTACACGCTACGGCGCTTCGATCACGAGAACCCGGCGGAAGCGCTGTTCGACAAGGCCGAACAGCCCCAGGAAGTTGACGAGAAGCAGGTCATCTTCCAGGCGTATCTCGACGGCGACTCGGTGGCGGCATTGGCGGAGCGTTTTGGAAAGCGCGATTCCGCGATCCGGCGAATCCTGGCCACCGCTCGAGCAGCCCAGCTCCTGGCCGGGCCGATCTCCTATATGCACAACGGGTCGTTCGATGCGCCGAACGCCGCAGCGCTGATGCGACGAGACGATGCACAGGCGCCCATTGGCGCGCGCGACGACGAACCTGATGTGTCCCTAACGCGTGTGCCGGCCGAGTTGCCGCCGTACTTGCGGGACTTGTACCGCACGCCGTTGCTCACGCCGACCGAGGAAGCCAGCCTGTTCCGCAAGATGAACTTCCTGCTGCATCAGGCCGAGACGCTGCGTCAGGCATTGCCTGCGGACGCGGCGAAGGTCAAGGCCGCCGCCGTCGCCAAGATCGACAAGCACATCGAACAGGCCGGCGAGATCAAGAACCGGATCATCCAGGCGAATCTTCGCCTGGTCGTCAGCATCGCCAAGCGCCATATTCGCAGCGCCGCCGGTAGGGGGCTGTTCGAGTTGGTCAGCGACGGCAACATCGCCCTGATGCGGGCCGTTGATAAGTTCGACTATGCCCGTGGCTTCCGTTTCAGCACGTACGCCACGTGGGCGATCCGGCGCAGCTTCGCACGGTCGATCCCGGAGGAGATGACCCAGGTGGCTCGGTTCCAGACGGGACACGACGAATTGCTGGCCACCGCCGGCGACCATCGCGAGCCGGAGGATGACATCGGCGTCGCGGACGACGCGAAGATCCGCACGGTGGTCCTCGGCGTGCTGCAAACGCTCGACGGCCGCGAGCGATCGATCGTCGAACGGCGCTTCGGCCTCGGCGACGGCATCGATGCCGGCACGCTCGCGGAGATCAGCGAGGAGTTCGGCATCTGCAAGGAACGCGTCCGCCAGATCGAGCGCCGCGCCCTCCGCAAGCTCCGCGAGTCACTCGGTGACCGCGCCGCGGAACTGCTGGCTGGCTAGTCCACCCGTACGCTCGGTCAGTCATTCCCTCCCGTTCGTACCAGTCTACGTGGGTTTGTGGGTCTAGGGTTTCCTCCGCCCCTCCGGGGCGGGATGGGATGAGGGCCAACCTGAACCACGGGTTCCGCTCCGCTCCACCCGTGGCTACTCGCCTCAGCCCCTCCGGGGCCAAGATGTTTACACCGCTGGGCGCCTGTGCCTCAATTTGGTTGCGGCCGGAGGCCGCGCTGTGCCACAAGTAGTTCTGAAATGCTATAGACGACGGATCGTGCGTCTTCTTGACTCGGCGTACGTCAGACCATTACGCGTACGTCGGCAGCCTTGGCGCCGCTTGGGAACGCGAAGATCGGATTGATGTCCAGTTCGCGGATGGCGGGGTTGTCGGCGAGCATCTGGGAGACGCGCTGGATGATCTCGGCCAGCGCGGCGGTGTCCACGCCGGGTCGGCCGCGTATGCCCCTGAACAGGGCGGACGCTTGGAGCGAGTCGATCATCTCGGCCGCCTCGCTTGCCGTGACCGGGGCGAGCTTGAAGCTGACGTCTTTCAGCACCTCGACATAGATGCCGCCCAGGCCGAACATGATGATGTGCCCCAGCCCCTCGGCCGCCTTTGCGCCGACGATGACTTCGATGCCGTCGTCGGTCAACTGCTTCTGCACGAGGAATCTCGGCGACGCGTCGGCGAATTGCCGCGCCATCCGCTCGGCCTCCCGCCGCAGGGCGTTGCCGTCGCGAAGGTCGAGCACCACGCCGCCTGCGTCTGTCTTGTGGACAATCGTCTCGGCGTCCACCTTGAGCACGACCGGATAGCCGATTTCGTCCGCCGCGGCGAGGCATTCGTCCACGTTGATTGCGGCCTTGCATGGTGCCGCCGGGATCCCGTAACACGCCAACAGGCGGTAGCCTTCCTCTGCGGACAGGAACGCCGGATCCATGTCGCCAGGCTTCTTCGCGCCGCGCGCCGCGTTAGCGGCGCCGTCGCGCGTTTTCTTCCGCGTGATTGCCGTCTCGATGATTGACTTGGCCGTGCCGCCGTCGACATCGGGGAATGCCGCTGGCTTCTCCGCTGGGCGCCGTTGCATCGCGGCATAGTGCGCCATCGATGCCAGCACCTTCGCACCCGTCTCCGGCATGTCGTATGTCGGGACGCCGCCGTCACGAATGACCTTCAACGTCTCCGCCCAGCCTTGCTTCTCGGTCATCACGGTGGCGATGATCGGCTTGCTCGATCGGCGGTTGGCGGCGGCGATTTCGCGGGCGACGCCGAGCGTGTCCACGAAAAACGGTGTGACGAAGTTCAGGAAGATGGCGTCGATGTCGTCGTCGCCGAGCAGGGCGTCGATCGCGGCAGCGAAGTGCTCGGGGCCAGCGGTTGCCAGCACGTCCACGGGATTATTGATCGACGCCTCGGGGTACAGCTTGTCCCGCAGGGCCGCCGCGGTCTGCTCCGACAGCGGCGGCATCACCATGCCGCGTTCGACCAACTCGTCGGTGGCGATGATCGCCGGGCCGCCCGTGTTGGCGATCATGCCGACACGGTTGCCCGACGGCGCCGGTTGACAGGCGAAGCCGATCGCCGATTGGCACAGGTCCTCCATGTTGCGGAACGAGACGACGCCCGCCTTCTCGAAGATCAACTCGATCGCCGTGTCCTGCTTCATCAGGCCGCCCGTGTGTGATGATACGGCCTTGGCGCCCTCGGCGGTCCGGCCGACCTTCATCGCCAGGACGGGCTTGCGTCGGGCGACGTCCGTCACGATGTCCAGAAACGCTTGCGGGGCCGGCAGGCTTTCGATGTGAACGACAATCACCTTCGTCTCGTCGTCGTGGCCGTAATGCTCGATGATCTCGGGGATCGACACGTCACAGGCGTTGCCATTGCTGGCGTATTGCCGGACGCCGACGCCCAGTTCGGTGATGCGCTGGTGGATCACCTCGCCCACGCCGCCGCTTTGCGCGACGATCGAGATGTGCCCGGCCGTCGGCCGCGTAAAAGTGAAATTGCAGTAGGCCCGCACGGCCGGGTCTGTGTTGATCACGCCCTGACAGTTCGGCCCGAACACGCGGATGCCGGTCTTCTTCGCAACGGCAACCAGTTGCCGTTCCAGCGTTTCGCCCTGTTCGCCGATCTCGCGAAAGCCGGCCGTATTCACGATGACCGCCTTGACGCCTTTTTTCGCGCAGTCTTCTATGCAGGCCGGGACATAGGTGTTCTTGATGACGATGTGCGCGAGATCGACCGGCTCCGGCACGTCGAGGATCGACGGATACGCCGTCAGTCCGCGGATTTCGCCGCCTTTGGGGTTGACCGGATGGATCGGCCCGGTGTAGCCGAAGTCCAGCAGGTTCTCGATGATGCGATAGCCGATGGTCAACTCGCGGTTGGACGCGCCGACAACGGCAACACCGCGAGGTGAAAACAGTGCGTCTAGGGGCACGATGTAGTCTCCTGACTGTCAGTACAGCGTAAAGTTGGCGGCGAGTGCACACAAGAGCCCCCGAGCTTGCTCGGGGGGTACACTCCCACCAGTCACAAGGCAACCCCCCGACAGGAAGACCGGCTCGAGACGAGCCGGCTCGCTGGGTCGGGGGCTCTTGAAACGCTGTCGGCGCACTAGCTCTCCATCTTGATCGCCAGCAGCTTCTTGGCGGACTTGACGTCCGCCGCCTTGGTCACGTCTAGGCGAACCGCGCGGCCCTCCGGATACTGCGGTCCGTTCCTGACTATTTCGGAAACGTCGTCCGGCAGGCCGGCGTGCTCGGCGGCCTGCACGGCCTTCTTGTTAAACAGAAACGCCACGGTGAAGCAGCGCTTGCCGGTCGGCAGCATGTAGAGCACGTTTCGGCGTTTTCCTCGAAGCAGGAACGACCATCCGCTTTTCTTCGTGTAAAACTTCCACTCCGGCGATGCGTCCGGGTTTGTTTCTTGGGCATGGTCCCTGATGTTGTCCCAGTGGCGTTTGGCTCGGCCGAGGACGATTGTGAGGTCGGCGTCTGTCGGTGGTTGAGACTTGTCGGGGAAGACGGGCTCGTCCATTGTGATGCTCCTCCGGATGTTGGCGTATCCCGGCCGACGTTGGATCGAAACCGGTGCTTGATTCTCGGAACTCAGCCCGCATATCATAACATGGCACGGTCCGATACAGGAACCACCGGGCGACAAGGTCTTGCGGCGAGGCCAGCCCGATCGGACCCAGCCGTGGCACGCCACCATGATCGCCGCCGTCGGGGTACGTGAACGAGATGTGAAGCCTTCATTATTCGAGGTCATCCACCATGTATCGATGCGCTCTTGGTGCGGTCCTGGTCTGTGTGATGGGTGCGTCCCCCGCATGGGGACAGGATGCTGAGGTCTCGAATAAGGTCAACATCAAAGGCCAGGAATTCGAGATATATCCGCCTGACAAGTTGCGGGCGCGTGGTTTGGAGGTTCCGGAGATTCCGCAGGACCAGAATGCCGCGTGGGTCTACCTCGATGCGATGAACGCGATGGTGGACCTACCGACCGATCTGAGCGAGGCGTTCGAGTCCGCGTTGGACGGAACGTGGCCGGAGGGCGAGACGGGGGACAAGCTGGCCGGATGGCTCGAGCAGAACCGGGCATCGTTGGATCTGGTGCGTCGCGCTTCGACCATGGACGAATACTACATGCCGTTCTTCCGTGGTGACACAAATGCGATGATCGGGATGCTGTTACCAACGTTGACCCCGACTCGGCAATTGTCCAAAACGCTGTCCGTGGACGCCGCGTACCAGATGTCCAATGGTGATGCCGCCGCCGCGATCGAGAACTACCTGACCGTCCAGCGGATGGGCAACCATGTCGGAAACGGTAAGACGCTGATCGAGGGACTGGTGGGGATTGCGGTGGGCGGTGTCGCCGAGCAGGGAATGATGCGCGTCGCGCAATCGGGCGAGGTGGATTCCGAGACGCTTCAGGCAGCGGTCGCGGAGATGGAAGGTCTGGCCGATTCGTTTCCGACGTTCGAGCACATGGTCCGTGCCGAACAGCAATGGGCCGAATCGTTCATCGACGATGCCTTCGAAATGCCCAGCGTATTTGGCGCCATTTCGGGTTGGGGAATCGGCGGTGTTATCACGCAACCTTCGCCGAACGGCTGGAGCCTGCTGAGGACACGTTTGAGGCGGTTGTATCTGCCTGATCGGGCAATCAAGAAGCACTTCCGCGCTCACTACGACGCGCTGATTGAGGCGACGCGACACGAAGACGGCAGCGTCGGCATGGTGTTCGACGAAGCGAAGCAGTTCGGGAAGATACCGGCCTGGGACATTATCTCGCGGATGGTCGTGCCATCGCTCGCCCGCGCGTACGAACTGACCTTGCGCGCGGAAAGCAACTATGTTCGCGCGCGGATGACAATGGCTGTCGAGGCGTACAAGTCCGATCACGGCGATTACCCGCCGACGCTACCGGCGCTCGTACCGACGTATGCCGCCTCGGTTCCACCCGATCCGATGACGGGCTACGACTTCGAATACAAGCCGGCCGCCGACGGGGCGTCAGGCGTCGATGGACTGCACAGGATCACGCGCGACGACGAGACAGCGCTTCGTCAGAAGCGCCGCACGCCCGCGATACTGAGCCCGCGTGCATCGAAGTGGCGGCGATACGTCCAGTCGTTTTGCGAGCAGCACGAGCTGACGGATGCGCAACGCGGTTCGGCCGACGGGATTCTGCGCAACCTGGAGGCTCGGGCCGGACGGTTCGAGCAGGTCCATGGCGCGAAGTTGCAGAAGTTGACGGATGCCGGCAAGACGAAGGAACTCGAGCGAGAAACAGACCCGTTGGCCAAGATGTTCGAGGAACTGCGGCAACGGCTCCACACCATTCCAACGGCCGAACAGCGCGCGGCCGCCGAGGCGAAGAAGACGAAAAAGAACAACGGCAAGAAAGCGAGAAAACTACCGACAACGAAACCATGAAGGTGAAGGCCGCCGGAGCCTGATCGAAACGATCGTCAACACGTAAGGGCAAGTGCATGAATAAACAGAACGATTGTCGGAGGGTGGTACGGGCGTCCCGCCCGTGGCTGTACGGGCAGGATGCCCGCACCACCCACATGAAGTGTGCAACTTGTTTCTGCGCGGCCCCTAAGTACATGGAAGCCGTGTTCTTTGTCATCGCGTGCATCCTGGCCGCCGACACGGCAGCAGCGGCAAACAAGCTGATCGAGTTGATTCCCGACAAGGCGATGGGGGCGGTATACATCGAACGGCCCCGGCGGATGTTGCCGCCGAAGCTGGTGACGCCTTTCCTCGAGACGCTGTCCGAGGATAAGGCAGTGGTGAAGAAGCTGGCCGAGGCTATCAAACGCATCCCCGGGCCAGTGCTGATCGGCGTGATCACGCCGCCGCCGCGCAGCGAGGAATTGCCGTCGCTGTTCGTTGCGACGGAAATCGTCGGTCCGCCGGACGGTTTTGAGAAGCTCGTCGAGGAGACGTTTCTACCGGCGATCAATGCGGCCCTCGGTGGTGAAGGCGGCCGCAGCTTGAAGCTGGAAAAGGGCAAGACGGGCAGCCGGATTCTGATGATGCCTGGCGGCGACACGGTTTTCAGTTATGCGATCAGGGGCAAGGTGGCGTTTGGATCGGTCAAACCGCAGTTGTCGTTGCGTTGGGCGCGGGGCGAGTGGCCGCAGCGCCGGTGGGTCGACATGCCCGGCGTGAAGAAGATGCTCGTCGGGTTGCCGAAGGAGGCATCCGTACGCGTGCTGATCAATCCGATTCCGCTGTTCGAGCTGATAGAGAAGCCGAAACCGAACAGTGTGGAGGAATTGATGTTGCAGGTGCTGGCCCCGGAGGACGTTCGGGCGGGTGCCGTCGATTTGAATTGGGACGAGTCGGCCCTTAGCGTCCAGGCAACGATCGCGCTGGCCGAGGAGTGCGTCGGGCTGGCCCGCGTGCTCGCGAGGCCGGCGAATTCGGCACGCGCGCTCGGCGTGTTTCCGGATGACTTCGTCGCGATCGGCCGCTTGGGCTGGGGCAGTCTTTCGGATGTCGTCGAGGGGGCCTTTGCGATCAGCGACCGATTCGACGAGACGATCTCCGAGGAGTACCGCGAGGAGCTGGCCGAGTTCGAGAAGGAGACAGGCGTTGACTGGAATGACGGCCTTCTGAAGAACCTCGTGGGTGAACTCGCGTTCGGCATTCGGGTCAACTTCGGCAAGCAGCCGCCGGTGGGGTGGGCGGCGGTGTTGCCGCTGGGCGACGCGGACCGGTTTCGGGGGGAATTCGATAAGCTGGTCGCGCACTACGAGTTGCCGTTCAAGGATACGGTGTGCGACGGCGTCCTGGTTCGCAAGACGGTCGTGGCGAAGATCAAAAATGCCGCGGGCGTCCAGCTTCCGAAGGCAGCGACTGTGCTTTCGGATGGTTGCCATCTGGCGATCGAGTACGGCCTGCTAATCCTGGGCGGCGACGCACAGATCGTCGCCGATGTGGCCAAACAGGCGGCCGGCGGCAAGAAGCCCCGGCCCGTGGGGGCGAACTTGCGGGCGTGCTATGAGGCCTTGGGCGATCCAAACCATCTGGCCGTGATGCTGGACATCGAGCAGCTTCGCAAGAAGGTGCCGATCCTGCCGATGGTGGTGGGACCGGATTTCGCACCGATGTTCGCTGAGGGCAACGTCGGCATGGTGGCGACCGTCGAGGAGCAAAACGCTCGGATCGCGTTTCGCTGGTCGCTCAAGTCGCCCGGCAAGCGAGCACCGAAGACGGGGCAGCCGGCCGCGGCGGGGGGCGACGGGGCCGATGTCATGGTAATGGTCACGACGGCACTTGCCCGGTCGGTGGCCGCGGCTCGACAGCAGTCCCAGCAGGTCGTCAGTGCGACCCACATGCGTTGTGTCGGTCAGATGTTGTACATGTATGCGGACAAGCACAAAGGTGCATTTCCGGAAAGTCTGGAAGACTTCGTGCGTGCCATGCCGGATACCCTCACCCTCAACATGCTGACCAGTCCATACACCGGTTGCGGACCGAAGTCGATCGACGAGGTCAATCGACGGTCGTACGTGGTGTATCGCCCGGGTCTGACGACCAAGAGCGACCCGCGTGAGATCGTTCTGGCGGAAAGAGAAGTGATCGACGGCCGCGGCGCGAACTTCCTATTCGTCGATTCACACGTGGAGTTCATCAAGGAGCCTCGAGCGTCCGAATTGCTGGAACTGATCGCCTCGGGGGCGACGGAGGTTCGCAGGTAGCCTTCACCGCCGCGAGTTCGTCCGGCGGATCCGGTGATTCACGAAGTTGTCGAAGCAGCCCCGACCGGGGATTTCTTCCGGAGAACCTGGATCACGATTGATGGCGCCTGACTCGGGGGCGCCGTGTGCTGAACCGCGCCAAGTTCGGCAGCGACCTTGGGCATGCCGTAGACCACGCTGCTTCGCTCGTCCTGGGCAATAGTCACAGCGCCGGCTTTTCGCATGTTGAGAAGGCCCTTGGCTCCGTCGGCGCCCATACCGGTCAGGAGAATGCCCACGGTCTTCCTTCCCATCGTGCTGGCGACTGAGTCGAACAGCACATCTACACTCGGACAATGCCGGTTGATTAATTCATCGGTTCCATAGGCGATACGCCATTTCCCGCCGACAACGCGCACGGTCATCTGAATTCCGCCACGGGCCAGGAAGGCCCGGCCGGGCACGAGGACGTCGCCGTCAGCCGCCTCGGTGACGGTCATCTGACTGAACTGGTCGAGTCGGTCGGCGAAAGACTTGGTGAAGCCCTCGGGCATATGCTGGACAATGGCCACTGGGGGAAAATCGGCCGGCACGTGGGACAACAGATTCTTGATCGCTTCGGTTCCGCCGGTCGAGGCGCCGATGGCGACCAAATAGTGTGCGGGATTGAGTCCAGCGGCGCTGAACGAAGTCGGTGTGGCCGGGGTAACGGAGGGAGGTGGAGGCGATCGTTTGACGGCAATGGCCGCCGCGCGAATCTTGTCGGCAAGCTCCACTGCCAAGCGACCAAGGGCTTCACGGCCGCCGGCGACGGGTTTTGCTACTATGTCGATCGCGCCGAGTTCGATGGCCTTCAGGGCCGGCTGATCTGTACCACTGGTGGCGCCGCTGCACATGATGACGGGAACGGGATAGTGCGTCATCAGCTTCTTCAGAAACGTCAGTCCATCCATCCGCGGCATTTCGATGTCGAGGATGATGACATCCGGTCGAGCCTTGATGATGGATTCTCGGGCCTCAAAGGGGTCCTTGGCCGCGCCGACCACGGTGATGCCCTGTTCGTTAGAGAGAACACGTTGAAGGATCGTTCGCACCATGGGCGAATCGTCGACAATAAGGACTTTGATGGGGTCCGTTCTTTCCACGTCACGCTCCCGGACTTGGAGTAGTGGCTGAGGCGAATCTTGTACCAAGCCATCCGGATGTCACGGTTCAATCCCTTCTGTACACGGTCGGTTCGACATAGGTCAATGGATGATCGAGACCGTTGAGGCTCTCGGAGTGGCCAATCATCAAGTATCCTCCCGGGCGCAGTTGGGCAGCATATTGGTTCACCAGAGTTTGCTGAGTAGGGCGGTCGAAGTAGATCATGACGTTTCGGCAAAAGACAATGTGAAACCGGTGGCGAAACGGGAAGGTCTTCGTCATGAGATTGAACCGCGAGAACGTGATCGTGCGGCGTAGCTCTGGAATCAATTGGAGGACCGCTTGGCCCTCATGTTGTACCTTCATCAGATATCGGTTCTTGTATGCGGCGGGAACAGTTCCGACTCGATGCGTGTCGTAGACTCCAAGCTTGGCCTTGCTGAGCATCTGCACGGATAGATCGGTCGCCAGGAGCTTCAGTTCGACACGTGGATGGTTTGCGAGCACATCGTGGGCGACCATGGCGATCGAGTGGGGCTCCTCGCCGCTCGAGCAGCCTGCACTCCAGATGCGCAGTTCGCGGTTTTGCGATCGCCAAGACTGGTCGCTCGCCCAGCCCCGGATGATCTCGGCCAACAGGTCAAAGTGGCGGATTTCCCGAAACAGATGGGTGGTGTTCGTGGAGATGGCATCCAGGAGGATGCACAACTCCTCGCCCGTCGCGTCCCGTTCGACGTGGTCATAGTACTCGCGGAATGACTTGAATCCATCGGTCCGGAGGCGCTTGCCCAGCCTGGCGCGGACCAACTGCATCTTTTCGTTACCAAGGTCGATCCCGCTCTTGGCGTAGATCAGGCGGCGAAAGAGTTCGTATTCCTTACGGGTAAGATCCTTTGTTTCGCTGATCATCTCCCCCCCCCATCGGCAGGCGCCGCGTCTCAGGCTTCGAGGCTCAACTGGATAAGATTGCCATCGACGCACAACGTGGCGGATTCCGAGCCATCGTCAGCCGCCAGGTCCGGTACCTCGGACAATTCGCGGACCTCCGGGATCGTCAGGTTGAAGACATCGTCCGTGCCGTGGATCGCGGTGACGAGTTGCCCGCACACGATGTTCATGAATTCCTTCGCGGCATCCTTGGCCGCTTCCTCCGCGTCGTCATCCTTGGGATCCACGCCGAGGAGGTTGGCCGCGAGCTGGATCGAGAAGTTGGAGCTGCAACGGAATCGCAATGTCCCCTTGTGCGGTCCTTTGTATGCGATGGTGGTTTCCAGCCAGAGGTCGCCGGTGGCCACGTCCGCCGCCACCTCATCCGTGAACATGAAGGCCAAATTGGCGAGCACTTCAGAAAAAATCGTCGCCAGCGTTGCCGTCTTCTGTTCCTGCATCATCTTTGACTCCCAACAGTGGCTTAAGCACATCGCGCAGTTGCTCGGGATGGAAAGGCTTGCGGATATAGCCGAACGCTCCAAAGTCTTCGAGTTGCTCGATTCGCTGCTTGCTACCTTCAGTTGACACAATCACGATGGGTATATCCTTGAGCTGCTCGTTCTGCTTCATACGCGTGAGCAGTTGAATGCCGTTCATCGTCGGCATATTAATATCCACCAGCATCGCTTCAACAGAATGGTCTTTGAGTTCGGCCAGCGCCTCTATGCCGTTGGACGCTTCATAGATGTCTCCGATGT
>JAUVGW010000051.1 GCA_030593565.1 Phycisphaerae bacterium | reverse complement strand
GCCGACCTGCATGTTTCGCAGGCTGATGCGGGCGACCTTCTCGAAGATCGGGATGACGCGGGTGCGCCCACCGATCAAAACGCGGTAGCCCTGTCCCTCGCGCTGACGTTTTCCGCTGATGATCAGCATCTCGCTCGGATTGCCGACAACCGTCAGCTTCGCGATGATGATGATGAGCGCCAGAATGAGAAACAGAAAGACCAAGCCGATGGTCGCGCCGGCCGCACAGGATTCTTGTGCTAACAAAACGATGTTCATGGCTTACCTCCTTTTTTCGTGCTGTTGAGAAACTCGTACTCCTTGCGCGAGATCACTTCCGCGATCCCGCCGCTGTAATCCACGACGGCAACTTCATCCCCCGCGTTGAAGGCGGCATCCGGATGGCTCGATGTGGCAGGCACATACCGCTGCCCACCTCGCACACTGATGGCAATCTCCCCCTTTTGTGAATGCGTCACGGGAATCGTCACGCGCCCAATCTGATGCACGTAATCCGCAATACCCGGCGTGCTGTTCCCCGAAGCCTTTTGCACCTTGCGAAATATGTGATGTACCCCTTGTCCCAGAACAACGGCGGTGACGAACGACACGATGAATGTCATCGTCGAACCGGCCGACGTAAGGGTTGTGAGCACGACGCCTACCGCGCCGAATGACGCCAGGAAGAACACCACGAACCGAATGGAAAGCCAGGATGACAGCGAAGACGCGTCCGACGCGATGGTCTCGACGTGCCCCACCCCGTCCATCACCTCGTGGCCGGCCGCACCATGCGCGGCGTCCACGTCAACATCCAGATCCGGCGCGACATCCACATCCGCATCCACGTGAATATCCGGCACCACGTCGCCATGGAAATCCACATCGACGTCACCGTGAAAATCCACATCCATATCGCCATGGAAGTCGACGCCGCTGACGTCGGCATCGGTGTCATGATGCCCGCCGATGACGGAGACGAGCAACAGGCCCATCCCGAAGATGCCGCAGGCCCAATATATCGTCGTCAGGACGTCCGCGGCGGCTAACATGCTGATCAGGATCATGTCGAACATCACAGCACCTCCTAAATGCAGGCCGCGACCGAACAGGCCGGACCCGGCCCATCGCCAGAAGCCCACACCAATAATCTACAACATTCTGGGACCCTTGCCCATTGGAAAGGTAGAACTATTTCATAATGGCTATAGCCCAGGATTTAGCCCCGTCGCAAGCAACGGGCACAGACCCCGCTCACCTCCGCCGCGTGTGGTGGGAACAGATCCCGTTTAGGAGCCGCGCATAAAAAAGCTGCACACTTCATTTGGGTGGTACGGGCATCTTGCCCGTACGGCCACGGGCGGGACGCCCGTACCACCCTACGACAATCGTTCTGCTTATTCATGCGCTCGCCCTTAGCCTCGCCGCGTGCGGCGCGGGCCGTGCCGCCCGCGGCACGGCAAGCGCAAACCGAGCCCCCCTCAGCACACTCAGATGCGTATTATGCGCCTTCCACGACAACGCCGACCCCTGCCCGCAACAATGACGACCCCCGGCGCCCACCGGGACCCATCAACCCGCTCGAGCTTCGCTCGCCGCGCTACTCCGATTCAGCGGTCGCCGACGGCTTACCTTCCTCCGCCGGCGCATCTTTGTCCGCCGGCTCGTCCTCGCCCGCCGACGTACCCACCACCGTCACCGGCGCAATCTTCGCCAAATCGGCCGTGATCTTCTCCGCCTCGCCCACGATCACGATGATCAGATGATCCGGATCGATCAGCGCCTTAGCGGCCTGCATCACCGCCTCGCCGGTAGCCGCTTTGACGCCCGCCAGATAGCGGCGTAGATAATCCTCCGGCAGATTCTGCGTCTCGATCATCCACAAGTCGCTCACCGTCGCCGACGGCGTCTCCCGACTGCCGGGGAAAGACCCCGTGATATACGTCTTCGTATCGGAGATTTCATCCGCCGTCGCCGTCGCCGAGCGGATCTTCACGATCTCGTCGAGTATCGTCTGCACGGTCTCCGCGGTCGACGGGGTCTTCGTGAACGTGCTTATCCGCAGCGCACCTTCAAACCGCCGCGCGGACAGTCCGCCCCGCGCCCCGTAGGTCAGGCCCTTCTCGACGCGAATCGCCTTGTTCAACCGGCTGTTGAACGACCCGCCGAAGATCGTGCTCAACACCCGCGAAACGTAGTAGTCCGAGTGGCGCCGCGTGATGCCGAGATGCCCAACGCGAATCTGGCTCTGTATCGAACCCGGCCGGTCCACGATGTAAATGTGCGTCGCTTTCTTCTCGGGAACGCCAGCAGGCGCCGGGCGCTTGAACTCGCCCTCGACCTTCCAACCGCCCAGATGCGCGTCGATCAGCTTGAATGCCGCCTCCGACGTGATGTCGCCCGCCACGTACATCACCGCATTGTCCGGGCGCAGATGCCGAGTCCACCACGTCTTCAGGTCCTCGATCTTGACATTGCCGATATCTTCCAGTTCACCCGTTGCCGTCCGCGAATACGGATGGTCGCCGTACAACCGCTGTCGAAACTCGCGGTCGGCCAGATAGCTCGGCTCCTTCGATGACACCATCAGGCCCATCCGCGTCTGCTGTTGCAGGATATCGAACTCCTCCTTTGGAAACGTCGGACGCTGCACGACCTCCACCAGCAGCTCCATCGCCAGGTCCATCTGCGGCAACAGCGCCGACGCCGATACCCGCGCCGTGTCCATGCCCGCCGAGCCGCTCAAGCTGATCGCGTTCGATTCCAGGATCTCCGCCAGTTGCTTCGCGTCGTGGTCCTGCGTGCCCTTTGTCAGCATATTCATCGCCGTGCTGGCAATCCCCGGCTTCTCCTCTGTCCATGCCCCGCTCTCCGTGCCAAGCATGAACCACACCATCGGCACCTCGTGGTTCTCCACGACGACCACCTTCAAGCCGTTCGGCAAGGTTTTTGCCACATGCGGAATATCCGGGAACTCGTCGAGCAACGCGCCATACGGCGGCTTCGTTGGAAAATCAGCAGGCCGAACAGCGTCAGCCTTGGGACCGGTCCGCTTGGCAATGCGATTCTCGGCAGGTTGTGTCGTCGGCCCGGCATCGGCCGCGCCTTCCTCGTCATCGCCGCCAAACAGGGAACCCACAACGCTGCCGACATCGGGCTCGATCAGAATGCTGATGCGACGCCTCTTCTTGAGATACTTCTTCGCAACACGCTGAACGTCCTCAATCGTGACCGCGTCGATCTCGTCCAACTGCCGGTTGACCCGCTCGGCGTCACCATACAGGACCGCGTATTGCCCGAGAAGGCCGGCCTTACTGGCAGCCGTCAGTGCGCCCGTGACTTCACCGCGACGCATCTGGTTCTTCATCTTGTTCAGCTCGGCCTCGGTGATCGGCTCGTCCACGACACGCTTCAAGTGCCGCTTGATCGTCTGCATCAACGCCTTCTTCTTGTTACCGAACGGCGACGGGATCAACATCCCACCGGCCCCGAGGACGCCGTCATGCTCCAAGCCGAACGCGCCCCCCATCGCCACCTGGGCGATCTTCTGCTCCTTCACCGCGTCCACATAAAGCCGGCTCGACTCCCCCCCGCCGACCACGCCCATCAACACCTGCAACGGAAGCTGATCGGGATGGTGCGACGGAACGGTCCGGTACACCGCGCCCACCACCGGCAACGGCCCCTTATCCTCCTTCAACTTGACAACCCGGGCCTTCTGCTGCTCGGGCTCCTTGATCGTCACACGCGGCGGCGCCGGGCATCTCGGGATCCAACCGAAGTACTCCTTCGCAAGACGCTGCACGTCCGCGTGTTTGACAGCCCCGACGACGACCAGCGTGGCATTGTTCGGAACATAGTACGTGTCCCAAAACGCCCCCAGTTCGTCGATTGTCGCCGCGCGAAGATGCGGGATCTTCCCGATCGGGCTCCACCGATAGGGATGCTCATGGAAAATCTCCGCCAGCAGCTTCTCCAACACCGTGCCGTAGGGCGCGTTCAATCCCTGGCGACGCTCCTCCTCGACGACTTTGCGCTCCGTGTCGAAGCCCTCCTTGTCGATCTTCAGAAACGCCATCCGCTCCGCCTCGAGCCACAGCGCCAGCTCGAGCTGGGTGCTCGGCAACTCCATGACGTAGACCGTCTGGTCGAACGCCGTGTACGCGTTGTTGTCGCCGCCGACCCGGTGCGTGTAATTGTCGAAATCCTCGGGCGACACCAGGTCCGTTCCACGAAACATCATGTGCTCGAACATGTGCGCGAAGCCCTGCCGCTCAGGATCTTCATCCTTCGATCCCACGTGGTACCACACCTGCACCGCCACGATAGGACAGGAGAAATCCTCCAGCGTCACGACCTTCATCCCGTTATCCAGTTCGATCTGCTCAAACGGATACCGCCGATCACCGGCAAAAACGACCGACTCGCAAACAAGCACGAACGCGATGGCAAACACAAACCGTTTCATTCCGAACATCTCCTCAATCACCCGACACACGGCAACCCGACGGACCCCGCCCGATCCCGCAAAAAAATGGATGGCTCACGACAAACAGTATCCCCGCCCGACAATGCCACCGCAAGCCGAGGCAGTTTGTCGCATTATGGACAGCCCGCGCGACCGCCTCTGGCATCTCGGATCAAGACAACGGCGACAAGCCCCAAGCCTCACGCCCAACCCGCAAGCAACAGCCCCCAACAAAATAATCCGCTATCAACCGCTGATTTCCGCTTGACCTGTCTAAAGCTTCATAGCGTAGGCTTTGTTCAACGGCGTTTGAAACCCACACCACAGGACGTGCCCCACGTAAGCACGCGGGAGAACAAAAGTGGCATCAGCCGACGTGACCATCGGAACGCTCGCCAAGGCCTCGGGCCTAGCTCGCAGCACGCTGCTCTACTACGACCGCCTGGGACTGCTCCGGCCGAGCGGCCGCTCCGCGAGCGAATACCGTCTCTATTCACCGGCCGACGTAGACCGACTCGAGCAGATATGTCTCTATCGCCGCATGGGCGTCCCCCTCAAGGAGATTGCGCAGATCCTCGGCGACGCCGACGACGGCACCGCGGCCGCGGTCCTGAGACGCAGGCTCCAAGCCTTGGAGCGTGAAATCGACGACCTTCGAAGGCAGCAGCGCTGCATTGTTCGTTTACTCAAACAAGATGAACTTCAACAGGAGAATGACATGCTCACAAAGGACAAATGGGTCGCTGTCATGAAGGCGGCCGGCCTCACCGAGGACGCCATGCGGAAATGGCACATCCAGTTCGAGAAGATGGAGCCGGACGCACACCAGGAATTCCTCGTGTCCCTCGGCATCGACAACGCCGAGATCAAGCACATCCGCCAGTGGGCGGCCAAGGCTGATCCGGCGGACAGCGGTGACTGCCACTGTATCTGCCAGCCAACCGAACCAGACTGATCCGACGGATGACGAAACGGGTACCCAGCGCGCGGGGCGCCCGTTTCACCCTCTGACCGCCCTTCCGTGCGAGAATCCGTACGTGGATAGCGTTCGGACGGGGCGGCATGGACAACGGGTGGGGCACCCGTCAGGGAGGCCCACCCGTTACCCATGGGAGAACCTTGGGGCTCCTTTCCCACGGGTAAGATCCGCCGCTCAGTGCGGCTCCGCTAACCCATGCCACCCTGGCCAAACACGGAGGCTGTTGAATAGGATTGGAGATCGGACGGGCGCGGGCTCAGTACGCCCCGCGCCCAGACAGCACCGCCGGTATCGTCTTGAACAATATCTGCACATCCAGCGATAGCGATCGGTTCCGAACATACCACACATCGAGTGCGAGCCACTCGTCATACGGGATCTCCGTCCGTCCGCTGACCTGCCACAGACACGTGATTCCCGGCTTCACCGCGAACCGCACGACCTGCATGGGCTCCGCTGAGCGCACCTCGTCCAGCGGCAACGGACGCGGCCCGACCAGGGCCATATCGCCGACCAGCACGTTGAACATCTGCGGCAATTCGTCGATGCTCGACCGGCGCAGCCAACGCCCCACCATCGTCACGCGCGGGTCGTTCTTCATCTTGAAGCACGGGCCCGTCGGCAACGAGTTCCGCTGGCGAAACAGCTCCTTGTCGTCATCTGCGCCCGCATACATCGTCCGAAACTTGTACATCGTGAACGCAGACCACCCCTTTCCTGCGCGCGGCTGACGAAACAGCACCGGCCCGGGCGACGTCAACCTGACGGCAGCCGCGGCAACCAACATGACCGGCAATGCGGCGATCAACACCACCGCAGCCACGGCAACGTCGATCATTCGCGAGATCACGAGATAATCGCGGTCCGCCGGAGCCTCGGGAATCGGCAGTGTCCGTGCCGTCAACCACCCGGCATCCGCGTCAATGGCCGACAGTGCCACGCTGGCATCCTTCGTTTGCGGCATCACTTTCCTCTCCACGCACCTTATTACAGGCAGCTATGAGCCCGTGTCAAAACTGTGGCACCGGCGTCTGTGGCACCGGTGTCTGTGGTACCGGCGTCGGTGGCCCCGGCGTCTGTGGCACCGGCGTCTGTGGCGCCGGCGTCTGTGGCGCCGGCGTCTCGCCGGTGTTTCATCCTTCATGCTCCCGACTTGGTCGCATTCAGTCCTTCCCCACGCGCTCCCCTTCGGGTTTCGGCCAAACGTCGCGATGCAGCGTATTTCGGCTTTCGGCTTTCGGCTTTCGACTTTGGACTTTCGACTTTCGACTTTCGACTTTCATCCTTCCTCCCTCATCCTTGTCCACACGCCGCCCGCGCCGCCACAACAGCACATTGAGCACGAATCGTGGATTGCCAATCAGATACCGCCGCCATTTCCCCACGGGATCCATCAGCAAACGAAACAACCATTCTCCGCCCATCCGGCACAACCACGCCGGTGCCCGACGCTCCTTCCCCGCGAGGTAGTCGAACAACGCACCCACGCACCATCGCACCGGCACCCGCAGCCCGCCGGCCTGTTCCGCAAGCCAGAACTCCTGCCGGGGACTCGCCATTCCCACGACCAACACATCCGGCCCCGACGCGTTGATCTTCGCAACGACCCGATCCGACTGCTCCTCGCCGAAGTAGCCGTGATGGGTCCCCACGATCTTCAGGTCCGGCGAATCCGCCCGAAGTCGATCGGCCGCCTTCTCGGCGATCCCCGGCTTGCCGCCTACCAAATACAGCGACAATCCCGACTGCCCGCACCGCCGCGCGAAACGAGGGAAGTAGTCGGCCGCCGTCATTCGCTCCGGCAACCGCCGCTCGCTCCACCGACTGGCCCAGACGATCGACATCCCGTCCGCATACAGCATCTCGCTCGCGCGGAGCACCAAACGATAACGCTCGTCACGGTACGCCAGATTCGCTGTGTTCGCGTTTGCATAGCAAACTGTCGCTCGCTCGCCTTCCCGCGCCCGCCCGATGATCCAGTCGATCAGCCCCGCCGTCGACAACGGCCGGATCGGCAGACCCAGCACGTCGATCGACGGGGGCGGCTCAAGTGGCTGTGACAACGTCGACACGCTCTCTTCCCCCCTCAACGCAAAGGCCCGCGTAAAACGCGCCATACCTGGCCACCACATCCCGCGCCAGGAAGCGTCGGTCCACTGTCGCTCGCGCCGCCGCCCCCAAACGCGCCGCCAGCCTTCGATCGTCGAGAAGCCCCCCCAACGCCGCAGCCAACTGGGGCGCTGCCTCCGCCTCCACGATCAAGCCGTTCGCACCGGACTCGATCGCCTCCGGCATGCCGCCCACCGCCGTCGCAACGACCGGGCGGCCAACCGCCATCGCCTCCAACAGCACGTTCGGCATGCCTTCCGACTTCGACGGCAGGCAAACGATATCCGCCGCCGCCAACGCCCCCCAAATCTCCGCATGAAATCCCGCGAACGTCACGAGGCCATCCAAACCCAGACGCCGCGATTGCGCTTCAAGCGCTGCCCGATCCTCGCCATCGCCGACCACGACGAACCGAACGCGCCGATGCGTTCGGCGCAAAATGGCGGCCGCATCGATCAGGATGTCGATGCCTTTTTCATAGCTGAGCCGCGCCGCCGTCACGATCAGCGGCGCATCATGGTCCGCGCCCCATTCCGCCCGCAGGGCTGACACCGTGGCAGGATCCACCGCCGCCGGCGGGTCGATCCCCGTATGAATGACCGCCACGCGTTCAGGATTCATGTGCAGCCGTTCGACGCAGTCGCGTTTGACGGCCTCCGCCACCGCGATCACACGCGTCGGCAGCCTGGCGCACACGGCATCCAACAAACCATCTGATCGACGCCGACGGGCGCGACGGTATTGCCCGATCGCGTACGCTGTGGAGATGATCACCGGAACGCCCGCCCACCGAGCCGCCGCCCCGCCGTACAGGTCCGCGCGGAGCAGATGCGTGTGCACGACATCACAGCCGATCCGCTCCACCAACCGCCGAGCCCGCAAAACCGCCCGCGGATCGCGCTCGTCGCGCACGTCGAGGTTATACGTCCTGACCCCCAACGCCTCGAGCCGCCCGCGAATCGGGCCGTCGTCAAAAAAACATGCCGCCGACATCTCGAACGACGCCCGATCCAGGTAGCGCGCAATCTGCACCAGCCATTTCGTGTCGGTCTTGATCTGGAACGTCGACACCAAATGCAGCACCCGAAGCGGCGCTAGACTCGGCACCTTGATACGAACCCCGTCCATGCTCCTATCCACCCTCCCACAGGCCACCCGGCCGTCAACGCCCCCCCATCGTGGCAACCCAAACACGATTGCGTACCAGACTATAGGACTCAACTGTGGCGGAATCACGGTTCTCGGATTGGCGAATCGCTCGCCCCGCGATCCGGATCGCCCACAAACAAACACGGCCGCGTCGAAATCCGCCCCCCCCGCATCCGCTTAAGGACGACGTCCACCACACGGCCTGCCGTTTGGCGGATCAACCGTTCACGTAATTCTCGCGCGACTCCTCACACGCGACCGACAACCCGAGCAAGCAACCCCGAAAATCTCCCAGCCATGTCACGGACGCCGTATTCACCAATCACTCGCTCCCGCGCCGCCCGCGCGAGACGATTCCGCAGGGCTTCGTCGGCGACCAGTTCCATTATTGCATCGGCCAACGAATCAACGTCCGCCGGTCTTATCACGAGCCCGGTGCGGCGATGATCGAGAAACTCGGTCATGCAACCCACGGCCGGCCCGATAAACGCGCACCCAGCCGCCGACGCCTCCAACATCGTCAAACTGAAGCACTCCGTTTCGCTACAAAGACAGCAGATGTCGATGCCCGGCAACAACGCAGCCACATCCTCGCGAGTCCCCATCAGCCGCATCGTCTCGTCGTCAAGACCCGATGCGGCAACAAGCGTCTCCACCACCCGACGCTCGGGCCCGTCACCGATAACAAAGAAACGCAAGGCATCGTTGCCCGCCGCCAGTCTCCTCGCCGCTTCGATGAACACGTCATGACGCTTCTCGCGACGCAGATTCGCAATGATGGCAACTGCCACGTGCCGCTCGTCAAGGTCCAATGAACGCCGCGCATCAGCACGCGACACCACCGCGAATGGTCCCGGCTCGATGCCGTTATGCACAACGGCAATCCGTCCCGCGGGAACGTGTTCATGCCGAATCATGGCCAGCCGCTGCGCTTCTCCAAGCGCCACATAGGCCCCGACCTGTCGATAAAGCATACGATTCGCACGCTCGAAATGCGCCGCGCCCGGTGATGGAAACCAGTGCGACCACACGACAACTGGAACCCCCGACAGCCGCCCCGCCAACGTGCTCCAGAACATCCGGTCCCCACCACTGTGCGCCGCCACGATGACGTTGATCCTGTTCTCCGCAACAATGCGCCGCATCCGCACCAGCACCCCAACGTCGGTCTTAAGCCGCAACAACCCGTCAAACACCGGAATACCCAGCCCCCGGCATGACCCCGCCAACGGCCCGGCATCTTTCAAACAACCGACAAACGAGCGAATCCCAAAACGCCGCAGATATTCGACCAACGACAACAACATCCGCTCGGCACCGCCCGCCTCGAGCCGATTGGTCACAAACAGCACTCGAACGTCACGCAGCGCATCCCGCGAGGTCGCCTCAATAGTCAGGGGCGGCGTCCAAATGTCAGCAGGCAAGCCAGCCGCCGGCTCGGCAAGCCCACGTCTGCCGTCCACCTCCGAGCGCATGCCAAGGCTGTGGCACCGGCGTCCCGCCGGTGGTTCATCACTGTGGCACCGGCGTCTCGCCGGTGCTTCTTGTAGCGTCGGCCCCCCGTGGCCGACGGGAATCAAACCAAACCGCCCCCAATAGCAATCGCGCGCCGGCACACCGCCCCCCCTCAACCGAAGCGCCGCAACCAATCCATCCAGCATCCCGCGCAATTCGCCAAGATGCGCGCGACGTGACCGCCCCAATGACCATACCGCGTGCATGACCGCCAACACCGCAAGCCCCCAACAGATCACCACCCAATCCCCCGCCCCCAACCGGCATGTCTTCCGCAGGATCCGAAGATAATTGAAGCTCGTCATATACCCAAGCCGCCGCGCATCAGTGCGTTGCGTAACATCCCGGCGATGCACAACGCGCGCCCGCCGCGCCTCGACCAGCCAACAATGCGGCGCCAGGCGATAGCTCATCTCCCGGTCTTCGCCCAATGCGTATTCCGTCAGGCCCTCATCGAACCGATGTTCCCGAACGACATCACGACGCAACGCCATCGCCGCGCCGGACAGCCACCGCGCCCGAACCGCCACGGCCGGCCGGCCCAAAACCGACGGCCGCGGACCCGGCGGCCTCGCACGAGGCGACGCCCGCCACCAACCCGCCACGCAATACCCAAACTGGTACAACCGCGAAGTCCGACCGCTGAACGTAGGCTCCTCGACCACAGCCGTCGCCCCTCCCACACGCGGATCGGCCATGACCCGCCCCACCTCGGCAAGAAACCCCGGCGAGCAGGTCACATCATCGTCGAGGTATTGCAGGACGTCGCTGGCGGCCATGTCGGCCGCCTGATTACGCGCCGCCGTCAGCCCCCGCGACCGCGATCGCTCATAGCGCCACACGATGCCACGGCGGCGACACTGTTCCGCCAGCCCATCCTGCACGTCATCAGCCAGACGCCCATCGTCGATGACGACCAATTCATCCGGCAGCCGCGTCTGCCGCCAGATAGATTCCAGCGTCTCGGCAAGCGCCAACGGACGATCGCGCGTACAAATCACCACCGCAATAGTAGGATCACAGGATGGCTCAGATTCCGGCAACACAATCCCAAGGCGGCCTTCGGCCGCCACCAAAGGGTTCAGGGGTTAGGGTTCAGGGTCTAGGTCGGCATCATCGCCCCCATACCCTGAACCCTATACCCTGGCCCCTGAAACATACCGCAAAATGCCGCCAACCGATTTAACCAGCGACCTCCGTTCCGCCAACGTGAAGATCAGCCCCGTCCGCCATGCCAGAAGCACCAACGCAACAACGCCGACCGTCATGATCCATGCCTTGGTTGACAGCAGAAGCACCGACGCGATGACGATATACGTCCCCCTATCCAACCGGCAGCACTCCGTGCGGATCAACACGACACACACAACGAGCGCCAGTCCGATCGCGAACACGCCGCACCATGACGCAGCCCCAAGGCCCTGCGGATCGGAAAAACCCGTCGTGAAGACCGCCGACGTTGCCGGGGTAAGCCAGCGCCATACAGCCAGTTTCTGCACCGACGCCAGACTCGGTCCCGTCAGCCACCACGCAATCGCCACATTTGCCGCCACACCAACCGCCCACGGCCAAAACATGTGCCGCGTCTTCTCCATCAACTGAAAATGAATCGCCAAAAAGGCCAGGCAAGCCCCAATCAGAAAGAACATGGCCTGTATGGGGAGAATCTGCGCGCCCACAACGTAATCCGCCGCGAACATCCGAACGATCAGCTCCTTGCCCAAGGCAATCACGGCACACACCACCAGGAGCCCCAGCCCCGTGCCGCGAAACGCCAGCGACAACTCCCGCTCCGCCGCCTCCCGCCCCCGCGATTCCCACGTCTTCGTCACCGTCGTCATCACGACGGTCGTCACCGCCACCGCGCCGATCAGAATGAACTGACCCACCTGACGCACCGCCGAGAACACGGCAAACGACTCGTGCCCATGCACCTTGCCCAAATACCAGCCAGGATACCAAACCAAGACTTGCCACATCACGCCCGCCAGCATCGCCCAAATGCTGAACCGCAGCAGCTTGCCTCGCATCCCGGCATCAACCGGATTCTCGCGTTGCACCGTCCACCGGCCCATGACGCGCCCCAACGCCCATCCGAAGCCGATGATCGGCAACGCAAGCGACACCGCGTAAAGCCCCGTCAACGAGTATGCACTGAGATGCCCCGACAGCCACGCACCCACGGCACCACAAAAAAATAACAAACCGTGCGCCATTTCTATGGCGGCCAGCGCCCGGAACATGCGCAGGCCCTTCATAACCGACAGCAGATAGAAATAAATAACCAACAACCCGATGACCAGCCCCGCCAGCCGCGCCAGCCGTGGCGCATCACTGCCGAACTCGGCACGGGCAGTCTCGTCAGCGAAGGCATACGCAAAGAAGAAATCCCCGAGGATCGACGAAAACAGGATGATCAAAACCACGCTCATCGCCGCCACAATCAGCAGCAGGGCGTACGAACGCCGCAAAAAAGCCATCAACGACCGCCCGACTTCCTGTTGGGGTATATACCGCGTCACCGCCTCGTTCAGGCCGAGGCTGCACAACGGCGTCAAGACGTTGACCACCAGCAGGATCATACTCAGCAGCCCGAACTGCTGCGTGGTCATCCAGTGCGTTAACAGGGCAATACGCCCGAAATTGATCAGGCGGAACACCACCGTCGCCGGCAGGTATGTGCCCAGGGCTTGTCCGATCGGTGAACTGCGGAACAGCCCCGTCGGCTCGCCATCGATGGAATCACGAATCATGACCCCGGCCGCCCGTGGTACCGGCTCGCCGGTGACGTGGTGAATGTGGCACCGGCGTCTCGCCGGTGAGTTTGATGTGGCACCGGCGTCTCGCCGGTGCGGCCGCCGGAGCGCGTCCGCCAAATCGGCGCAAAACCAATTCGACCCCGAATCGGAGCAGCACTCAGCAGAACGTCCAGCGCCACCGGAACGGCGCTCAGACCGAAGAACAGACTATTCGCGAATGGATTGTCACTCGTCTCGCGGAAGGTCCCGTCGATCAAGTAGGCCGCCGCCAGGACCCAGTACAACACCACCAGGTCGCGGTTGATTAATCCCGAACCGCGAGCCGGCAGTTTGCGATACACCCGAATACTACAGCGGAGCAGCAGCACGATCATCGTCAGATACAGCAGCACGCCGACGGCCCCCGTCTCGGCCAGAATGCTCAGCAGGTTGTTGTGCTCCAGAGCGCTGGAACCGAATGCAAATGCGCCACTCGACGGATCGCGTGCATACGACGGCGCACGGTCGCGAAAATGACCGAAACCCACACCGGAAACCGGATTCTCCTGGAAAATGCGCCAGGACATCTTGGCCAGGCCGACCCGCATAAGAATCGGCTCCATGTCCGTCATGCCGCCTTTCGCTCGCTCCTTTCCGAGGAAGTTCTCCATATTGACCACGGCGATCAGCAGTCCGGCCGCCAACAACAACGAAACACCCACCACCCGGGTCGTGCGACGCCGCGAGTACAGCACCCATATCAGGCTACAAAACACCAGTGCCAGCCAAACCGAACGCGTCTTCGTCCAGAAGATGGCCGGCAGCATCACCACGTTCAAGCCATACAACAACCACCGCCACGCCCCCGCCGATCGTGCCAGCACGAGATTGTTGAAATAACAGTACGTCAGCGCCAGCCCCATCGCCGCCGACATCACGAACGGCCCACGCACACGCCCCCAGTGAATCCCCACACTCGGGTCGTTGATAAACCGCGGAAAGATCAGCGCCCGCAAGCCCAACTGCTCGCACCAGCCCGTGAACACGAGATAGACCGAGACGATCGCGAAGAACACCAACAGCCGGCGGAAATCACGCTCCCCCTCAAATCCGTGCAACACCAACGCGAAAACGCAGAACGGGAACAGGTACCCGCCAATCAGCCGGTAGTGAACCGTCACCACCGACCGCGTCTCAAAACCGCTCACCGCCGCCGAAACCAGAAAACACAACGCGACCGCGAACATCGCGCCGGCAATCGGCCAAACAGGCCGCAGGCGCACCCGCCCCAGAACAACCATCGTCCCCAACAGCAGCACCAGCACCACGATCCCGATTCGCGGAATCGTCAGCGCGAAGAAATGCGGCACCGGCTCGCGCCAGAATTCCTCGTGCAACACAATCAGCGTTACGAACCACAGCAGAACCGCACCGAGCAAATCACCCTTGACGGCATAGCACAAAAAAATCGCGGCGCCCCCCGCCACGATCCAGTAGGCCAGAAGCATGTCAGGAGGAAGCAGCGAGAAACCGACGAGCCCGAACGCCGCCACCGTCAACAGGGTCAACGCCACGGTCAGCAGCAGCGGCAATCGTTGCGTCGCGATCGTCGACACGTCGTATTGTCCCCGTGGATAGGCCTTGTCTTCCGGAAGGAATCAGGAGCCCTCACCGGCTTCTACGTAACACCGGCGCGCGCACCATCGCCCTCGAACAGGGCCCGACCGACCGACATCCGGCATCCTTCATCGTCTCAGTATCTCGCCGCGTTTAGTGATTGCGACACCTTGGCGCCTTGACGTTTCGATTTTCGACTTTCGGCTTTCGAGATTTCGACTTTCCCCCCCCTACGTCATCCGATACACGAACCCGGGTATCGGATCGCGACGCTGATTCAATGCCAGGCCCAGGCACCGCACGCCCGCGTGGTCCAGCCGTTTCTTCGCGTCGGCGACGGTCTCACGCGGCGTCTGACCCGCCCAAACCACGAGCAACGCCCCGTCCACCAAGGCACCGATCACCTGTGGATCGGGATGGGCATTCGCCGCCGTCACGTCGATGATCGTGTGGTCGTACCGGTCTTGAAGCTGAGCGAGCATCGACTGAACTTGTCGGCTCTTCAACAACCCGAGCGGCTTATCCACCCTCGCGCCAGACGGAAGGACGTGCAGCACACACCCATTCTTGAGCGTCACCTGATGCATCGCTCCGTCCAGTGAACAACGGCCGCCCAGCACGTCCGTCAAACCGGGCTGGCTCGCGATCCCCAACACCTCGCCAACGCTCGGATTTCGCAGATTGAAATCAACCAAGGCGATGCGACGCTCCCCACTCGCCTCCGCTCCGATCAACGCCAACGACGTCGCGATCTGCGTCGCGCCGTCGCGACGTCTCGCAGCCGTCACGATCACCGCCTTGGGCGATGCGTGCTCCGGAGAAAAGAAGATGCTTCCCCACAGTTGACCCAGTTCACCCTCCGCCCGCTCGCGCACACGCCTGCGAGCTTCCGAACTGTGAGACGCCACCGCCTCGGCGGGACGCCGCTCCGAACCGACGACCCCCGCGACCATCCCATCCACCGACGATGCCGTCGACGCGGACGATATCTCCACGGTCTCGCCTTCGTCGACCTCCAAATCATCTTCTTCGAACGGCCCGAGCGCATCTTCCGCCAACGCCGCAGGCTCGGGTTCAAACTCGATTTCAGACTCGGGCTCGGCTTCACCCTCGAACAGCTCCACGGGCTCCACGCCCGCTTCCGCCATGTCCTCGATGCCTGTCTCGACCTCGCCGTGTGGCTCACTCGCCGTTACCTCGACCGGCATGCTCGGCCGTTCTTCCTCCCTATCTTCGCGAGACGCCGCATCGTCGGCCTTGCCAGTCTCCGAACGGGCCGCGCCGGTCGGAGCCCCATCATGCCCGGCCGTCACGGCCTCCGCATCAGCCGTCAACGCCGCATCGATCTCCGCATCGATCTCCGCATCAATCTCCTCCCCCATCGAAGCGTCGAGGCGGGCCATCTCGCGATCGATATCACGGATCTCCTCGTTGAGCGTTTCCTCATCATCATCATCCCCAGGCAAGGAACCGCCTCCCGTCTCCGGCAAACCGTCGTTGATCTGACGCAGCTCCTGAATGGCATCGTCGATCTTCCGGACTTCCTTCGACCAGCCGGCACTGCCCGAGTCGGAATCCGTTGGTGGCACAGGCGTCTCGCCGGTGTTGTCGCTCTGTGGCACCGGCGTCTCGCCTGGGTTGTCACCATCACTCTGCAAGCTCGCGCCCGATCCCGGAGGCTCCCCATCGCCGGCCCCGTCCGGCAGCGGCCAGATCGGTTCCGGCCCACCGGCAGCCTTGGCATCCTGATCGGCCGACTCCGGCTGTTCGGGAAACTCACTGTCAGGCTTATCAGTCAGTTGACCGGCTCCTTAGGCATCGCACAGGAATAACATGACCGATTGTGCCGCTTGGCCGTGTGCCATTGCTTCAAGCAGTGTTTCTCTGCCTTCTGGCTTGCCGTTTGGCGGATCAACCGTTTACGTTATTAATGGCTCCTTAATCGTTTCCAGCCTCGCCGTCTATACACCCACCACGAGCTTGCGTCCACGTTTCTTGACCGAGCCCAAGACCGGAATGCCCAGATACCGCTCCGCATCAAACGAAGAACGCAACGTGTGATCGAAATGATCCGCCAAGAAGGCACACGCCACTCCCATCAACGAACTCACCACAAATGCAACGAGGGTGTACAGCAACGGCCTCGGCGTCACCGGCCGATCCACATCCGGCACCGACGCCGGATCCAGCTTCGCGATCATCACGGAATCCCGTGCGCGAAGCCGATTCGACATCGCATCGACCCTCTCCTGCCGAAGCTTCTCCATGTGCTTCTGCACCACCTGGAAGTTGTTCTTCAACGTCGCGTATCTCGCCAGCTTCGCCTGAATCAGGTTCTGCTCTTCGGCCGTGCTCCGCACCAACTCCCGATGCTCGGCCATTTGCCGCTCGCGAGCCTTGATAGCGTTCCCAAGCCCCTTCACATGGGCGACGATCGCTCGCAACAACTGACGCTTCCCTTGCAGGATCTCCTCCCGCAGAAAACGAACATCGCGGCTTTCCTTCGTGTACTGCGCCTCGGCCTCCGCCCGCTTCGCCTCCAGTTTCACCATCTGCTTTAGAAGCTCGCCAAAACCCAGGTTCTCCTGAACGAACTCGGCGGACACCGCGGCCAACGCCGCCTCGACCGCCGCCTCCTCCATGCCACTCACCCCGCCGGGCTCCAACGCCTCGCTGGGCAACGCCGCACTCATCACCTGGTGAATCGCCCGGTCCCGTGCCAACTCGAGCGACAACCTGGCGTCGTTCTCGCGGACTTTTGTCAGGACGATCTGGGTGCCATGCTCCGTACCGCTCTTGAGCAACTGCTCCAGCACGCCGATGTCGGCTCTGTTCGCCTGAACGAAATCCCTGTATTCCTGAACTTCGCCCCTCCCCTCGGCCTCATACGCCTTGATCACGTCATCCATCACCCGCACGGCCGGATCGTTCAACGTCTGTTGCAGTTCCTGATAACGCACCATGTACATGTCCGCCAGGATGTCCGCGGCGTACATCGCGTTCTTGTATGAATCCGGATCATCCCGCTCGCTTGGACGTTTGACGCTCAGCGTGAACGATTCCGTCATCGCCACCTGCTCACCGCCCGGCGTCTCCAGCTTCGCGGAATCCCGAAACTCACGCAAATCCGCCTGCTCCCCACCGAGCACGTGCAGAACCCGCGCCGACACGTCCCGCTCCAGGAACCTGCCGATCGCATCCAGGGCGTCGGGAACCGTGCCACCGCTGCTCGCACGTGCCACCTCCCAATCATCGCGCAGCCTGAACCACTCCTGGCGAAGGTTCGCATCCTCAGATATCACCTTTGCCCGCGCCAGTACCACATCCGACATCACGATCTGCTGCTGCCCCTTGACGAACACCTCCAGTGCCCGGTCCCCCTGGTCCGTGCTGATCGGGCTCTTGTTCAGCGGCCGCTTGAACATCAGGCTTACCTTGCTGCGGTATGTCCGCGGAACGTACTGACACAGCGCATAGGTCCCCCCCGTGCCCAATGCCACGACGAAAAGCAGCATGAACCCATGCTGGAATATGATACGAACAATCTCGCGAAGCGATCTCGTCCCGTATGAATCATTCATCGCCACATCACCAAGCGTCCACCCCACACCACGGCAAACGTCACAGCCTCACGCCACCGCCCCCAAGACTCACAAATCCCAACGCCCCGACGTTTCGCCATTTCGACTTTCGACTTTCGACTTTCGGCTTTCGGCTTTCGACTTTCGGCTTTCGGCTTTCGACTTTCAGCTTTCGACTTTCGACTTTCAGCTTTCGACTTTCCTAAGGCCCTATCTGCGTTCGAATGTTCGGCGGGCCGATGGTCCGGCTCTTCACGGCCGTCTCCGCATTGTGTATCTGATACCCGAAGTTTATCCCCACATTCCCGCTATACGGCATCACGGACCGGATACCCTTCGTAAAGACCTGATCGATCCAGTCCGTCGCTTCGGCCAACAGTGTCGGCGGCACATAAACGATATCCCCGTCCGCTAGGTACATGTCGTAACGGAATCGGCTTCCGTCGGGCATACGACCGTCCGGCGTCGCCTTCCAGCCGGACAGCAAACCCGCCATGTCGAACACGACCGCCTGCGGCAACGGCAGGAACTCGCGGCGTACCAGCAGGATCTTCGATTTCTCCGCTCGAACGTTCGGGCCGCCCGCACGAATGATCGCCTGCATCAAGGTCATCGGGCTCGACGACTCGATCACGCCAGGCCTCAGAACCTCGCCCATCACGTAGATCTTCCTCGGCGCGAGGTGCAGGATTTGAACCGTAACCTCAACCTCCGGCAGATCGTTCTCCACATACAACTCGTCCAGAAGCAACTTGGCTTGGTGGACGGTTCCGCCGGCGACGGGCACCTCACCGACATACGGCAAGTCGATCGTCCCGTCAGGCTTGATCGGAATCAACCGCGACTGGCCGCGCGGCGCCGTCGTGATCGCCTTCTTCAACTCCTCGATCTTGACGTTCGCGGCCTCCACCACCACGGTCAACTCCGGATCACGGAGATACCGCGAGTAAGACCGCTTCAGATGCTCCTCCAACTCGCCGGCCGTCAAGCCCGCCCCACGCATCCGCCCCACCAGCAGGCACCGAATATTGCCGTCCCCCGCCACCGTCAATTCCTGGTCCAGTTTCTCCTGATACGGAAAACGGACCTTGATGACGTCCTCGATCTTCAGCTCATAAGGCTCGCCGGTCACCACGTTCTTGACTTGGTAGATGATCTCCAGCACGTCCCCCACATTCAGCCGATACGGCCGACGGTCGAGCAACTGCTCCGGCAGACCCGCCGCGGACGCGAACGGCTGATACAGTGCTGGCGGCGCTGATGGAGCCGTATCCGGGATCCAGTGCTCCGTACGGCTGCACCCGCCAGACAACAGCAGCATTACCGGCAGGACCAGCCATGGTGCCCTAGCGATCATCACATGAATCTGCGGGTAGCGTCGGCCCCCCGTGGCCGACGTTGAATGTGGATGGGTTCCTCCTCGCATACGTCGGCCGCAGGAAGCCGACGCTACTACCCGCACTTTTTCGCGTGGCGACGAACTAGCGCTCTGTCGCAGCGCACAATGATGGGTGCCACTGGCAGCTCGCCCGCCGGTAGTCACGGGCAGACAAGCTGCCCGTGGCACCCAACCGGGTCCATCAATTGACGGGCAGTGTAGCACTAGCATGGCCTCTGGTCTGAAGCTTCATGGATTTCAGTATCATGGAACCACCAACGCGTCCGAAACACGCCGCCGCACAAGACTAATGGCCTCTGACGCCTGGTCATAACGCGGATATCGCCCCACATACACGACATATAACAGCTCACCGCTACGAACCCGCGTCTCAATCCGAGCCCGCAGACCGGTCTTCTTCAACTCCAACTTCAGGGCCTCCGCCCCCGCCTTCTCGCGAAACGCTCCACATTGAATCGAAAAATAGTCATCCCGCCAGTCGTGCATCCGCCGCGCATGCTCCGCACACAAACTCTCGGGATAACGTTGGAAAACCGTCGCAAACTGGAGCCGAGCTTCCTTCCAACGACCCTCGTGCTGAAGGCACAATCCATAACGGTAGTAAACCAAGTCCTTCGGAGGCCGTTCCGCAAAACCGGGCAGCGCCGCGCGATAGTGCGGAATCGCCTCGCCCGTCCTCCCCAACTCGAATAACAGCGTTCCCGCCATCGCGTGGGCCTTCGACTTCAAATCGCCGTCTGCCGTGTACCTGATGCACGACAAAGCGTCCGCCGTCGCCTGAGCACGCTGCGACTGTTGCGTACGGCACCACGCCCGCAAGTAGTACGCCTCGCCGGATTCGGGATGATGTGGGCACTTGTTCAGGATCAGATCCAACGTCGCGCTGGCCGCCCTATAGTCTTTGCCCAGGTACTGACCGTACGCCTGCGCCAACTGGTCATGCGGGAAGACCACGCATCCGGCGGCCATCGGTATCACCAACACCGACAGAGCCAGCTTCACCCACAAAAACCGCATCCGGTATCGACAGGAAACACCAGCCATCGTCCTTACTTCGCTCCGCTTAGGCATCACGCAGGAATAACATGACCGATTGTGCCGCTTGGCTCGCCTGCCGGCTTGCCGTTTGGCGGAT
>JAUVGW010000398.1 GCA_030593565.1 Phycisphaerae bacterium | reverse complement strand
CATGACAGTTTAGGCGGCGTAGCGATGGGCGATCGAATAAACCCTCGAAAGAATCGAATAAACCTCCGACGGACACGCATGAACCCCCGAAGGGGGTGGCGGAATAGAGCCCAGGGCGAAGCGCAGCGAGCCCTGGGTTCGGTGCCACACCGGCATCTGAATCCCCAACGGGGGTGACGGAACCTCGTTCGTTTATGGGTTTTCTGGTCGAATCCTCGCTCGCAGGTTCCGTCGCCCCCATTCGGGGGCTCGTGTCGTTCGGCACGTTGACCCAGGGCTCGCTGCGCTTCGCCCTGGGCTTTACTCCGTCGTCCGCTTCGCGGGCTGCGGACTGGAACACCCGTCCGCCACACTCCAAGGCCGCCGAAACTGTCATGGACCCCACCGGGAGCGGTGGTCAGCCCCGCGCGCCATCGGAAGCGGACATTCTGTTCTATCGGACGCCGTCCACAATGTTTTGACAGGTCCGCTCGTAACTCCGCGAGGCCTGTGAGCTAACCGATGCTATGTAACCAGGTAGCGACGCGCCGGCCGTTATCGGCCTCGGGATTCGGTTGACGAATGTCAGGCGATCACGGGTGTTGGTTGCCCGTCGGCTGATGAAGACACGGGGCGGCACGCCTGTTGGCGGGCGGGCCGTAGCGGAAACTTTGGGTACAGGAGAATCTGATGATGAATGCACAGTCCATGCGCACGGCCGCCATCTGCGCGGCGGTTTCGATCTTTGGGTTTGCCCCTGCATCGCGCGGCGATCCCCTGCAAATGGCGCACGGCTGGAGTGTCAATCCAAGCGGTGGCCAAGTTGCCGTCGATGAGGCGATCGCCATGATGGAGAAGACAGTCAAGAATCCCAGGTTCATCGTCCTTTACACGACCGCCGAGTACGGCGAGCAAGACATTGCGAAGACGTTGCAGAGCCGTTTCCCGGAGGCCAAGCTCTTCGGCATGAATGTGTATAAGGGCGTGTTCTCGCCGGACGGCCTGCATATTGGCGAACGTGGGTCCCTGGCCATTATGGGATTCTCCGGGGGTGATCTCGCATTCGGCGTTGGCATTCGCGAGGTTGCCGATGGTGCGGACGTGACGTCCCTCACCAAAGAGGCCATCGCAGACGCAGCTCGAGATGCGGGCAAGACGGTGAAAGACGTGCCGTCCGTGGTGCTCCTCGGGGCCATGAAGGGCAAGGAGGATGCGGTGGTTGCCGGGATCGGCGCTGTGATATCCGAGGATGTTCCGTTGGTTGGCGGAACGCACTGTGATGATCGTTTTGGACAAGGATATGTGATCGGAAAGGACAAGATCTGCAAACCCGGCATCATCGTGGGCCTGATCTACTCCCAGCGCAAGATCGGCGCCTCCTTCTACTCCGGATTCGTCGGGGAGAAGAAATCCGGTGAGATTACTTCATGCGACGGGCGCATGCTGAAGGAAATCGACAACCGGCCGGCCCAGGAAGTATATCGGGAGTGGGCCAACGGTTACTTCGATGACATCGATTCATCCAAGGAAAGCAAACTCGTGATGTCAAGCGCCCTTTGCCCGCTCGCGAAGGCGGTCCGCCTGCCGAACGGCAAGATGCGTTACATTCCGGTACGCCCTTGGCGGTTCAATCCGGATGGTACGCTGAACATGGGTGGAGACATTCACAACGGTGATACGATCTACTATGTCGAAGCGAGCAAGAAAGCGCTGAGGAAGAGAGCAGGCCTCGTCGCGAAAGACGCGATGGTGAGCGGGCGAATCAAGATGAAGCAGATTGCCGGGGGCCTGCACATCTACTGCGCCGGAGCTGCGAAGACACTCGGCCTCGGTCCGGACGAAGACACCAGCAAGATGGTCAAAGAGATACGAAAGACCATGGGGGGAAAGCCGTTCATCGGGGGATTCACCGCCGGAGAACAGGGTAATATTCCCGGATACGGCTTCTTTCACGGCAACTTGATGAGTTCCATGGTCCTGTTTGAAGAATGATGAGCGCCGTGCGTGGGGGGCGGAGGCCGTAGCGGGGATGTGTCGTTTCCCGCCGGCCGCGACGGTCCGGGATCCCGTCACGCGGGGCACCTTCTGCGGCGGCGTCCGCCGATTGACAGCGTGGGATGTGTGCGGACGTTCCCACCGGCAATGAACCAGGCAGAGGTTCACCGAATGCGATGAGGATCACGCTGAAAATTCGGGTCTTCGCACTGGTATGTGTGTTGGTCATCTCCTCGGTGGCGGCCATCTCCTTCGTTTTACTGGACAATCTCGGGGACCGATTGCACGAGGACTTCAAGGCGAGGGGCTCGATTATCGCGGGCTATTTCGCGCGGAATTCAGTCGATGGAATCATCATCGAAGACGAGGGCGGCCTGACTGAGACGATGGAGAAACTATTTGAGATAGAAGACATTGTTTACGCAAGCATTTATGATAGTGAGAGGACGCAGATCGTAGCCAAGACTACGGTGCATATTGATGACGGACTCGTCACGCTGGACAAAGGTGGCAGTTCATCGTTGACCGTAGATCAGATCTTGGTGGGAAAGGACCACGATACACCCGTACTCGATTTCAAGGTCGCGGCTGTTGATGAAGATGGCGAGAATATCGGATGGGTCCGGGTAGGGATCAGTCTCGAAAGAATAGCCGACGAGCTGGGGGAGATGACTGCGCGATCCGTGCTGCTGCTGGTGATCTTTTCCGTCGTCGCGCTCATGGTGTCCTTCCTGGTAGCCAACAGCATCGCCAATCCGATCAAGGAAATCGCCAAGGCAATCCACGCGTTCGGAGAGGGGGATTGGAGCCAGACCGTTGAGACCACAAAGACGGATGAAGTGGGGCAACTGGCGACCGGGTTCAACGCAATGGCGCGGAACCTGGAGGCCAGAACGGAAGAGCTACAAAGTTCAAAGGAGACACTCGCCTATCAGGCTGTCGCCCTCCGCACGGCCCATGGCCAACTGGAGGTCCGAGTACAGGAGCGGACGGCGGAGTTGGCTGACGCCAACACCGAGTTGAAGGCCGAGATCGTCGAGCGCAAGCAGGCTCAAAAAGAGCTGCGGGGCTCTGAGGAGAAATACAGGAGCCTGTTTGAGTCTTCAGGCGATGCCACTTTCATCATGAGGCTCTCTGAAGAAGACGGAGCTCGTTTTTCGGACTGCAATGACAGTGCGTTACCCTTGTTCGGATGCACGGAACGCCATCAGATACTGGGCAAGCCACCTAGTGACTTCTCCCCCGAGAGGCAACCGGACGGTATACCCTCTGTGGAGAAGGCTCGTCAACTCGCTATCGCGGCGATGGCAGGTAATCCACAGGCCTTTGAGTGGGAACACGTTCGCTTAGATGGCACGCCCTTCTTCGTGGATGTCACTCTCAGCCGCATTGATTTCAAGGGCGAAGCCCTCATGCAAGCGGTGGTACGTGACATCACCGATCGCAAGCGGGCAGAGGAAGCGCTGGAAAAGCGGATTGTGGCGCTGACCCGGCCTTTGGAGGATGCCGGAGGCATCGCCTTTGATGACCTGTTCAATATCGACGATATCCAGCACATTCAGGACGAGTTCGCCAGGGCCACCGGCGTGGCCTCGATTATCACGCTCACGGACGGAACGCCCATCACCGTACCGAGCAATTTCTGTCGGCTGTGCAACGACATCATTCGCAAGACAGACAAGGGCCGCGCCAACTGCTACAAGTCCGACGCCGCGCTGGGCCGCTTCAATCCCGACGGCCCCATCATCCAGCCGTGCATGAGCGGCGGGCTGTGGGATGCCGGAGCCGCGATTTCGGTCGGCGGGAGACACATCGCCAACTGGCTGATCGGTCAGGTGCGCGACGGTACCCAGACCGAGGAGAAGATGCGTGAGTACGCCCGAGAAATCGAAGCCGACGAAGAGACCGTCGTCGAGGCATTCCGCGAGGTACCCGCCATGTCGCGCGAGCGGTTTGGGCAGGTTGCCGAGGCGCTGTTCACCCTTGCCAAGCAACTTTCAGGGACCGCCTACCAGAACGTGCAACAGGCGCGCTTCATCACCGAACGCAAGCAGGCTGAAGAGCAGTTGCGCGAAACGAATGCGAGGCTCGAGGAACAGACCGCCCGGGCCGGCCACATGGCCGCCCAGGCCAAGATGGCCAGCGCCGCCAAGAGCGAGTTCCTGGCCAACATGAGCCACGAGATCCGCACGCCCATGACGGCCATCCTGGGATTTGCCGACGTACTGCTCGAACACGGCAATATCAAGGACGCGCCTCCCGAGAGGATCGAAGCCGCCCAGACGATCAAGAAGAACGGCGAATATCTGCTCGGCATCATCAACGACATCCTCGACCTGTCCAAAGTCGAGGCTGGCAAGATGACCGTGGAGCGTCTCGCTTGCAACCCATGCGCCCT
>JAUVGW010000401.1 GCA_030593565.1 Phycisphaerae bacterium | reverse complement strand
CTGGGCGGCGACGACCACGTTTGACTATGACAACCGCAACCGGCTCATCGAGGAGGAGCGTATCGGCTCGCATCCGTATCACCTGTCGTACACGTACGATCAGGTCGGCAACCGTCAGATCAAGACGGACTGGCTTTCCGGCGTGAGTACGGTGTATCATTATGACGTGGACGATCCGGCGACATACCAGACGCGGAACAACCGCCTGATGTATTACGAAGTCTTCGACGGCCCGACGCTGGTCGAGCGCGTGGACTACGAGTACGACGCCCGGGTGACGTAGGCGTATGATCCAGAGGGCCGAGCGCCATCGTCTCCATTCATCCAACGCCTAACAGCCCGTGGCAAAAGTCATGTAGTGGCCGACACGGGGGTCGGCCGCTACAGTTCATGGGCACCGCCAACTTCTGCCACGGGCTGCTAAGCAGATCAGGAGTCACCGACTCGGCACGGAGAGCAGCAGGGTTCGTGACGGGCATTTCGCGTCAGTCTTGCGTCAGTTTGAGTTCTGTGAGGCTCCATCGTAGCGGATCTGGTCGGGAAGCTTGAAACCCGTTAGCCGGCCGCAAACAATGAGGCCAAGGTTTTCGGTAGGCAATGGCCTCGCAATAATCTGCGGACCAGCGCAGCCGACGCCGCCGACAACATCACGCATCGCAGGACCAGTCAAGGCTTGGGCTTGTTTTCCCGCATAAAGGAATGTACGCGCGCGCCTGTGTGAGCCTTCTGGTCGTATTCGTAGCCGGGTTCGAGTATCAGGCCAATCGACTCCGGCGTTTCCGCCGATATCAGTTCTTCATCCAGCATCTTCGCGCGTTGCTGTTGCCGAAGGTCCGACATCAACCTCACGAAGTTGTCGCCGGCGAGGTTTCGGCGCACGACGTTCCCTTGATCTGTTGAAACCGCATCCAGGAGTGCCTTGAACCGGCTGAATTCCTTGCCCAGGTTCCGGCCGCTGCCCACAACGTCTGATCCGAGCATGAAACTCTCAGGGTATTTCTTGATCATCGCGGCCCAGGACTCGAGGTCCTTGAGGACATAGTCCTCATAGACGACCCACGACAGATCGACATAGACCTGGCCCTCGAAACGATCCAGCACGGCACCGAGCCAATGGGGAAGATCGTTGACGACAACCCGCCGGCTGATCCCGGCGTGACACCAGATGAACTTGGTCTCGTGCTTCGTGTTGGGTGGCCGGCAGTACTCGAATAACTCGACGAGCTCATCCAAATACACGGGCTCCTTGACTTCCTTGGGGTTTCGTGAGATCGGAGCGATGTTGTGGTGGATGCTGACCGGAAGGAACGCCTCGCCCGCGAAGCAGCCCAGTCGCTTCAGTGCCGGATGATCCGCCCTCGGGCGTTCACCCGTTGTGAGGTTGGACAAATCGTCATGGCGCGACATCACCTCGCCGACTCCCTTCCACACGCCGGGGAATTCCTTGACGCGCTTAATCACGAGGTCCACCGCACCCAAGTCCGTACCATCGAAGCCGCACACGAACGGGTAGAGTCGCTCCAGCTTCCGCAGCGCCTCCTCGTTCCCGGCGAACTTCCGCCGATAGTCCATGACCGCCCCTCCGATGAGGTAGTCGGTGTCACGAGCCCGTACCACCCGTGAACTGCTGTCGAGGTAGTACTTGGGCCGTCCAAAAGGCTCGTTGGCCGACCACTTCTTCAGAAACGGCATCCCCGAGACCATGGCATGATCCACACCGGCCGCCTGCATGTCCTCGAGGAACAAGGTCAGTCGCCGCCATTGTTCGCCATAGGGAAGCGCGAGGTAGCGCATGGGTTCGATGTTTTCAATTTCGCCGCGCTCCCCCACGCCGGGAAACCGACCATCGCTGTTGTCGAACGCACCGTTTTGGAGAAAGTCGATGAGGTGAACATGCGAGTCGGAGAAGCCCTCCACGCGTGTGATCCGGTCGCGATCCGGCGGGATATCCTGCTGCGCAAGAAGTGGTTGGCGCGTTCCACAGCCGAGTGCAGAGACGATTAACAAAAGGACGATTGGCCTTCCCCAACTTCTGGACATGCTCATTTCTCCTTGGAGGTGAAATGTTTGATTTGGCGTTTACGACGACGCCATTCTACCGCCACGACAACACCCTTCAAGTTCAAGCAGCCATTCTTGCGAGCAGATGCCTGAGCCCCCAGTCGAATCCCTGCCCCTCCCCGCCGGCCATCTTCTCGGGATATTCGAGGTCTCGAAGGATGCCCAAGGCTCGCTCGCGGCGATCACCCTGGGCTTTTTTCCGTCGCCACTCCACGGCTGAGATCCGGTGAATAGGACGATTTTGCGATGTAGTGTGAATTATTCGGCCTAAGAACCAGCAGCATCCCTGTTTCGCCGAGAGAGTGTTCTGTTTCCCAACTGGCCGCAGGCCGCCATCTGATCGCGCCCCTTCGTCAGCCGGAGTTTGCACATCTGGCCTGCCCCTTTGAGCCATGCGAGAAAGTCGACAATCGATTGTCGGGTGGGCGGTTTCCAAGGAGAGTCAGTTACAGGATTGTACGGAATGAGATTAACGACGCACGGCAGGGGCTTGAGGTAGTCCGCCAATTGCCGTGCGTGCTCGGGGGCATCATTCAGGCCGGGAATGAGAACATACTCGATCATAATGAACTGACAGTTTCGCATGGGATGGGCCAGCAAGGCCTCACGGAGTTCCGCCATGGGGACTTGACGATTGACAGGCATGATCCGTGACCGGATTTCATCGTTCGGGGCGTTGAGCGAGACCGCCAGGTTCAGCCGTTTCAGGTTGAGTTCCGGAAGCCTGCGAATGCCCTCGGCAAGCCCAACGGTAGAAATCGTCAGCCGTTCTCCCCCCATCGAGAGGCCTGCCTGGTCGACGAAGACGCGGATGGCCTGAGACACGGCGTCGAAGTTGTCGAACGGCTCGCCCATACCCATGAAGACGACCTTCCGCACTTGATCGCCGTAGTCCCTTCTTGCGGCGACAACCTGGCCGACAATCTCGGCGGCGGACAGGTTTCGCAGCAAGCCCATCCGGCCCGTCTCACAAAAAGCGCAGCCGCGCGCACAACCTACCTGCGATGAGATGCAGAGGGTCTTCCAACTCCGGTCCGCTCGGGCCATCGGCACAACGACACTCTCGATCTCGAGGCCGTCGTCGGCCCGCTGAATGAACTTCGTCAGATCACCATCATTCGCCCTGCGAACGATAGGCAAGACGTCGGCGCTGAGGCGACCGTGAACCACCTCGCCTCGCATGAGCCGCTTGTACGCGCTCCGAAGCGGCTTGCGCTGCTGCGGGGACGGTTGCAACTCCGTGAGAACCTCGTCGCATGTCAGGCCGAGGATGTTCATGGGCGAAAGCACTTACGGTTTCTGATGACGCCGCCCCCTTTGGCCGACGTGCCTGACCAGTTGACTTCACCGACCTACAGGAACGCCGGCAGCTACAGCTTATCTTAAGCTACTCTGGTGGCTCGTGGCGAAAAGGGCCTACTTGACGAATCGCTCGGGCACCTTCGGCACCCGCCATAATAGTTTCGAACCCACCTCATCCCGCCAATGAGCAAGGCAACCATCGCCCAAGCCTGCGACCGCGCCCCAAAAGTAGCGTCGTCCCCCCACGGCCGGGTGCCGTGCCGTCACCGGGGCGGCCTGGGTATCCGTCGAGGGCGAAGATGTTCCCGATCTCGCCATCGCCCTCGACCGCGACGTACGTGTAGAGGTTCGTTGTTGACACGTTGGCGTGCCCCGCCTCAAGCCCAGGACCTTCGCCGCCGGGGAGACCATTGTCTATCGCGGCGATCCGGGCGTCTCCATGTTCATGCTCACCAGTGGGAGCGTCACGGTCAACTTGATCAACGCGGAAGGTGCGGAATACACGATCGCCACACTGTCGGCCGGGATTTCGTTCCACATGCTCGCACAGGTCAGGCCCCGACTGAAGGTCTCGCACGTGGCCTACCGGAATCACCAGCTCATCTTGACGGCCACCATGTCAGCATTTCTCCTGATTTTGTAAGGCGTGTCGCACTACCGGTGGATGGCTATGGAACCGGCCCATTCGCTCGTCTTCGCCATCGTCGGGATGCCCGCCCGGACTGCTTCCGGCAGATGTCGGGTCGCCCGCCTATTCGCTAACTATCACGCTCGGTGTTTCTTGCGCGTCTGTGACAGGCGTATGTCTCTCCTGAGAATCGCACGCTTTCTGTCGGTGTCTTTGAATCGTCTCGATCAGCTCATCTCGGTTGATGGGCTTTGAGGCGTAGTCGTCGCAGCCGGCGTCGATGCACTTCTGCCGGTCGCTGGCCATCGCGTGGGCGGTCAGGGCGATGATCGGCCCGGAGTAGCCCCTCCGGCG
>JAUVGW010000340.1 GCA_030593565.1 Phycisphaerae bacterium | reverse complement strand
GCATCTACATGGTCCGTACCAAGGACGACGCGACGATGGGCGAGTTGCTTAACGCCCTCCGCATAGGAATCTGGGGCAGCAGTGCTCTCATCGCACTGGCTGCCGGCGGGGTCTGCTACCTCCTACTCGGTGAACTCGAAGGCCTGCAATGGTGGGGTATCTGGGTCGCGATTCTCACGGGTCTCGTCGCCGGCAACGTCATCGGTTACGCCACCGAGTACTACACAAGCTACGAATTTAAGCCCACGCAAGATCTGAGCGAGCAAGCCCTCACCGGGCCCGGCACGCTCATCATTGCGGGCATCGCGCTCGGTATGAAATCAACCTGGGCGTCACTCGCCACCATCATCGTTGCCATCCTGGTCGCCTTCGTCTTCGCCGGCGGCGGCGACGAGTTCCTACTCGGCCTCTACGGCGTCGGCATCGCCGCCGTCGGAATGCTCGCCACGCTGGGCATCACGCTCGCCACCGACGCCTACGGGCCCATCGCCGACAACGCCGGCGGAAACGCCGTGATGACCGGACAGGATCCCAAGGTCCGCGAGCGAACCGACGCACTCGATTCGCTCGGCAACACGACCGCCGCCACGGGCAAAGGCTTCGCCATCGGCTCCGCCGCCTTGACGGCCCTCGCGCTTCTCGCGGCGTACGTCGAGGAAGTTCGCGTCGGCCAGGTCCGCGAGGCACAGGCGTATGTCGAGATGAGCCTGCCGGACGAGGCTCGAAGCGACGCCGACGCGGCACTTGGATCGATCATGTACATAGGGCACGGCAAGTTCGCGATGAAGCACCGGCCAGGCACCCGCGAAGGCGCCTACACCGGCCTAATGTGCCTGAACTGGCGGGATGTGAAACTCGACGAGCGGCTGGAGCCGGGCGCAACGCCGTTTGACCAAGATCTGCCGGAGACCAGTAAACAAAAGGCCTACGTCCAGCCGATGGGCGACCTGAAACTGGTCAACGCGCGCAGAGCCTCGCTCAAGCAGTACATGACCTTCTACGACGTGACGCTGATGAATCCCAAAACGCTGTGCGGGCTGTTCAGCGGAGTCCTTCTGGTCTTTCTGTTCTGCTCGATGACCATGCAGGCCGTCGGCCGCGCCGCCAACCAGATGATGCTCGAATGTCGTAACCAGTTCGACAAGATGCGAGCCTACCTGCGCGACCAAGGCCACGATGACGCCTATGCCGACAACTCCGACAACTGGCCGAGGAAGCAGGTCGAGTACAAGGGCGAGAAGCTCCCCGATTATGCCAGGACCGTCGAGATATCCACCAAGGGCGCCCAGCGCGAGATGATCGTCCCGTCGCTGTTGGCCATCGCCATGCCCGTCTTCATCGGTCTGTTGTTCGGCGTGCCGGGCGTCATGGGCCTGCTCGCCGGCGGACTCACCAGCGGCTTCGCCGTCGCCATCTTCATGGCAAACGCCGGCGGTGCGTGGGACAACGCCAAGAAGTGGATTGAAACCGGCAAGCACGGCGGCAAGGGCTCCGACGCCCACAAGGCCGGCGTCATCGGCGACACCGTCGGCGATCCGTTCAAGGACACCTCCGGCCCGTCGCTCAACATCCTGATTAAGTTGATGAGCATGGTCTCGGTCGTCTTCGCTGGCCTCGTCGTCAAGTACGCGCCCGAGATCAGTTCCCTCCTCGGATTGGGAGGTTAGCTATCGCGGTGTGGCATGCACACGTACGGGGTGGCATGGGTCCATGGGCGGTCCGCCCCGGCAGGGCGGACCGCCCATGACCCGTGAGGCGTGCGCAGGTGATGATTCGCACGGGTAAGCTCCGTCCCGGCTACGCCGGGACTCCGCTAACCCATGCCACCCCACGGTTACCCTGTGTCGTCCTTGCCGAAAGTTGATCGCCGATTCGTTTACCCGCACACCGATAGCGTGTGCCAAATGTGTGATAAAAACATGTCAGAGAGAGACTCCCGAGCCAGACATCTCAGACGCCTCGCCATACCGGGCGAGCCCGACGTCACCGAGCCGTCGCGCCCCAAGCCGACGCGCCCGACCGAGGCCGCCTGCAAGTTCGCCGTTGAGGCCGCCCGGTTGATGGACGCCGACCACTGCGAGGATGTCGTCGTCCTCGATCTGCACGGCATCAGTCCCATCTGCGACTACTTCGTCATCGCCACCGGCACCTCCGACCGCCAGATGCGCGCCGTCGCCGACCACACCAAGGACATGGCCAAGGCCGATGGTGGTGAAAAACCCTACGCCGTCGACGGCTACCGCGAAGGCATGTGGATCGTCCTCGACTACGTCGACGTCATCGTCCACATCTTCGACGGCGAACACCGCGGCTACTACGACTTGGATTCGCTATGGGGCGATTGCCCCAAGGTGGAGTGGACAAAATAACACCGCCGCAGTTTCGCGGGCCCACGGCATCGCGTCCCCTGCTCTGTTTAGCCGCGACCCGCAGGGGAGCGCGGAGTTATCAGCGATCACCCCCACCATATCGCCGCTTACCCTCCTCAACCGCCTTGGCGAATAGCCTCCTGTCGGTTGCCGTTACCAGGATGTGACGAATGGTCACACTCAACGTGGACCACCCTTTCTTGTAGAACAGGGCCGCGTCTCGCGTTGGTTTTTTTCCCTGGAACCAAACTTCGTCTACCTTGGACCATGTGATCTTGCTCGTACGCAGCGATTGTACCCGGTGGAAGATGCCCGCCGACGTGACCGCGATGTAGTCGCGGCGATGGCGAGCGGCCCAACGCGGGGCTGTCATCACGAGACAGAAAACGGTGATCACAAAAATGGCCAACGCGACCTGAGCGAAGAAAACCCACGCGAAAGTCAGAAAGACGAACGCGAACCAGTGGCGGCGGAGAACATCCTTGGCGCGCGACGGCTCCGGGGCCTCCCAGATGCGAACATGCTCGTCATACTCAAAGCCGCATTCCGGGCATCTATGCCGCGCGGGCAGGCCGCACAACGAGTACAGGCACGCCGGACATTTCCTGAAGTCCACGACGTTGGCCCTCGGCGGGTTTTCCCGACCGGGTGGCCCCGGCCCGTCCGGTGTTGCATCCCCCTGGTTGACCGATGATGATGGTGGCGTCATGGCGGATTGTCCGACGGCATTGATTCCTTGGGACAAACGTCTATCACAGAAAGCCTCATAATAACATGAAATCGATTCTCCAACAGCTCAAGGGCCACGTCGCGGCGGCATTGGACGTCGCGTTTGGCGAGGATGCCGCCGGGGTCGATCCGCTGGTCAAGGCCGCGGGCGATCCGAAGTTCGGCGATTACCAGGCGAATTGCGCGATGGGCCTGGCAAAACGGCTGCAGGACAAGCCGCGCGACATCGCCCAGAAAATCATCGACGCCCTGTCCGCCGCCGCACACGACATGATCGACCCGCCCGAGATCGCCGGGCCGGGATTCATCAACCTGCGATTGAAGACCGAGTTCCTGCAAGCCGCGCTGGCGTCCATCCCCCCCGCGCCGGCCGATTCTGATCAGAGCCGCGACCGTGAGGGAGCGGTCGGTACCCAAGATTACGCGACCGCCGGAATCGAAGGCAAACCGCTTGCTGACGCGCGCGGCTCTGATCAGGACCGTTCGTCTGCGGAGAATGATGTAGCGGCCGACCCCCGTGTCGGCCGAGACCGCCTCGGCATCGAACGGGTCGCCCCAGCGGACCGCGAGACGGTCGTGATCGACTACTCCTCGCCCAACGTCGCCAAGCAGATGCACGTCGGCCACCTCCGCAGCACCATCATCGGCGACACCATCGCCCGGACCATCGAGTTCGAAGGGCACGAAGTCATCCGTCAAAACCACCTTGGCGACTGGGGCACGCAGTTCGGCATGGTCATCCTCGGCTTCTGGCACTTGTGCATGGCAAAGCATCAGATCGAGACGATTGCGGACTTCCGGCGAATCACGGTAAAGCTCACTTCAGGAGAGCCGGCAGATCGTCTGGCCATACTGAAGGAGCGATGTGCGATCCATCAGCAGAATCTGGACGGGGACCCGAAAGGCGAGAAGGAGTTTAATCCGTTCATCGAGTCCCTACAGAATCGAACACAGATGCTCCCAAGCCTGGGTGACTTGGTGGTGTTGTACAAGTATGTAAGCACTGTCGAGTCAGCGGCAAAGGGCATCGACGACGAGAAACTCATCATCCACCACGATCATTGGGGCAACAGGCACGTCTCCACGCTCTCTAGGCACATCGCGGCGATGTTGCAAGGTAAGACTGACCGGCCGAACGCGCAAGAGCGCAAGGCCTGGGAGTTGGCACGCGACGCCACACTGGATGAATGTGACGACCTCTATGTTCGCCTGGGCGTGTTGCTCAGGAAGGCCGACGCGTGCGGTGAGAGCTTCTATCAACCGCTGCTCCATGAAATCGAAGAAAACGGCACGCGATTGAAAGGAGTCGTCGATGAACTGCGCGATAGGCTGACGCCAGACGCGGAGCGGCAGGGAGAACTGCGAGCGATATGCCGCGAGGATCAAGGAGCCATTTGCGTCTTTCTGGAGAATCCTGACGGCACACCTGCCTTCAAGGGCTCGCAAGGTGATCCGCTGCCGATGATCATCGAGAAGTCCGACGGGGCGTCGCTGTATTCGACAACGGACATTGCAGCCATTTTGTACCGCATTTCGCAAAGGCAGAAACACCCGATCGAACTCAACACGCCGCGTTTGCGTGAAGAACTCGACAAGCTCGGCGGCGGCCTCGGCGCGACGCGCATCCTGTACGTCGTCGGCTCACCGCAGAAATTGCACTTCGAGATGTTGTTCGCCACCGTCCGCGCGCTCGGCTGGACACGGCCGGGCGACGGGTCGCGCGAGGTGCGGCTGGAGCACGTCACGTTCGGTTCGGTCCTCGGCGACAACCGTAAGATGCTCAAGACGCGGACCGGCGAGAACGTCAAGCTGAAGGACCTGCTCGACGAGGGCGTGCAGCGCGCCGAGGCGATGGTCCGCGAATCCGAGGCCGACCCCGACAAGCGCCGCGGTTTCGACGAAGACGAGATCAGGCAAATAGCCGAGACGGTCGGCATTGCCGCCGTCAAGTACGCCGACCTATGCCAAAACCGCAACACGGACTACGTTTTCAGTTGGAACAAGATGCTCGCACTTCAGGGCAACACGGCCCCGTACATGCTGTACGCCTACGCGCGGATACGTTCCATCTACCGCAAAGGCGCCGAGGCCGCGCATTCGGCCGGAGGCGACGAAGATTTCGCTATTCGCCATTCGCCATTCGCTATTGCGCTCGACGCCCCGGCTGAGTGGGCGCTCGCGCTGTCCATCCTGCGGCTGGCCGAGACGATCGATGCCGTCGGCGAGACGCTATTGCCGAACATCCTGTGCGAATATCTGTACGACCTGGCCGGCCGTTTCATGAGCTTCTACGAAACGTGTCCCGTGTTGCAGGCGCCCGACGAGGCGACCACGGCCTCGCGCCTCCGACTGTGCGACTTGGCGGCCCGAGCGCTCAAACTCGGCCTCGGCCTGCTCGGCATCCCGACGCTCGAACGGATGTAGGTATCAGAGCCGGCTCGTGCCGAGCCGGACCGGGGCGACACGCCCCGGCTCTGAATCAACGCTGCCTCGTCTCAGCCGCTTTCCGAGCAAT
>JAUVGW010000259.1 GCA_030593565.1 Phycisphaerae bacterium | reverse complement strand
CGAACGGTCTGGCGGTGCTTCGATATGAGAAGCGCACCCATGCCCACAAGCTCCGCCTTGCGGCACAGAAGACGATTACCGTGCGCGAGGAAGTCATCGACGACGCGTTGGCGGCGGTGGCTTTCTTGCGGACGAAGTCGGGGATCGACAAGTCGAAGATATACGTGTTAGGACACAGCCTGGGCGCGACGATGACGCCGCACATTGCCGCCGAAGATGGAAAGCTGGCCGGGGCGATCATGCTCGCGGGAACGGCGCGGGATTTCTTCGATGTGCTGGATGACCAACTCGCGTATATCGCATCGCTACGCGGTCCGAGCCAAGCCGCCAATCGAAAGCTGCTCGAGGAGACGCGTGAGGCGGTCGCCCGCGTGCGTGCGGGCGAGGACGCGGAGGAGATTCTGATCTTCAACGTGCAGGCGTCGTACTGGAAGGAGTTGACCGACTATGGGAAACGTTCGCTGAAGAAGGCCAAGAAGCTGAAGTGCCGGATGTTCATCGCGGGTGGAGGGCGGGATTACCAAGTTACGAAAAAAGACTATGATCTGTACAAGAAGGCGCTCGGCAAGCGGAAGAATGTCACGTTTCGCTGGTATGAGGATTTGAGCCACCTGTTCATCTCGGGTAAGGGGATGGCCACGCCGAATGAATATGCGGAGGCGGGGCATGTCGATGAGAGGGTCATCATGGATCTTGTGAAGTGGATTGAAGCGGGGTGGGGCAAAAAAGGAACGGGGTGATATTCCCCGTTTTAGCCGTGTCGGCCGCCGGGAGTTGTCTGTTATTCACGTCCGACACGGGGGTCGGACGCTACGAAGACGGGCAAATCGCTATACGGGAGCTAGTTGTCGGCGATGAGGGGGATGGGGGCGAAGGCTTCCACGTCGATCAGTCCCAAATTGGTGAGTTTGAGCTTGCCGATGACGGAGAGGCTTAGGAACGACAGCGCCATGAAAGCGTGATCGAGGCGACAGCCGAGTTTATGGGTGGCGGCGGTCAGGTCGCGGAGTTGGGCGTTGACTCGTTCGGCCGGCTCGCGGCTGACGAGGCCGGCGATGGGGAGCGGGACCTCGGCCAAGGCCTTGCCGTCACGTACGGCGGCGAAACCGCCGTGCAGCTTGATCAGGCGGATGACGGCGGCGAGCATGTCGTCGTCATTGACGCCGACGACGATGATGTTGTGGGCGTCGTGCGCGACGCTGGATGCGATCGCGCCAGCCTTCAACTGAAAACCCCGGACAAAGCCTTGGCCGATTTCGCCGCTGGCGCGGTGGCGTTCGATGACGAGCATCTTGGCGAGATCTCGCGAGGGATCGGCGACAAGCTGCCCGTCGCGAACGGCCGCGCGTTCGATGCTTCGTTCCGTGTCGATGCGGTTTTCGAGAACCTCGATGACGTGGATGTTCGGCGGGTCGGTTTCTCGGCAGCCCTGTGGTGCGGGAATGATGAGATCCGGCGGCTCGATCCAGTGCGTGTCGATGCTGCTGCGCAGCGGGGCGCGGTCTTCCATGGCGTGTTTGGGTTTGGTGCATCGGCCGCCCTCGGCGACGAGTTCGCCATGGTGGAAGACCTCCGTGACGCGACATTGCTTCAGATCTTCGAGGATGACCAGGTCGGCGCGATAACCCGGCAGGACGGCGCCGACGCGCCCCAGGCCGAAGTAGCGAGCAGTGTTGTAGGAGGCGAGGCGAATGGCGAGGATCGGATCGATGCCACGGGCAATGGCCGTGCGGACCATGTAGTCGATGTGGCCTTCTTCGAGCAATTGCTCGACTTTTTTATCGTCGGTGCAGAACATGAATCGCCCGGCGGTGGACGGCGTGATGAGCGGGAGGATCGCTTCGAGGTTTCTCGCCTGTGAGCCCTCGCGGATCATGATGTGAAGACCGTGACGGAGTTTTTCGGCGGCCTCGTCGGCGGTGATGCACTCGTGATCGCTCATGATGCCGGCGGCGACGTAGGCGGTGAGTTCCTTGCCGGTGAGCCCCGGCGCGTGGCCGTCGACGATTCGATTTTTCGTCATGCTGATTTTGTGGAGGGCGTCTTCGTCTCCCGCAATGACGCCCGGGTAGTTCATCATTTCGGCGAGGCCGAGGACCCAGGGGTTTCCGAAGAAGGGTTGGAGGTCCTCGGCGTCGAGTTCGGTACCTGCCGTTTCGAGGGGGCTGGCGGGGATGCACGAGCTGAGCATGATGTAGACGTCTATCGGGGCATATTTGGCGGTTCGGAGGATGAAGGAGATTCCTTCGGTGCCCATGACGTTGGCGAATTCATGCGGATCGGCGACGACGGCGGTGGTACCGTGGGCGACGACGACGCGGGCAAACTCGGGCACGGCAAGTAGGGATGACTCGATGTGGACGTGGGCGTCGATGAATCCTGGGCAAACGTAACGTCCTTTGAGATCAACAGTTGTGTCCGCATCGTACTCGCCGATGCCGGCGATTCGGTCACCGTACAGGGCGACGTCGCCTTCGAGGATTTCGTTTGAGACGACATTGACGATGTGGGCGTTCTTGAGGAGTCGGTCGGCGGGTCGGCGGCCGGTGGCGACATCGATGAGCTGCTTGAGGTTGTTATCGGGCACTTTCGGACCTCCGTGGAGCCGGTAAGGGGGCCGTGATGGGGAGCATTATAGCGGCTGTTGGCATCCACCGGCAGCCTCCTAAAAAAGGGGGGTGGCGGGCGTTGTGGATTCGGCATGATGTGGTATAATGTGATGTTCTGCACGCCGCGGCCGGCCGAGGTGAGGAGCGGGTTCGCGCGGGTTGTGCGTGATGTTTGAATGGGAGTTGAAACTCGTATGGCAGTCACATTGAGACTCGTGCGTCAGGGTCGGCGTCACCGACCGTTCTATCGGCTTCGTGCGTCAGATTCGCGGACGGCCCCGACTGGCCGCTTCCTGGAAGAACTGGGGACGATCGATCCGCTCGAGAAAGACAATAAGAAACAGGTGATCCTGAAGCAGGAGCGCATAGCGTACTGGCTGGGTCAGGGGGCGACGGTATCGCCGACTGTGAAGTCACTGTTGAAGAAACATGGCGTGGGCGGCAGTGCCGAGACGGAGGTCGCCGCGGTATCGGCTGCGGTATCGGCCGAGGCGGAGGCGGAGGGCGCGACGGAGTAATGCCCCGCCGCACTTGATTCGGCGGGTTGCTCAGGCGGGCGGGCACCTGGTGGTCCTCGTCGGCCACGGGGGGCCGACGCTACAGGCCGCAGGGCTCGGCGGTTCATGCCGTAAGGGCGTACGTTGCGGGCCGCGGTGGGCGTGTGATGCGGATCGATGTGTTGACGCTTTTTCCTGAGGCGTGTGAGCCTTTTTTTTCGGCGAGCATTTTAGGACGGGCGGCGGAAGCAGGCTTAATTAGCATCTGCTGCCACGGTCTTCGGGAGTACTCGACCGACCCGCATCATAAGGTTGATGATCGCCCGTTCGGCGGCGGCCCCGGCATGGTGCTGGCTTGCCAGCCGGTTTTTGAAGCGGTCGAAGTGATCGAGAGGCAGGATGGAGAAGCGGCGACGCGAATTCTGCTGACGCCACAGGGTAAACGGTTGAACCAGGCGTTGGCGTTGGAATTGTCGACGCACCGGCGTCTGCTGCTAATCGCGGGACACTACGAAGGATTCGATGAACGGATCCGAACCGGGCTGTCACCGCGTGAGATTTCGATCGGCGACTATGTGCTGTCCGGCGGTGAGGCGGCGGCGATGGTGCTGGTGGATGCCGTCGTCCGGTTGATCCCGGGCGTGCTGGGCGATTCGGAATCTTCGAAGGAAGAATCGTTTTCGCCGAGCGCGGCGGCGGTCATGGACGATAGTGGGACGGGCGAGCCATCAACGTCTCGCGTCCTTTTGGAGTACCCGCAATACACACGGCCGCGTGTGTTTCGCGGGATGGCAGTCCCCGAGATCTTGCTGAACGGGGATCATGGGAAAATCGCGGCGTGGCGCACGGAAGCATCTCGGCGGCGCACTGTTGAGCGCCGTCCCGACTTGCTGACCGGCGATGACGCCGGGGGCCGCTAGCGGGCCTGCTGAAACACGAATGTTTGGAGTCGAGCGATGCGGAACAAGTTCATCGAAGGTGTCGATGCGGGCAAGATGAAGAAAGACGTACCACAGTTCGAGATCGGAAACACGGTTTCGGTGGGCGTGCGAATTGTCGAGGGCACCAAGGAGCGCATTCAGCCGTTCATCGGGGTGGTGATCGCCCGGCACGGGACCGGCATGAATGAAACCTTTACGGTGCGCCGCATCGTGGCGAACGAGGGGGTGGAGCGTGTTTTTCCGTTGCACTCGCCTCGCGTCGTGAGCGTCGAGGTCACGCGGCGCGGCAAGGTGCGGCGGAGTAAGCTGTACTTCTTGCGGGATCGCGTGGGCAAGGCGCGGAAGTTGCGGGAACGCCGCGTCAGTTCGACACGGACGCGCGGCGCTGCGGCCGCCGCGGACCGAGTCGCCGGCAAGCGCGACCTCCCGACGGATCAACCGTCGCCTGCACCGTCGCAGGAAGAAGAAGTGCCGGCATCGGTCTAGTGCGTCGGCGCGGCTAAACGGCGATCGTCAAGGCAGACGGCTGCGTGCGTCAACCCGGATGGGTGACGCGCTCCCCTGCGGGTCGCGGCTAAACGTTGATCGTCAAGGCGGGCGACTGCGTTCGTCAACACCAATGGCATCGTGTGTTGGGGCGGCGGCCTTACCTAGCAGCGGCTGTTGCTGCGATACGGCGGGTGGACAGTGAGTTTCTTCCGGAAGAAGCTCGGCCGTGTGGGCGAACGGGCCGCAGCGCGGCATCTCAAATCCAACGGTTATCGAATACTCGCGCGAAACTTCGCCTGTCCGGTCGGCGAGCTGGATTTGGTGTGCTATCACGACGGCGCTATTGTGTTCGTCGAGGTGAAGACTCGTCAGCACGATGCCGAGACTGATCCCGAGGAGAACATCACGCGCGCGAAACGGCGGAAGCTCGAGTTGACCGCGCGGGCCTGGCTGGCTTCGCATCGTGAGCCGGATTGTGCCTATCGATTCGATGCCGTGAGCGTGATCGTGCCAACCAATGGAAGCCCACACGTGCGACACATCGTCGACGCGTTTGAGCCTTTGCGATAGCGTTGACGCGGCGGGTGTCGCAGTGGTTTTTTCTGCCGGTCGCCAAACGGCAAGCCAATTGGCGGCGCCTGCTCGCATCCCGGGGGTGTGTGGGCGGTTTGTGTGGTGATTCGTATGATTGATTCGCATTGCCATTTGACGTTCGACGGGCTGCGTGGGCAGGTGGGGGCTGTTGTGGATCGAGCTGCCGCGGCGGGTGTGACGGCGTGCGTCACGGTCGCGCAGGATCTTGCCGATACCGAGGCCGCGTTGGCCTTGTCGGCGGAGTATTCGTCGATCCACGTCGTGGCCGGCGTTCACCCGCACGAGGCCGGGAAGGTGGCGGAGGATTGGGATGTGGCGCTGCGGGCGCAGGCGCGACGCGATGACGTGTTTGCCGTTGGGGAGACGGGGCTGGACTATCATTACGATTTTTCGGATCGGCCGTCGCAGATGCGTGTGTTTCGGCGACAATTGGAGATCGCGGTTGGCGTCGGCAAGCCTGTTGTGATTCACTGCCGCGAGGCGCATGGGGATACGATAAAGTTATTGGCGGAGCATCCGCGGTTGCCTGCGGTCGTGTTTCATTGTTTCACGGGGAGCGAGGCGGAGGCGGCCGAGATTGTCGCGAGCGGCTACTGGATATCGTTGACGGGCGTTGTGACGTTCAAGCGGTCGGAGGCACTGCGAGCGGTGGCTCGGATGGTTCCTGCCGATCGGCTGATGATCGAGACAGATTCGCCGTATCTATCGCCGGAGCCTGTGCGGCAGATTCGGCCGAATGAGCCGGCGCATTTGGTGCATACAGCCGCGTGCATTGCGCAGGAACGCGGGATGACGTTGTCGGAACTTGGGGCGTTGACGGAAGCGAACACGCGGCGGTTCTTCGGATTGCCGGGTGAGTGAGGCGATTATGGACGGTCGTTCCAACACGTCGGCGATCGGTATTGATGTCGGCGGTACGGAGATCAAGGGCGGGTTGGTGACGAGCGACGGGCATGTCGTCGAGAAGCAGTCTATGCCGACGGAGGTTGCAGGAGGCGTCGATCACGTCATCGGACGAATGGAGATATTGGTCGAGGGATTGCGGCGGAGCGCGACGTCGGCGTCGTTGGAGGTCGAGGCCGTGAGCCTGGGGATGCCGGGGACGTTGAGTCGGCGTCGCGGCGTTGTGATCGCGCCGCCGAATCTGCCGGGCTGGCGGGATATACCGATCGTCGCGCGGCTGAGTTCGTCGACGGGGCTTCGGGTGGTGCTGGACAACGATGCCAATAATGCGGCACTCGGTGAATACTTGTGCGGCGCCGGCCGAGGCGTACGCGACATGGTCATGCTGACATTGGGTACGGGCATCGGCGGAGGCATTATCGTCGACGGCAAGCTGTGGCACGGCTCGGGTGAAAACGCGGGCGAGTTGGGGCACATGATTGTCGATGCCGAGGGCCGCGTCTGTAAGTGTGGCCAGACCGGTTGTCTCGAGGCGTATGCGTCGGCGAGTAGTACAGCGGCCCGAGCGAGCGAGTTGGTTGCCTCGGGCGAGGCGTCGAGTCTGAAAGCGATTGTTGACGGCGGCGGGACGATCGATTGTCGTGACGTGGTCGAGGCAGCCAAGGCGGGCGATGTTGTTGCGAGTCGGGTTTGGGATGCGACGTGCCGCTACCTGGCGGTGGGCTGCATCAACATCCGCCACATTCTGGAGCCTGAGCGGATTGTCCTGGCAGGGGGCATGAGCGCCGCCGGGGAGTTTCTGCGAAGGCCGGTGGTCGAGGCGATGGCTGTGCTGACATCCGGCATGCTCGGGGAGCCTCCAGACGTTCTTATCGCCGAATTGGGGAATGATGCCGGGTTTGTGGGGTCGGCGTTGAGTGTGTTTCAGGGGGGGGCATGACGGATTTGGCGGGCCGTGATCCGGTGAGGACGACCGATGATTGAGTCCGAACGCGGCCGAGGAGGAAAACCGGACGAATTCGCCCTCCGCGCGCTCGTTCACGCTCCCTACTCAGTCGCGTTCACTGGGTCGCGGCTAGACAGAGCGCTGGCCGCTAAACGGCAAGCCGTGTTGTGAGGTTTGCTCAAATCGTTACACTTTGCACTTCGGGGGTGAACAAGTGGGCAAGATGGGAGATTATCGTGGTCGAGCATGAGCAACCGCTGCCGCCCAGCAAGATCCTCGTGGCGGACGACAATGCGCAGAACCGGGAACTCCTCGAGGCCTACATGGAGGAGATCGAGGACGTCACGATCATCAGCGCGAATGACGGGCAGGATACGCTGGAGAAGGTCGGCTCGGAGAACCCGGATCTGATCCTGCTGGATGTCATGATGCCGCGAATGAGCGGATTCGAGGTCTGCAAAAAACTGAAGTCGGATCCGGCCACGAAGGATATCCCTATCATCATGGTGACAGCCTTGCACGAGACGGGCGACATCGAACGGGGTGTCGACGTGGGCACCAACGATTTCATCACGAAGCCGGTGAACCGCGCCGACTTGTTGACCCGTGTCAAGAGCC
>JAUVGW010000136.1 GCA_030593565.1 Phycisphaerae bacterium | reverse complement strand
ATCATACACCATGAAGTCCGAATATTGCAAGGCGTCAGCCCCCACGGCCCAAGCCAGCCGATTCCCTTGTTAAGAAGCTGTTTCAGGACTGTGGCACAGGCCTCCGGCCTGTGAAGGAAGACGCGAGGATGTTCAGTGAATCATTCCATTTGCCGGCAAGATGCCGGTGCCATAGTTTTGCCGCGGGCTGCTAGCGCTTACATGCCGCCGATCGGCCGGTGGCACCTCAACTTATGGCCATAGTCCCCGGAGATCCGTGATGAATCCTTTGTCATCTACCCCCTTTGATGACGCCGATCCGCTGGATTTTGTCGTTTGAAAGGGGGTAGTCGGTTAGCTCCTCCCGTCGTATGATGCGAGGGTGAGCTCCTCAATCGCTGAAACGACAATGCCGCCGCCATTGGTGGGGGGACACGATTACCCGCGTACGTACCGTGAGTTCGTGGAGATGTTCCCCGATGACCAGGCATGTGCCTCCTACTTCGAACGACTACGCTAAGTAGGGCAAAGGAGGAGCTAACCGACTACCCCCTTCGTTTGATTGCTTATTAACACCCATGTGTTCGGAACGCCTTTCGGTCGTTCCTTTGGTTACATCCTAGCGAATGTCTCGGCCGGGCGATCCCCCACGAGGTACAGCCGGCGCAATTGCTCCAAGGAGATGACATGAGACGTTCCTTGACGTCAGCGTGGATGGTGCGCGCTGCCGGCGCGTGCGTGTGCGTGGCGGCGCTCGTCGCGGCCAGCGGCGAGGCGAGCGCGGCGGCCTTCGTCATCGACGACCGCTTCGACGATCCGGCCCCGATCGGCATTAGCCGAAGGAGCCGGAGTGATCGGCGACAGTTTTGGCAAGCGCCTTTATCTCTGCGATCGCAAGGCCATCATGGCCATGGAATTGCCAATACTGCTCGAACTGGTGTACCATCGTTCTTAATGCCCGTCGCCCTCCGTTCGCTGAAAGCGTCCACCCGGCCGGTGCGACACCGTTGAACAGCCGGCAGACACATCGAGACGTGATGGCCGGGCAGCCATTGCGTTGATCGCGAGAAGAAAGGAGCCATCATGCCTGAACATCACCGCCCGATGCATCGCTCGAGTCCCATGTTGGATCGATGGCATCGACGGTTCGTGTCCGCAGCGCGCAGCCTCTTGCTGCCGGTCGTTGCGGCCACCATGATCATTCCGCCCGCCAGCCTGACCGCTGACCCTCCGAAAGGCGTCCATTGGCCGAGCTTCCGCGGCCCGCGCGCCAAGGGCATCGCCGATGGATTCCCCACACCCACGCACTGGGATGTGGACACGATGGACAACGTCAAATGGAAGACGCCCATTCCCGGTCTCGGGCATTCTTCCCCGGTGGTCTGGGGCGACCGCGTTTTCCTGACGTCGGCCGTCAACGTCACGGGCGAGTCGGATCTTCAGGTCGGGCTCTACGGCAATGTCGAATCGGCCAAGGACGACACGATGCACCGCTGGATGGTCTATTGCATCGACAAGAAGACGGGCAAAGTGCTATGGGAGCAGACCGCGCACGAAGGCACGCCCGCCGTCAAACGACACACGAAAGCCTCCCACGCCAACTCCACGCCGGCCACCGACGGCAAGCACGTCGTCGCCTTCTTCGGCACCGAGGGGCTGTTTTGCTACGACATCGAGGGCAAGCTGAAGTGGAAGAAGGACTTCGGCAAACTCGACTCCGGTTGGTACGTTGAGCCGAAGGCCCAATGGGGTTTTGCCAGTTCACCGGTGATCCATAAGGGGCAGGTCTTCATTCAGTGCGACGTGCAAACGGGCTCGTTCATCGCGGCGTTGGATATCAAGGATGGCAGCGAGATCTGGCGGACCCCGCGCGACGATGTGCCGACATGGAGCACGCCGACCATCTACAAGAAGGGCGACAAGACGCAGGTCATCGTCAACGGCTACAAGCACATCGGCGGCTATGATGTGAAGACCGGCAAGGAGCTGTGGAAGCTCGGGGGCGGCGGGGACATCCCGGTACCGACGCCCGTGTCCGCACACGGTCTCGTCTTCATCACGAGCGCACACGGGCGCAAGGCCCCGCTCTACGCGATTCGCCCCACCGCCAAGGGTGACATCACGCTGGAGGAAGGCGAAACGTCCAACAAGTACGTGGCCTGGTCGGAAGACCCCAGCGGGGCCTACATGCAGACCCCCCTCGTCTATGGCGACTATCTATATAGTTGTCGCGATAACGGTATTCTGAAGTGCTTCGATCCCAAGACCGGCGAGCGCGTCTATCGAAAGCGACTGGGCAGCGGCCGCAGGGGCCTCACGGCTTCCCCCGTTGCCGCCGACGGCAAGATCTACTTCACGAGCGAGGACGGCGACGTATACGTCCTCCGCGCCGGGGCGGAATTCGAGATCCTCGCCACCAATCACATGCACGAAGTCTGCATGGCCACGCCGGCAATCTCCGAAGGCATGTTGTTATTCCGCACGCAGCACCACCTCGTCGCCGTTGCCGAGGAAGATTAGCACCTCGCTGTGATGCCGGCGTCTCACCCGTGTTGGATGAGCCGGGGGCTTGTGAGATCATGAGAGGTTTGGCATTGAATGCTGTCTCCCAACATATCCGAGAGGCCGATGGGGGATCGGCCTCGGGTTCGTCAGGGCGCTTCGGAGTACCATGGGGAAGGGAGAATTCGGCTGATGAAGAACCTCACCTCGCTGACGCTGATCGCCATCGCGATCACCCACATAGCCGGCTGTGTCTCAACGCCCATTCACACTGGGCAACTGTTGCGGGAAATGACAGATCTGACACGGCTTACCGACGAACCCTCGCCCGCCTACAAGACCGTGCAGTTCTCGTCGTACGATCGGCGACCTGACCTTTCCACCGGCACGTGCACATCCAAACCGGAATGCCAATAGACCATCCACCGAATGGCACCCGACGATCGTTCGCTCGCCGACCCCCCCGCAACTTGAAGCCTACTTCCACCAAGGAGAATCCCATGACTACGATCACCGCGCCCAACGTACCACCCGAGACCACCGTCTCCGCGGCCGAACCCATCAACCTCTACAGGCTCGGCATGTTGTTCGTCATCAAGTGTCGCTACTGGTCTTGCCGGACGGGCAACGACCCGGGCGAACTGGACCTTTCGCAGGGCCGCATCGACGCCAAGGCCATCGCCGGCTTCGGCACCAAGGATCTGCTCGACCCGACGGGGCCGCCAAGCTCGCCACGCTGCATCGTCGGGTTTGCACTCGTTGCCCGCAATCGGTTAGATTAGACAACAGACGCGGATGCCGGCGCGATTGAGGAAGTCAAACGCGAACGGCGACGGCAAGCACATGGTGTGAGGAGGGATTGGCGTGTCAAGAACCGAGCAGCTTCCCCATCTTCTGCTCTGCCTCACGGGCATCAGCATCCTGGCTGTCACAGGGGTGGTCAACGGAGGGATTCCCGGCGACCTCAACTGCGACGGCGATGTCCTGGGCGACGATATCGCGCCATTCGTCCTTGTATTAACCAATCCTGGACAGTATCCCTACGGCTGTATCGATAATGCCGACGTGAATGGTGACGGCGACTCGGACGTCGAAGACATCCCACCATTCGTGATGATACTGCTCAATGGCTACGAGCCGACGATCACACCGACCCAACTGGCCGGTAACTCGCTGGGTGAATATCCGTTCTTCGAATATGTCTTGGCGTACAACGAGGACGCCGCGATTCAGGCGGCGATCGATCCTACTCGGTTCCCCGAGATCATCGGCGAAACGGGCGACATCTACGTCGTCGAAGCGAAAAGCGCGGGGGCGTGGGAGGCCGATCCGACGTTGCTCGATGTCAGACCGAGCGGCGGGCAAACGGAGACTTTTGGCGGGACGACCATTCAAGAAAACACGTTCACCTTGGTCGGTCCCTACGATCTGGATAGCGCCGTGTACGTACCCGCCACCGATGACTTCACGGGGCTGGGCCATGGGTACGACCTCGTGTTCGACATGAACCGGAACGGCGAACTCGACGGCGGAGACTACGTCGATGGGCTCGGCCGGGAGGCCGGGCTGTACGTCGTCCACGACACGACGCAATCCGGCCCATTGCCGGTGACGCAGATGACATACAGCGGCGGTTCGTGGCTGGGTCAGCGAACTTACTACCCCAGCGATCTCGCAACCCTGGATCAACTTCCGCTGATCGTCATCAGCCACGGCAACGGCCACGACTACACCTGGTACGACTACCTCGGCAACCATCTCGCGTCATACGGTTACATCGTGATGGCCCACGAGAATAACACGGGGCCCGGCATCGAGACCGCTTCGACGACAACGTTGACCAACACCGATTACCTCATCAGCAACCAGGATACCATCGAGGGCGGCGTTCTCGACGGGCACATCGACTCGAGCCGTATCGTCTGGATCGGCCACAGCCGCGGCGGCGAGGGCGTCGCTCGGGCGTACTCGCGGCTCTTCGACGGTACGTACACGCCCGTGAGCTACACCCTCGATGATATCGTGCTCGTCAGCAGCATCTCGCCGAACGACTATCTCGGCCGGTTTGAATCCAATCCACACGACGTGAACTACCATGTGCTACAGGGGGCGGCTGACGGCGACAATGCCGGCTGGCCCGATCAGGAAAGCGATGCGCCGTTCCACGTGTATGAACGGGCGCAGGGATATCGGCAGGCGACCTATGTTCACGGCGCCGACCACAACGACTTCAACTGCTGCGGCTGGGATGACTTCGAGGGACCGCCCGGCACGGCGATCGGGCGTCCCGAGGCGCAACGTGTGGCCAAGGCCGCCTACCTTGCCCTCATTAAGCACTACCTCGAGGGCAACAGGCCGGCCAGGGATTACTTGTGGCGACCCTACGAGAGCCTCAAGCCGATCGGTGTCGACGAAGACACGATCGTGGACCGCGAGTACATCGAGGGGCCGGGCGACGGGGTTTTCGTGATTGACGATTTCCAGACCGAGAACGCGTTGGATACCAGCAGTTCCGGCGGAGCGGTGGCGTATGACGTCGAGAATCCGTGGGAAGGTCAGCTCGATGACACGGACGGTACGTTCACCTGGTATTCGAGCGATCCGATGAGCGGCATGGTCCGCGGGCGAACAAACGACCTCAGTAAGGGCATGGTGTTTGGGTGGGGCGGAGGGGCTGACCGGTATCTCGAGTTCGAAGTCGTTCCGGCGGCCCAGGACTTCTCGGGCTACGTCTACCTGAGCTTCCGCGCGTGCCAGGGCACGCGCCATCCGAATACCGTGGCCGAACTGGATGATCTTGCGTTTACCGTCACCTTGCGCGACGGTGGCGGCGTGAGCAGTTCGATCAACATTGGCGCGTACGGCGCCGGTCTTGAAGAACCCTATCAGCGGACCGGTTCCGGCAGCGGCGCGGGATGGCAAAACGAGTTTGAGACCGTCCGGATTCGGTTGACCGACTTCCTGCATCATGGGTCCGGTCTCGACCTGACTGAGATTGTGGCCATCCGATTCGATGTTGGCCCATCCTTCGGATCGATCCAGGGACGGGTCGGCATGGATGACATCCAATTGACGAAGGACCTTCTTCCCACCTTCGGTCCCCTGACGATGCAACTACCCGCGCCGCCGCCCGAATTCCTCCCTCCCGGCGTCCCCACCGACGTCGACGTCGAGATCTTCGAGGGGGATGACACGCTCGTCGCGGATTCGGCGTTGCTGCACTATCGCTACGATGGCGGCGCGTGGCAGACCACGCCGCTTGAATATGTCTCCGGTGAGCTGTACCGGGGCTCGCTACCTGCACCGGCCTGCGGAGATACGCCGGAGTTCTACATGAGCGCAGACGGCGCCGAGACCGGCACAGTGTACATCCCCGCCGGTGGGTCGGCGGAGCCGTTCACCGGCTTCGTGGGCACTTTCATCAGCATTCTTAGCGACGACTTTGAAACCGATCAGGGGTGGATAGTAAAGAGCGATCCTTCCGTGACGGGCGGCGAATGGGAGCTCGGGATCCCCATCGGTGGCGGTGACCGACAAGACCCGCCCACCGACTACGACGGATCGGGCCGGTGCTATCTCACCCAGAATGTCGACGGCAACTCCGACCTGGATGGAGGTCCGACATGGCTGATCTCCCCCACGGTGGACCTGAGCGATACGACCGACCCGATGCTTGCGTTCGCTTACTGGTGGGCCAACGACGACCAGGACGGCGATCCCATGGAGATCGAGGTCGGCGTCTACAATTCGGGCAGCGATTTGTGGGATTGGACCCTGATTGAGACCATTGCGAATGTACCGAACGGATGGTTCGAATGGTCAGCCCACATTGCAGACCACGTCGCACCGACGGCGGAAACGAGAGTACGCATCGGTGTCACGGATAATCCCAACAACTCCATTGACGAAGCCGGCATCGACGCCGTCGAGATCTTCGATGTGGCGTGCCCGTAGGCGTCGGCACCGGCGACTTCGCCGGTTCGTCCTGGCAGGCCGCGACTCAGGAGATCACGGCGGCAATTGTGCGGTCACATCGATCAGGAGCATCTCAAGCCCGAGGCCCGCGTCCGGCAGCGGTGCGGCCACGGATACCGGTACCACGAACGCCGGAGTTGGCACCTGGTACTTGCCGCAATCATCCTGATGATATGCCCAAGCGCCGGCAGGGTTAAGTCGCGATATATCCAGCACTTACGGATTAGCTCCTCTCGAACACGCCCACCACGGGTCGCTTATAGTATTTCACGTTTGCCTGTGGCACCGGCGTCTCGCCGGTGGGATCACCGGCGAGACGCCGGTGCCATAGGAGCGTGAGGCCGCCGCCTGGATTCGGTCACACCCAACCGTGAACTGCCATAGTCGCACGGGATTGCCATGCGCCGGCGCCGAAGCAGCCCCCCACATTGGGCATCTCCGGTCCGCATCCTAACATGACTCATTCGCCCCACTCGGCAAGCTCATGCCGTTGTTCACGGTCGAACCACGGCGGATGGGAGATTTGGCATGCACAGGCAGCCGCGCTGGGCGGCCTACCGCGATGTCCGATTCCTGATAGCATACGCACCGTAAACCGTTGGAGTCGCCGGAGGCCGCGGGGCGCTGAAGCGGTTGTGGGCTCCATCCTTTCTCTCTCAAGGGGCCGGTGGGTTCGGGAAGGCGTGCCTCCGGCCATTGGCTTTTCGGCTGCATCCGATCATGGTCCTTTGCCATGTTGAAATCCTGGCCGCCTCGCAGGCCGGCGCGCACGGCATCGTCACGCAGGTCGGCACCACGTTTGTCCTGCTGCTGCTGGCCGCGGCGGTTCTGGCGTTCTGCAAGCGTACCAAGCTGCCGTTCACCGTCATGCTCGTGCTGGTCGGCGTCGGGCTGGCGCACCTGGCCGGGTGGGGGCCGGCGTTTCTGCGAGCCTTCGCGGACTTCCGCATTTCCCCCGAAGTCATCCTCTTCGTCTTCCTGCCCACGTTGATATTCGAATCCGCGTTCAACCTCGAGGCGCGGCGGCTGCAACACAACCTGCTGCCGGTGCTGACGCTGGCGATCCCCGGGCTCCTGCTGTCCACGGCCATCATCGGCGCGATTGTCGCGGTGCTGACCGGCATCCCGCTCGTGGCAGCCCTGTTGCTGGGCGCCATCCTCAGCGCCACCGACCCGGTCGCCGTCATCGCCCTGTTCAAACAACTCGGGGCGCCCAAACGCCTGACGGTGTTGGTCGAAGGAGAGAGCCTCTTCAACGACGCCACCGCGCTAGTGGTAGCCGGGATCCTGGTAGAAGCAGCTATGGGCGGTGCGAGCGCCGCTGCGGCGTTCCACGGCGTCCTCGAGTTCCTGGTCGTGTTTTTCGGGGGGGCGCTCGTGGGGCTGGTGCTGGCGGGGGCATTTGGATTCGTGCTTGGGAAGGTCGGGCGCGATCCGTTCATCGAAGTATCGCTGACGACTATCCTGGCATACGCGTCCTTTCTGATTGCCGAGCACGTGCTGCACGTCAGCGGTGTGATGGCTACCGTCGTGGCGGGACTCCTGATGGGCGGCTGGGGCCGCACGAAGATCTCGCCGTACGTGGCCGGCTACCTACCCCATTTCTGGGAGTTCCTCGCTTACGTGGCCAATGCCCTGATCTTCCTGCTGGTCGGGCTAAGCGTGGTCCTGACCGAACTATGGAACGCGATCGGCGTGCTGGCCTGTGCGGTGCTGGCGATGCTAGCAGTACAGCGCAAAGTGCCGAATCGATGTCGAACGTAATCCATGTGGCTGTAGGCAGTTGTGCGGTATTGGGTTGCTCGGGCAGCCGCGATCGCCGGATCTCAGATTTCCCGATGGTTGGCGGCCTCGAAACACCGTGCGGGCATGCCTTTCCAGCTCGCTCTGGCGACGATGGCTCGTACAACTTTGCGCTGTACTGCTATTCCCCCCTGGATTGCGCATACATGACCATCATCACGATTACGACCGTCGGCTTCGCAGAGGTGGTCGACCTCTCTGACAATCCCGGCGGACGGCTGTTCACCATATTCCTCGCTCTCTCCGGCGTCGGCACGGTGACCTATTTGCTCTCCAACATCACCGCATTTATCGTGGAAGGCGAGTTGACCGACACATTCAGGAGGCGCAGAATGGAGAAGAAGGCCAAGCAACTGGAGAATCACCACATCGTGTGCGGCGTCGGGAAGGTCGGGCTCCACATCGCGATGGAACTGTGCTCCACGAAGCGTCAGTGCGTAGCCATCGACCAGGAACCGAAGAGCCTGGAAGATCTCCTCGACGCGGTTCCGGATATCATCTACATCGACGCGGACGCGACGGACAACGACAGCCTGCTGGCGGCCGGCGTTCAGAAAGCGCTGGGGCTCTTCGCGGTGACTGACGACGATAACGAGAACCTGGTCATCGGTCTGACGGCCAAACAACTGAATCCTCGGATAAGGGTCGTGTCGCGGTGTCGCGAGTTGAAGAACATCAACAAGCTGAAGGCCGGCGGGGTGGACACCGTGATCTCTCCGTCGCTGATCGGGGGGATGCGCATGGCTTCGGAGATGATCCGGCCGAGCGTCGTGTCCTTCCTCGACACGATGCTGCGCGATAAGGAGACCAACCTGCGAATCGAGGAGATCAAGGTTGCGCTGCCAGGCAAACGAATCAAAGACCTGGGCCTGGACAAATTTGGCGACAGCTTACTCCTGGCAGTCCAAACCACTTCCGGGTGGGTTCACAATCCCGCAAAGGACTTTGCGCTCGATACTGAGAACACGCTGGTCGTGATGACCACGCCGGATGAGAGAGCGGCCCTGGAACGCCATTTCGGAAAGCAGATGTGACAGATGCCGCGAGGCCGTGTCGGCGCGCCAGGCAGACAGTCAACCCATCGGCGGAATCAGGGGGACCGATTGTGAGAAGGAGGCTGCGGGGCAAGAGGAGACGATCGAATGACCACTAGACGCATTTTGCTTGTTCCCTCGTGCATTGCCTTCGTTGTCTTGTCACTGCCCGGTCCGGCTTCCGGTCAGGAGCACTCCGGGCAGCGGACGGAACCAGCGCCCGCGTCTCAGCCCGCGCCGCGCGCGCGCATCGCCGCGCAGCGCGCCGAACTGGCCACTGAACTGACTGCCGCCCGGCGGAATCTGGAGACCGCCACTGCCCCGGAGGGCGCTACGCCCCCGGAACATCTCACGAAAGAGGTGGCGCTGCTCGAGACGATCGATCTGCTCTACGGTCAACAGGACGCACAGGTACAACGCTTTGAAGAGTTGCAGACCTCGCGTGCCCAACTCGAAGCGGATCTGACCGCGCTGCGGGCAACCGGGCCGCCCGAAGAACGTCCCGACTCGTTCCTGCTGCTGGAATCCGTGGGCAGCGAACTGAACGCCCACACCGATCGGGGTGCCAAACTGGATGCGGCGCGCGAGGCGGCCAAGAAAACCCTGGAGAATGCCCGCGCGCAGCACGAGGATTGCGAACGCGCTCGCCGGCAGGCGAAGGAGGCACTCGCGGCGCCGGCTGCCGAAGCCGACGTCGCCAAGTTGTCGGTGGCTCTGCGGCTGGCGGAGCTCGAAAGCCGGCTCGCCGCGGAGACGATCGCGCTGCGCGGGCTGGAGCAGCGCAGCCGGGGCGTCGGTGACGCGATCTATCGGCTCCGCCTTACCTTCCTCACAGAGAAAGTCGCCTGGATAGAGAGTCGGGCGCGTTTCACCCAGGACGACCTCGACGAACAGCTCGACAAGCTCGCCAGAAACGAATTCGCTCTCCGGCGCCTGCTCCAGGAGGCGAAATTCGATCTGGGCGCCGCCGCCCGAAAACTGGCCGACGTGCGCCAACGGCGCGACGGCGCCGCGGAAACGGATCAGGCCCTGGTCGAGGAGGTCGAAGCTGCGCGGCTCGAGCGCGAAGCCCGCCAACTCGACGTGATGCTCCTCCAGGCGCGTCTCCAGCGGCTCGTATGGGTGAAGCAGGTCTGGACCCGTCGCTTCCGCACGTTTAACGACCAGGCCACCAAAGAAGAATTGAAAGCCTGGGAGGCTGAGGCGCAGGACGCCCGAACGCAGCTCGAATCGGAGAGCCGCCTGCAAACCGACGAAGCTGCCGAGGCCAGAAAATCGCTGGTGACCTTGCAGGAGAAGCTATCCTCCGCGGAAGAAGCCGGGATCGGCGTACGCCGCTGGCTGCGAGAACAGATTCGGCACGTGCAGACGCGGATCAGCGTCTGCGAATCCAGCATCGCCAGTATCGAGACGGCCCGACGCCTGGGCGACAAGCTGCTGGCCGAGATCGGCGGCGAAACGGCCGGCACCGGCTTCGCAGAGCGGCTCGGGGGCGTGTGGGAAGCCCTGTGCGGGGCGTGGCGCTATGAGCTCATTTCCGTCGAGGATCGCCCGATCACGGTAAGCAAGATCGTCGTCGGGATCCTGCTGCTGGTCGTCGGCGTGACCGTGGCGCGGCTGTTCACCAGGTTCGTGGGACGGCGCCTCCTGCCGCGGGTGGGGCTCACGGAAGGCGCCGCGGCGGCGATTCAATCGCTCCTGTTCTACGTGCTGGTGCTGGGCCTCGCGTTGTTGTCGCTGCGCGTCGTCAACGTCCCCCTGACCGCGTTTACGATCGCCGGCGGGGCGCTCGCGATCGGGATCGGCTTCGGCAGCCAGAACGTGATGAACAACTTCATCAGCGGGTTGATCATGCTGGTGGAACGCCCGATCCGCGTGGGTGATCTGATCGAGGTTGAGGACCTGCTTGGATCGGTCGAGCACATCGGGCCGCGCAGCACGCGCGTCCGCAGCGCCGAGAACGTCGACATCATCGTACCGAACAGTTCGTTTCTCGAACACAACGTCGTCAACTGGACGCTCTCCGACGATCGCTACCGGGCCCACGTGGTCGTCGGACTGGCCTATGGGTCGCCTACGCGCAATGCCGCCAAGCTCATCCGCCGGGCGGTCGAGGAACACGGCAAAGTGCTCAAAACGCCCAAACCCATCGTCCTGTTCACCGATTTCGGCGACAACGCGCTCATCTTCGAGGTGCATTTCTGGCTTCGCATGCGGCGACTTATGGACCGCAGGACGATCGAGAGCGACATCCGCTACCGCATCGACGCCCTCTTCCGTGAGGCGGGGATTGTGATCGCGTTTCCGCAACGCGACGTGCACATCGACGCCGTCAAACCCGTGGAGGTGCGTGTGCTGGCCGAGCAGCCACCCTCCGAGCCCCCGAAGACCTGATCACCGATGGGCCGAATCAGCGGACCGGAACAAAACCCAGTGCATACCGAGAATGCCATCCGGCCCGTGTGGAAGGACCAATGCCGGGGCGGGTAATTAGGCGCGGGACAAGCGAGCCGTGCCGTTTTAGCATTTCACTTATTGGTGTAGCGTCCGACGCCCCTGTCGGCCGTTGAATACCAACGGTTTTCGACGGCCGACAGGGGCGTCGGCCGCTACAGACAAACGTGAAATGCTCTAGCAAGAACCAGCTTTGACGGATTAGGCTCCTCTGATCGCAACCGCAGGCCACGTCGTGCGACGCCTTGGCCGCGCCCGAAGTTGGGTGCGCTTGAAGGCCTCGCCGTTCCACCTATCGCCGACCTACCTGCCGCCGTCCTCCCTGTCGCCGTCCTTGGCACTGCCCAGTTGGCGGCGCAGGTCTTGCACGGCCGCGGTTGGATTGTCGACGCCGACCACGGTTTGGCAGACGGCCGCTTGAAAAGCGGAACACTCCTTCAGATCGCCAACGTTCGCGGCGGTGATCCCACCAATGGCAACCACGGGCACCGTCGCGATGGCCGCCACTTCCGCCAGCAGGCGCGGACCCTGCGCCGCCACCTCGGGCTTGGTCTTGGATGGAAACATCGGGCCGACGGCGATATAGTCCGGTCGTTCGGACATCGCCGCTCGCGCTTCGTCCAGGCTGTGTGTCGATGTGCCGACGAGCATCTGCGAACCGACGATCGAGCGGGCTTCGCCCACCGACAGATCATCCTGCCCCACGTGAACGCCGTCGGCGCCGGCGAGCCGGGCGATGTCCGGCCGGTCATTGACGATCAGGAGCGCGTCGCGATCATGGCAAACGCCAGACAGCCGCCGGGCGCGAGCAAGCAACTCCCGATCGCTGAGCGATTTCTCCCGCAGTTGGAGCACGTCGGCCCCGCCCTCCACCGCGCGCTGGCAGACATCCTCCCAAGGCCGTTTGCACATCGCCTCCGTCACCAGGACGTGGAGCCTCGCCGTCCGGAACCTCGCGCGACGAGGCCCGCCGACCAGGACATCCTGTTCGATCGCATACAGTTCGTATCGAAGCCGCTCGACGCGAGCCGCCGCGCCGGCATCGATGGTTTTGCCATATTCTTCGATGCACCGGAAGGACTCGCCGGCGCGTTTCGCGGCCGCCGCGGCAACATCGACGGCGTCCGACCGTGTGCGCTCCGATGCCGTGGTGACATCCGTGCCGACATCGTGCTCGATGTCGCGGGCCGACAGCAGGGCACGGCTGCCGAATGCGCCGGCGACTTCGGCCAGCGTGTGCCGCAGCCGCTTGAGGCGGGCGGTCAACGGCTCGTCGTCCAGTCCCAGTCGGACGTATTCTTCGAGCACGCGCAAGCCCTCGCGAGCTCGATTGAGGTTGGCATCCAGGATTCGTAGCGGCTGGCTCATTTCGGTATTGTAGTGTTTCCATTGCAATCCGGCGCATCGGAGCCGGCTCGTGCCGAGCCGTATGTGTCTGGCCGGGGTAGCATGGGCAGCCGGAGTGGCATGGGAAGCTGGGGTGGCATGGGTTAGCGGAGCCGCGATGAGCGGCGGAGCTTACCCGTGGGGTAACAACCTCGATGTATTCCCACGGGTAATGAGTGGGCCACCCTGAGGGGTGCCCCACTCGTTACCCATGCCACCCAACGCCGTTAACTATCGTACGGGGTTTTTGATGGTTTTGAGTCATAAAGAACGCTCCTTTCTGCCGATTGTCGCCTGCGCAATACCAAG
>JAUVGW010000381.1 GCA_030593565.1 Phycisphaerae bacterium | reverse complement strand
CTCCGCCGCCTGGAACGCCACTGCTATCAAGATAAAGCACATCATACGCGTATTGCCACCCGACCCGTCCGCGATTGCCAACAATGCTAACTCTGCGCGGCCTTCACCGCAAACAAAAGGCATGATCCGTTTATAGCATTTCACGATTGACGGTGGCACAGCGCGACCTAAGGCCGCGCTGTCTGGCTATATCCAGAAGCCGGGCAATGCGAAACTGCGGCGCCGGAACCGAACATCTGCTTGACACTCGAACCGCAGTCGGGTTACATGCGCCACATGGCCAAGACCACACCCATCCAATGTTCGGTGATCACGCCGGAGGAACAAGTCCTGGAGACAACGGCCACAGGGATCGTTCTCCCTGCACATGACGGCCAAATCGGCGTTCTTCAAGACCGCGCCCCCCTGCTCTGCGAGCTCGGCACCGGCGTGCTCCGGGTTGACACCACGGAGTCCGGCGCTCGCGAATTCTTCGTCGACGGCGGGTTCGCGCAGGTCCTCCACAACGAAGTCATCATCTTGACGGAGCGCGCGGCCGCAGCCGAGGACCTGGCACGCGCCGAAGCCAAGACTGCCCTGGAAAAAGCCCGACAGATGCCGATGGACACGCTGGACGCCGTCAAGGCTCGTCGCAAGGCCATCGACAGCGCCAACGCCCAACTGAGCATCGCCAGGAAATAACCTATAGCATTTCACGTTTGCCTGTGGCACCAACCGACAAGACTATGGCATGACGAAGTCGTGTTCCGGGTGGCGGATGGTCAGGACCGGACAGGGCGCCTTTCGCACCACTCGCTCGGCCACCGAGCCCATGATCGCGTGTTTCAGGCCGCCGCGGCCGTGGGTGCCGAGGACGATCATGTCGATGTCATTCTCCCGCGCATAGCGGATGATTTCCATGAACGGCCTGCCCATCTGCACGTCGGTGATCAAAGGAAATCCCACGTCTGCAAGGTGCTCCTCAACGAACTTCCGCATCTCCTCCGTGGAGATCGCGACGAGTTCGTCGGGCGGCGGACCCACCGGGACGGTGTTCGGCCCCATCGCCATCCAGTATTGGCACGCCTCGTCGACCACGTGCAAGACGTGCAACCGGGCATCGAAGGCCTCACAAAAGGATCGGGCATACCGGAGCCCGTGGAGCGACAGGTCCGAGAAGTCGGACGGAAACAGGACTTGTTCCAATTTGATCATTGCACGCCTCCCACCATACCCGAACTTCGCGCGGCGGCGGCACGGGCTGCCGGAGATCGCCACGAGGTGCCGGCGGAAATGCTCACTATTCATTATATACCGTGCAGAGCCTCGGAGGCCAGTTTTGGCTGCAACTTGCTCCGCCGAACCAGGGCAATCGCATGTTCTGGATCGGAGCCGCGACCGTGAGGGAGCGGTACCGCCCAGAATCGCGCCAACCCTCCCTCACGGTCGGGGCTCTGATTGTACGCGCCTTGTTCCAGCATTGGCTCGAACATGCGATTGCCCTGCCCGCCGAACCGGTCGCCGGTCCATGCCGGTTGGGCTATACTGCGGTGAATCGGGCGATTGTCGTGTGCGGCGCCCAGCTTGACCATGCCTGACACAACCGCGCCACGCACCTCGGAAGCCCCGATTGGATCACGATGCGAATGGACGCAACCAAATCATTCCGGCGGTCCGGTCGGCGATTGCCGACCTGGCTCAAACGCCCGCTGCCGACCGGCGATGTTCTGCTGAAAACGCGGCGGATCGTCGCGGACAGCGGTGTGGCCACGGTCTGCCAGGAAGCCCGCTGCCCAAACCTCGGCGAGTGTTGGTCGAAGCGCCAAGCCACGTTCATGATTCTGGGCGAACGCTGCACGCGGCGGTGTCTGTTTTGCGCCGTGGACACGGCACGGCCGCTGCCGCCGGAATCTGACGAGCCACATCGCCTGGCGGAAGCGGTGGCGGCCCTGCAGCTTCGCCACGTCGTCCTGACGGCGGTCGCCCGCGACGACCTGCCGGACGAGGGGGCGGATCATTTCGCCGCCTGTGTTCGCGCCATTCACGCACAGTCGCCGGGTTGTGTCGTCGAGGTCCTGCCCGCGGATTTCCACGCACGGACCGACCTGCTGACCATCTTGTGTGATGCCGGCCCGGACATCTACGGCCACAACCAGGAGACCGTGGAGCGCCTGTCACCCGTGATCCGGCCCCAAGCGAAGTACGGCCGCAGCTTGGACGTGTTGCGTAATCTCAAACGGATTCGGCCGGAAATGCTGACAAAAAGCGGCCTGATGGTCGGCCTCGGCGAGACACGCGAGGAACTTGCGCAGGCGATGCGCGACCTTCGGCACGCCGGCGTCGAGATCATTACGGTCGGGCAGTATTTGCAGCCGACGCCCGCCCATGCCCCGGTGGTCCGCTACGTGCCACCCGAGGAATTCGACGCCATCGAGGCGGAGGCCTGTGCGATGGGATTTCAGTCCGTCGCGGCTGGTCCATTCGTCCGCTCCAGTTACAATGCCGCCGACGTGTACGATGCCATCGGCAGACATCGCGAACGTGTCGCGATGCGTTAGCCGGCGACGGGGTACGTATATAGCGTTCAAACGGGGTGGCATGGGTAAGGACCGCCTGCCGGGGTCGTCCGGCTTGACCGCGTGGCTGCCGAGGCGGTCCTTACCCGTGTGGATCTTCCAGAGGCGAACGCCCACGGGTAAGCTCCGCCGCTCAGCGAGGCTTCGCTAACCCATGCCACCCCGGCTAAACACGTACGCGGCGGGAGTTGCCGGTTTCCCTGTCCGGCTATTCGGAGGACCCACGTGTCGGCGGACACCATCGACAAGCTACGCGGCAAGTTCATCGTCTTCGACGGCGTCGACGGTTCCGGCAAAGGCGCGCAAATACGGTTGTTGAGCGAGGCCCTTGCGGCGGGCGGAATCGAGCATGTCGAAGCCCGCGACCCTGGCGGGACGACCATCGGCAACCACATCCGTCACGTCCTGTTGGACCATGACCTGTCGGAGATGGACCCCCGCTGCGAGGCGCTCCTGTTCATGGCATCCCGGGCGCAACCGGCCCGCGATGTCATCGCGCCGGCACTGTCGAACGGCGTCGCTTGCGTGTGCGATCGCTATGTCTCCGCCACCTGCGCCTATCAAGGCGCTGCCGGCTATGATCCGAAACGCGTGATTGAGCTTGCCGCGTATGCCATTGACGACACCTGGCCAGATCTGACCGTCGTGATCGATCTGCCGCCCAAAGCCGGTTTTCAGCGCACGGGACGCAAGACCCAGGCCGCCCGAAAACGCAGCAACGCCGGCGCACACGGCCAGCCCATGCTGTTTCACGATGTCCACACCGACGCGATGGAAGCCCGGCCGATGGAGTTTCACGAACGTGTCCGCGAGATGTTCCTCGAACTGCCGTCCTACTATCCCACGCCGGTCATCATCATCGACGGCTCCGGCACGGAGGCACAGGTTCATGCTCGGGTAATGGAGGCCTTGGCGGATGCCGTTTTCTGATGTCCAGCATCAACTCGACGCACAAACGCGCTTGCAGCGAGCCCTGCGAAGCGGTCGTGTTCCACATGCGTATCTCATGACCGGACCGGAGGGAGTCGGCAAGGAGATGCTCGCCCAACGGCTGGCGGCGGTCCTGCTCTGCACGGACGTCCAGGATGTCGCCGCGCCAGATGGCTCCGCCGGGACGGTTTCCACCTGGCTCGACGCCTGCGGTCGGTGCGAAGATTGCCGGCTACTGACAGCCGGGAACCACCCGGACTTTCACCGCATCCATCGCAGGTTGAACAAGCTGCATCCGGAGAAGAAGGTGCAAAACCGCAAGGCCGTCGATCTCAGCGTCGACGTGATTCGGCATTTCGTGATCGCCAAGGCGGGATTGCGGCCGAGCCGAGGTCGCGCCAAGGTGTTCATTGTCGTCGAGGCCGAGCGGCTCAGCATCGGGGCTCAAAACGCCCTGCTCAAAACGCTCGAGGAACCCCCGGGCAACAGCTATCTCATTCTGTTGGCCCTGTCGGCCGACGCGCTGCTCGCAACGACTCGGTCCCGTTGCCAGCAGATCAGTTGCCGGGCGCTGCCTGCGGCATTTGTCATCAAGCACTTGACGGAGCGCGCCGACGTCCCCGCCGACACGGCTCGCTTCCTCGCGGAACTGTCGCAGGGCAGCCTTGGCTTGGCGAGGCAATACGTCGATCTCGATTTATTCGTCCGTGTCCCCGATGTGATCAAGGCGCTCGCGGGCGCGCCCGGCCATCCGTTGGGCTGCGGCACCATCCTGCTGGACATCGCCAAGGAGTGGACCTCGTCATTGAAACGAACGGCCGACGACAGCGAGGACACAAACGCCGCCAGGCAGGCGCAATCCATAGTCCTGTCAATCGTGTCGACGATCCTGCGGGACACCCAGCGGGCGTCCGTCGGCCATGTTCCTACCGCACTGGAGAAAGACAGGACCATCCGCAATATGGCGAAGGTGGCGACGCCCGCGGGCGTCGGTCGCGCCATCCGATCCGTCGGCACAGCCGAATACCATATTCGCCGCGGCGCGAACACCTCGCTGATCTTCGACACCCTCGGCGTGGAACTCGCACGCGGCCTCGCGCCGACAGCCGTATGACCCCCCCCGGGGGGCGGAAAGACTCCGCGCCGCGTAGCTATAGCAGTTTACGGTTGGGTGTGACCGAATCCAGGCGGCGGCTTCACGTTCCTGTGGCACCGGCGTCTCGCCGGTGATCCCACCGGCGAGACGCCGGTGCCACAGGCAATCGTGAAATGCACTAATCGAAACAC
>JAUVGW010000234.1 GCA_030593565.1 Phycisphaerae bacterium | reverse complement strand
CAGGGCAATCGCAAGAATGGATCTCGCGCATGAGCTGCGAGTCTGTTGAAGGGGGTTTGACAGGCACGAAACCGATCAGAGCCGCCTTCTGTGAAGGCGGTGCCCTCCAAACGCCACGGCACACCGCCTTCACAGAAGGCGACTCTGATCGGGCTTCTCAAACAGGCTCGTAAACCCAGTGGCATCTGGGGGGGGGGCTTCCGTACGATTCTTGCGATTGCCCTGGGTTGGGCCGACGACCGTTACTGCGTGGCGCGCCGGTGTAACAGGATCAGGAAAACAGGCACGCCGACGACGGCGGTGACGACGCCGATGGGGAGAATCGTGCTGCCGAGGTCCTGTCCGGAGAGCGCGCCGGCCCACGTCATGGCTAGTTGTGAGAGCCAATCGCAGACAGCGAGGAAGACGCCGCCGAGTAGGGCGGCTGCCGGTAGCAGAATACGACAGTCCCGGCCGATCAACAGGGCGGTGATGTGCGGGATGACGAGGCCGACGAAGCCGATCGGCCCGCAGACGGAAACGACGGCGGCCGTCGCCAGCGAGGCGAACAGGATGCAGACCGCTTGAAGCCGGGCGACATTGACACCTCGGGCGGCGGCGAGTTCTTCACCGAGGGCGTACTGGTTCAACATTCGGGCTGAACAAAGCAAGACCACCCACGCGGGAATCGTCAGCGGCAACATGGATGTGGCCTTGTCGGTGCGGACAGTGTCGAGCGAGCCCATCATCCACCGCACGATGGTGAAGGTCTCGCGGACATCCGACAGGTACGTGAGGAGCATCATCATCGCCGAACAGAACAGGCCCATCGTGACGCCGGCAAGCAGAAGTTCGTTTGTGCTGAGTCGGCGTGTTCCTCGCGTGAAGGAGAAGACGACGGCGATGACGGTCAGTGCGCCGAGAAAGGCGGACAGCGTGATGCCGGAGACGCCGAGCACGCAGGCGGTGACGCCGAATTTGATGGCGACGAGCGCGCCGAGCGAACCGCCGCTGGCGATGCCCAGCGTGTAGGGCGTGGCGAGCGGGTTGCGAAACAGGGTTTGGAATACCGCGCCGCACAATGCCAACGTGATGCCGACCTGTACGGCGAGGAGCGTTCTGGGAAAGCGCAGGTGAAAGGCGATCCAGTAGGCATCGACCGCGGTCGGATCGTCGTCATGATGGAAGTAGGCCCGCCACGCATCGAAAAAGCCGAAGCTGCCGGACGTGCTGCCGATGCCGGGGCTGAGGGCGAGCACCAGCAGAAGCAAAACGAGACACGCACCGATGCACGCCACATAACGCCGTTTCGTCAACCGCTTCATGGCGCACCTCGCCTGCCGTTTGGCGACTTGGGCGACGGGCCGCGTGGCGCGATGGGGATAATCCAGCGCCCGGTCGAATCGATCGGGCTGTCGGTCACGGTCAACTCGACTTGGTAGACGGCTTCGAGGATCTCGGCCGTGACGACCTCCGCGGGCGGGCCCGCCGCGACGGGCTTGCCGTCATCCAGCAGCAGTACGTGCGAACAGAACCGCGCCGCGAGGTTCACGTCGTGCGTGACGACGACGGCGGCGAGCGCGTTCACCGGCGAGACGCCGGCGCCACCCGGATTCACCGGCGAGACGCCGGTGCCACACGGGTCTCCCGGCGAGGCGCCGGTGCCACGACGGTCGTGGCGCGTCAGATTTTGCAGGATCGAGAAGATGCTGAGCTGGTGATACAGGTCGAGCGACGCGGTGGGTTCATCGAGGAGCAGAGCGGCCGGCTGTTGGGCGATGGCCGCGGCGATGTGGACGCGTTGGGCTTCGCCGCCGGACAGCGTGGCGAGCGGCCGTTCGGCGAATTCGAGGGTGCCGGTCGTGGCCATGGCTCGATCGGCGATGGCGAAGTCGTCCGCGCTCTCGAACAGGCCAAACTGTCTGTGGGGAAATCGCCCCATCAACACGACGTCGCGGGCGATCGTGGCGAGATCGGTGGGGAGGTGCTGTGGCAGGAAGGCGATGCGCCGGGCTCGCGCACGCGGCGAAACGTCACGAAGCGATCGACCTTCGAGACACACCGTGCCGGCCGTGGGCCGAAGCAGGCCCGCCAGGAGTCGGAGCAACGTGCTTTTTCCCGCGCCGTTGGGGCCGATGATGCCCCAACACTCGCCGGGCCGGATGTCGAGGTGTACCGGATGCAGGAAGGCCGGGCGCTGCGGGAATCCGAATGTCACGCCAGTGGCACTCAAGATGGAGGCGTCAGCGTCAGTCAATGTCGGCCTCCGGATGCAGGAGCCGTGCAATCTCCGCGACGACCTCGACGATGCGGGGCGACGGGATCAGCGCGTGGTCGACCGTGAGGACATAGATTCGACCATCACGCGTGGCGGGCGTGGGACCGAGGTCTCGCCACAGGCCGCGCACGCGATCGTCAAGCTCGGGGCTCGGGTTTTCCTCGGGCATCGCCTCGATAATGACGTCGGGCCGTGCGGCGAGGATCGCCTCGGGGCTGACCTGCGGATAATCGACGGCCGTATGCGCGAAGATGTTCCGCCCGCCGGCATGTGTGATGAGTTCGTCAACAAAGGTGCCGCGGCCGGCGGTGAGGATGCCGGCGAGTGAATCGGGTTTGCGGGCGATGGTAACGAAGACGCGCGGGCGAGACTTGCCCGCGACGGTGGCGGCGATGCGATCAAGGCGGTGGCGCATGTCACGCTCGAGGGCGTCGGCTTCGTTCGTTTGATCGAGCAGGCGTCCCAATTCGCGGATTGCGGTGTAGATGTCGTCGAGGTCCTCGGTGGGATCCTGATAGACACGAATCTGTTTGTCGCGGCACAGCCGTTCGAGCGTATCGCTGTGGCCGCGGAGAACGATCATGTCCGGCCGGAGCCGGAGGATGGCCTCAAGGTTGGGATTGAACAGCCCGCCGATGTTCGGGAGCGCTTTCAGATCGGGATGGACACAGAACTCGCTGACGGCCACGATCCGATCGGCCGCGCCAAGTTCCGCGATGATCTCGGCGGCATTGGGTGCGAGCGTGATGATCCGCTGCGGCGCGACAGGCGCAGTGGTGGACGTGGGCGACGGTACATCCGGCGCGGGCCGGCAACCGCTACAGGCGACCGAGGACAGCAGCAACGCCAGTCCGGCGAATCGCAGCTTTGTGTGGCGATGGTGCATGAATAGACCGGTTAAGTCGCTGGTGCAAGATTCCCATCTCGCACCCAACCGCGGCAGGATTCCTATCCTGCACAATCCTCGCGGGAGAGGATTCCCGCACATCGCGGTGCGAGAAGGGATTCTCGCACCAGGGATTCTCGCACCAGCGTATTTCAGAGCAGCGTGCATTGTCGGCGTTGGCCGCGCGCGAGTCAAAAAACGTCCGACCATGTGACAGTCCGCGCCCACATGATAGAATCCGCCCATGGCAACCATACGCGTACTGGTTTTGCGAGCGGCGGGGATCAACTGTGATGCGGAGACGGCGTTTGCGTGGGAACAGGCCGGGGCAAGGGCCGATCGCATGCACGTCAATCGGCTGCTGAGCGATCCGCGGCAGTTGGACGCCTATCAGGTTCTGACGGTCCCGGGGGGATTCAGCTACGGCGACGACATCGCGAGCGGGAAGATCCTCGGCAACCTGCTCGCCCATCACCTGGGAGACGCGATCGGGGCGTTCGTCGAACGGGGCGGTCTGGTGCTGGGCATCTGCAACGGATTCCAGGTGCTGGTCCGGCTGGGCCTGCTGCCGGGGGCGGACAGCGGCGTGCAAGTGACGCTCGCCTGGAACGACTCGGGCCGTTACGAAGATCGGTGGGTCCGCGTCCGGGCCGAGTCGCCGCATAGCGTCTTCCTCGAAGATGGCGAGGAGTGGGATGTCCCGGTGGCGCACGCCGAGGGAAAAATCGTCCTGGACGGGGGCGAAGAATCGCTGGGGCGGCTGGCGGACCACGGGCGGATCGGCTTGCGGTATGTCGCGGCTGACGGCGGGGAGCCGACCTACCCCGAAAACCCCAATGGCAGCACTGGTAGCGTGGCCGGCCTGACGGATGCGACCGGTCGGGTGTTCGGTCTGATGCCGCACCCGGAGCGAAACATCTTCCCAACGCATCATCCGGCGTGGAGCCGCGATTCCAATACTGAAAACGCGGGACGCCGGTTCTTCTGGCGCGCGGTCGCCTATTTTTCCTGATACTGATGCCGAGGTCGGGGTCGAACGGGAGCGGTGACCACAGTGCGGATTGTCGTGCCGATCGTCGCGCGGCGGGTCCAGCGCTACCGATCGACGGGCCGATAATGGTCTTGACGTTCCGCTCCGGAGATCGTGGCACGAGCGAGGACTCGGTGGATGCGTCGTATTGCAGACGATCGATTTCCCCGGGGGCTGCGAGGATAGCGTGGAAGCGATCGTGCCCACAGAGAGCCGGCGTGTCCACACGCCGGACCGGGCCGAGGACGGCCCGGCTCACTTTGGTTGCGGACGAAGGCCGCGCTGTGCTGCAGAATCCGCGGGGCGTCGGGCTGCACTGTGTGCGGGCGGCCGCCGAACTCGATTTCGGGGTTGCCGCCTCGGCGTGAATGACCTTAGAATGACGCCCCGATCAGGGAATTCAGCAAGGATGCTGTCATGACTTCAACAACACGGATGGGCCTGATCGTCGCCATTGGGGCCGGTCTGGCGACGAGTGCCTGCAACAAGAACGAGATGCCTGCTCCGTTCGAGGTAGCGGACCGCACGCCGCAAGCTGATCGCGACGCGCCGTTTGATCCTCCGAACGCCTATCCCGGTTGGGCGTACGACAGCCCGAGTTACGTGAAGCCGGCGGCGGAGTTGACGCCCGAGGCGCGCGCAAAAAAGGGCGATCCCCTCCATTATTTCACCAACAAGAAGATCGTCATGGTCCGCGCTCCGGACAACTACCAGCCGGAGGAAATCCCGCGGGTGGCGATCTGGTGGACGGACAATAACGGCTTCCATTGGCATAAGGGCGGGTACTTCGGCCGGCAGCAGAAGTTCTTCCCGTTCGAGGTGGAGGAGGACGGAGACTACGGCATCCGATTCGTGGGGCCGGATCAAGCGTCGGCGCAACATGCGTTGGCCCATCCGGAACGGGTCTACCACGTCGACTCGGTGGTGCCGGAAGTCGAGGTCCGGATCGAGCCGGAGCAAAGCTGGTATTATGCCGGGCAGAAGATCATGATTGCATGGCGGGCGGACGACTGCCGTCTGACCGACGATCCCGTGTCAATTCGATTGTTGACGGATTTCACCGCCGATGCGCCGCGGGCGATCGAATTGCAGCGTGATCTGGCCCACGAGGGGTCGATTACCTATCAGATTCCGGCCGAGATGCTGGACCACGAGATCCGCATTCGTATCGATGCACGCGACCGGGCGAACAACCTCGGGATTGCGTATTCGTATGCATTGCAGATCGTGGAGCAAACGCTCGCCGAAGCGAGCGGCGGGTCGCAGACCGCAGCCGTGGAAGAATCGCCAACGGAAACAGAACGGATTGCACAGCCACCGGACGACATTGTCTATGCCGTTGGTACATTGATGGAATCGAAATCGGTTGGCCCACGGTTCGAGCCGGCCGACGGAATACAAGACGCCGAGACTGATGTCGATTTGTCGGCCGGCGAACCGGCTGCGGTGCCGTTTGGTGCGCAGGCGGCGCGCCGCCCGAATGATGACGGGCGGCTAACCTGGTCCGGCCCGACGGCCCCGATCTATCCGGCCGGCAACATTCAAGAGACCAGCCGTTCGGCGGTGGGGTTGTTCGACATGGGCGGAACCACCCCCGACGAATCGCCGGACGACGCCGTCGCAGTGCGGCCGGCGGACGGCACGGCCGCGCAATCCGCGAATGACGCCGCCTTGCAGTCGGAAAACGATATCGCTATGAAGGCGTCTCCCCAATCGGACGAAGACGAGGCAGTCGCCTTGACGCCGGTTGTGGCGGAGGCGTCGCCTGCGCCGACGTCTGAAGCCCATCCTCAATCTTCTTCTGTGGCACAGGCGTCTCGCCTGTGTGCGGACCGCCTGAACGACGATGCCGCAACAGGGACCGAACGGCGTGCCGCCGCATCGGTGAAGGCCCGTGCGCTTCTCCGTAGCGCGATCACCGTCATCGACCCGACGCACGGCAACGGCCTGCTGATCCCACTCCCGGCGACCGTCGAGGCGTCGTTGCCCACAAGTGAACTGGCAACCGCCCATCCATGGCGGATTCTGGGGGAGGTGTTGAGCTCGCCGTTGCAAACGGTCTGGGCACTGCCCCGACCACGGTTCAGCTATGAATTGAACCGGATGTTCGACGGTCGGTTCCTCGCGGATCATCCGCTGTTGCGGCCTGTCGCCGAACCCGGCGCAGCCACCCGCGCGATCGCCGGTCTGCCATCCGACACGATCGACGCCGGATCACCCAACGCGCCGTGACCGCCGGTTTATCCGGTACGACAAACGGTCGTTTCCTTCGCCCCGCATCCACCGGAAGCCCATGGATTGCGATCCATGGGCTTGGGGCGCACTTCATTCGCCATTCAAACATCAACCAACGGTAAGGTTCCGTTGGTTGCGGCCGCCATCTACTTTGCGCTGGAGTACCGTAGCGGTTTGCCTGTTTTCGTAGCGTCCGACCCCCGTGTCGGACGTAGCATCAGTGAACAATCCACGGCCGACAGGGGCGTCGGCCGCTACAGACAAACGTGAAATGTTCTAGCCGACGAACAGGAACGTGACGATCGCGAAGATCGGCAGCAGGATGCAGGCGCTGAAGAGCATGTAGCCGAAGAAACTGGGCATCTTGACGCCTTCGTATTCGGCGATCGACTTGACCATGAAATTGGGGCCGTTGCCGATGTAGGTGTTCGCGCCCATGAAGACGGCGCCGATGGAAATCGCGATCAGGTGTTTCATCTGAACCGCGCCCCCGCCCGCCAACTCGACGACGGTGGCACCCGCCTCGACGGGCAGGCTTTTGGCAGTTTCAAAGAACACGACGTACGTCGGGGCGTTGTCGAGGAAGCTGCTGAGGATGCCGGTGGCCCAGAAGAACCTCTGTGGGGTATTGATGCCGAGGCTGGGCCCCTTGATGTTCAGGATTTCGATCGGGACCTGCATGCAGACGAAGATCCCGATGAACAGGCAGGCGACTTCGAGGATGGCGACGTAGTTGAAGTTGTTGTCCTTGCGGATGGCCTTCGTGGTCGTTATCAACGACAGCACGACGAACGCGCATTGCACGAATTCTCGGCAGAACATGAACGGCGTCCAGCCCGTGCCGAGGAACGGCTTGCTAGGGTCGAGCGTTCCCGTGGCAAAGACGACACCCGCCAGGAACAGAAAGTTGATTTTGCCTGATACGGTGATCTTCCGGACCTGGGTGTCGTCGAGCCTGAGATCGGCGGGGGATTCGCGGTTGTAAACGACAAGATCCCACACGTAGTAGACCGCCAAAAGCACCACGAGCATGAACAGCCACATGGGCCACAGGTTCAACGTCCACAGGAACGGCACGCCCCTGAGGTAGCCGAGGAACAGGGGCGGGTCGCCGATCGGAAGGAGCGAACCGCCGACGTTGGCCACGATGAAGATGAAGAAGATGACGGTGTGGACGACGTGCTTCCGCTCGGAGTTCGTCTTGAGCAACGGGCGGATCAGCAGCATGGCCGCACCGGTCGTACCGATCAGGCTGGCCAGCAGACCGCCGATCGCCAGGAAGATGACGTTGGTGGACGGCTTGGCCGGTATATCCCCCTTGATGCAGATGCCGCCCGAGATTACGTACAGACTGAACAGCAGCGACATGAACGGGACATACTCGGCAAGGACGGCATGGTGGAGGATCGTGAGGACCGTCGGGAAGCCCTTCTCGGTGCCGTGGAACCCGAAGGACCTGAACTGATAATACACCAGCGTGAGGATGCCGAGCGCGACGGCAATCATCAGTTTGTTGCTATTCTTGTGCCACCAGTGCTCCGTCTTCTTGAGCAACGGGAGGATCGCGATGCACAGCAACAGGGCGGCGAAGGGCGCGATCCAGAACAGGCTTGGCAGGTCGTGATGGCCCTCGGCGGCATGGGTCGCTTCGGCAAGCAGCATGGGTGGGTTCCGTGGACGGGCGGCGCCGGCGCCGCGGGACCTCGCATGTGTAACTCCCTTTTCATCGGCAGGTTATGTCCTGCACCTGGGGAAGATCGCGGGCGATTTGCGTAGCTTACACGATGCCGATTCATAAGCAAAAAAAGGTTCTTGACGGATTATCGGGGAGTGTCGAAGCCCCGACAGGGGCGTAAGAACATAGCCCACGGCGTGAGCCGTGGGGCTCTGGCGTGTGCGCACCAGCGAGCCCCAAAGGGGCGAAAGAGGAGGTCGAGGGGTATCTTTCGCCCCGCTGGGGCTGGGCAAAGCGCATGCCGATGCGATCCCACGGCTTGCGCCGTGGGCTTTCTTCT